>CACWLT010000261.1 GCA_902761695.1 uncultured Ruminococcus sp.
CAACGATATCATCCGCGGTCTGGGCCTGGATCTGGATCTCACCGAGGAGTATACCCATATCCGCTGGGCCATTGGTCATTCCGCCGGACGGGACTACGCGGCCAGCCGGGGCGAATACCTGAACGGCCTGGTCCTCGCGGCGTACCTCGGCTATGACTTCATCGATCCCGCCCGCTTTGTCAAGTTCTTTGACGACGGCTCCTTCGATTCCGAGCGGACCAACACCCTCCTGGCCGAGGAGCTGAAGAAGCACGACAACGGCGTCATTCCCGGTTTCTACGGCTCCATGCCCAACGGCACCATCCGCACCTTCTCCCGGGGCGGCAGCGACGTGACGGGCTCCATCGTGGCCAGAGCCGTGGAGGCGGATCTCTACGAGAACTGGACCGACGTCAGCGGCTTCCTCATGGCGGACCCCCGGATTGTGGACCATCCTCAGGGCATCTCCTTCATCACCTACCGGGAGCTGAGAGAGCTGTCCTATATGGGCGCCACGGTGCTCCATGAGGACGCTATCTTCCCCGTCCGTTTCGCCGGTATTCCGATCAACATCCGCAATACCAACGCCCCGGAGGATCCCGGCACCATCATCCTCTCCCACACGGACAGCTACGATCCGAACAGCATCATCACGGGCATCGCCGGCAAGAAGGGCTTCTGCGTCATCACCATCGAGAAGGCCATGATGAACGCCGAGCGCGGCTTCGGACGGAAGGTGCTGGAGGCCATCGAGCATGAGGGCATTTCGTTCGAGCACCTGCCCTCCGGTATCGACACCATGAGCGTGGTGCTGAACCGGGCCGAGATCGCCGACTGCCGGGAGCGCATCATCAACCGCATCTGCAACGCCGTGGAGCCGGACGCCGTGACCATCGAGGAAGGGCTCGCGCTGGTGGCGGTGGTGGGCCGCGGCATGATCAAGTCCAAGGGCACCGCCGTCCGGGTGTTCAAGGCCGTAGCGGACGCCGGCATCAACATCCGCATGATCGACCAGGGCTCCTCCGAGCTGAACATCATCATCGGCGTGGACGAAGCGGATTTTGAAAAAGCCATGCGCGCCATCTACGCGGAATTTGTGTCCTGAATTGCCCCTCTCCTTCCCCGTCCGGCAGCTTCGCAATGAAAAAAAGAGAGGTTGAGCGCCTCTCTTTTCGTTTTGGTTCCGTTTACTTCGTGAAGACGGGCCAGGACAGCTCCATGCCGCCCAGCAGATGGAAGTGCAGGTGCGGGACGGTCTGGCCGCCGTCGACGCCGCAGTTGGATACGACGCGGTAGCCGTTCTCACATCCGGCCAGACGGGCGATTTCCGGGATCTTCTCGAAGATCTTGGCCACGGCGCAGCTGTTCTCCGGGGTGATTTCATCCATGGAGGCGATGTGCTTCTTCGGGATGACGATCACATGAACCGGGGCCACGGGATTGATGTCCCGGAACGCCAGCATGTCGTCGTCCTCGTAGACCTTGGTCGAGGGGATCTCCCCCGCGATGATTTTGCAGAACAGGCAGTCCATACAGAATTCTCCTTTTCGGTGCGGATTTCTTCCGTATCATCATATCACAAACCAGATCAAAAATCAAGGACGGTTTTCCATGTTCAGAGTTTTCGATGTGCACACCCACACTTACCCCGAGAAAATCGCGGAAAAGGCCTGCGTGAATCTGGGGCATTTCTACAATTTCGACGTCCTGGGCAAGGGCACTTACGCGGATCTCGAATCCCAGGCGGAAGCCAACGGGGTCGGCGGTTATCTCTTGTTCTCCGTGGCCACCAACGCCCATCAGGTGCCGAAGGTCAACGATTCCATCGCGGCTCTGGCGGAGTATTCCCGCTCCCGGGGCTTCACCACCTTCGGATATGCCGGCATGCACCAGGACTACCCCGATTTTGAAGGGGAGATCGCCCGGTGCAAATCCCTGGGCCTGCGGGGCGTCAAGATCCATCCGGATATTCAGGGTGTGAACATCGACGATCCCCGGCTCCTGCCCCTGTATGAGATTCTTCAGGCGGAGCACATGCCCCTCTACCTCCACATGGGCGACAACCGGCCGGAGTATCAGTTCTCCTCTGCGGACAAGCTGGTGCGGGTGCTGGAGATGTTCCCGGAGCTGGTGGTGGTGGCTGCCCATCTCGGCGGATACAAGGCCTGGGATTTCTCTGTTCCCCTGCTGGCCGGACGGAAAAACGTGTGGTACGATACATCCAGTGCGCTCTGGGCCATGACCCCCGAAACGGCGGACGGCATCATCGCGAAGCTGGGCGTGGAAAACGTCATGTTCGGCACGGATTATCCCGTGGTCAACACAAAGGAGGAGCTGGAGCGCTTCTTCCGCCTGACCCTGACGGACAACGAGCGGGAGGATATCCTCTGGAACAACGCCATGCGCTTCTTCGGCGTCGATGCGTGATCTCGCCTCCTGCCTCTGGGACGAGCTGACCGGGGAAACGCGTCCGATTTGGCTCTACGGCACGGGCAACGGCGCGGACAAGATCCTCGACGCGGCGGAGCGGTTCGGCATCCCCATCGCCGGGGTCTTCGCCTCGGACGGCTTCGTGCGGGATCGCAGCTTCCGGGGATTTCCCGTTCTCAGCTATGGCGAGGTCCGGGCGCGGTGCGGGGACGATTTCGTGATCCTGCTTGCTTTCGGCTCGAACCGTCCCGAGGTCATGGCCTTCATCCGTGAGCTGGATGCCCGCCACACCCTTCGCATCCCGGAGGTTCCTCTTTACGGCGGCGCGCTGTTTGACAGCCGGTACGCGCAGGAACACCGGGACGAGCTGGACGAGGTCCGCGCCATGCTGGAGGACGAGCGGTCCAAAGCGCTGTTTGATAACGCGGTGGACTTCCGTCTGACCGGGAAGCTGTCCTGTCTCGCCGATGCGGAGCCCTTCGGCGTCACCTGCTCCTCCCTGCTCGGATCGTCCGGAATCATCACGGCGGTGGATGGCGGCGCGTTCCGGGGAGATACCGCCCGTGAGATGATCGACGCTCTCAACCCGCAGAAGATCCTGGCGATTGAAGCGGACCCGAAAACGGCGGAAAAGCTCGGCGTGTTTGCCAAACAGGAGACCCGCGCCGCCGTTGTCCCCGTGAACGCCGCTCTGTGGGATGCGGACGGAAACCTCCCCTATGCCGCCGGAGGAAGCCGCGGATCGGGACAGGACGGCAGAAACCGCCGGAGCCGCACTGTCTCCATCCCCGCCGTCACCCTCGATACCCTCCTGGCCCATGAAACCGCCGAGTTCATCAAGCTGGATGTGGAAGGTGCGGAGGAACGGGCGATCCGGGGAGGCAAAACGGTCATTCTGCGGGATCAGCCCTCCATGGCCGTGTCCCTCTACCACCGGACGGAGGATCTGTGGCAGCTTCCCCTGCTGATCCGCGCCCTCCTTCCCCGCCACCGCCTCTATCTCCGCCGGGTCCCCTGCATCCCCATGTGGGATCTGATCCTCTGGGCAGTACGCCCGTGAACCGAAATCGGAAAATAAAAGATAAACCGGAATGAAAAGGTTTTCCGCCTTTCCGCTCCGGTTTGTTGTTCTTTATATAGGCATATCTGCCTGTCTCACACTCCCACCCGGTTGATGCCGCAGCCGGTGTCCACGAAGGAGCGCAGATTCTTTTCCAGAATGTCCATAAGCCGCAGACGCGCCTCCTTCGAGGTCCAGGCGCAGTGAGGCGTGATGATGCAGTGGGGAGCCGTCAGCAGGGGATTGGCCGGATCAGCGGGCTCCTTCGCCAGCACATCCATGCCCGCGCCGGACAGCTTCCCGGACCGCAGCGCCTCCGCCACGTCCGCCTCGTTCAGCACCGCGCCCCGGGACGTGTTGACGAGCACCGCCCCGTCCTTCATCTTGTCGATGAATTCCCGGTTCACCATGCCCCTCGTCTCGTCCGTCAGCGGACAGTGAATGGACAGAAAATCGCTCTCCGCCAGAAGCTCGTCCGGCGTCACGTAGAGGATCCCGTCCTCCTCCCCCTCTGTTTTCGAGCGCCGGGTAGCCAGCACCCGCATGCCGAAGGCCCTGCAGATCGCGGCAAACTTCCGTCCGATGGCGCCGCAGCCATAGACGCCCGCCGTTTTCCCCGCCAGTTCCGTGAACCTTGTCAGCTCGTAATGGAACCCCGGAACGCCGGTCCAGTTCCCGTCCTTCACCATCTGCGCGTAGCCGTAGAGATCAAAGGCATTGCACAGCAGCAGGGAGAAGGCCACCTGTGCGACGGAGTCCGTGGAATAGCCCGGCACGTTGCAGACTTCGATCCCGCGCTCCCGGCAGGCCGCCACGTCGATCATGTCGTAGCCCGTCCCCAGCGCCGACACGTATTTCAGGTTGGGGCATGCCTTCAGCACCGCCTCCCCGATCTTCACCCGGTTGGTGAATACGACCTCCGCGTTCCCGATGCGGGAGGGGGCCGCCGCGTCCGCCAGCTTGT
>CACWLT010000262.1 GCA_902761695.1 uncultured Ruminococcus sp.
TGCCGGCTCCCGTGTCGCCGGTGATGAGGTAGAGCCCGGAGGTCCCCAGCTTTTCAAAATCCACGGAGCACCGGCCGGCGTAGGGTCCGAAGGCGCTCATTTCCAGCTTCAGCGGTCTCATCTCTCTTCCTCCCCGATCTTCTCAAACAGCGCTTCGACATAGGCCATCATCTCTTCTGTCAGCGGCAGGCCGTTCTGCTTCTCGTAGAACTCCGCGAAGAGCGCGGCGGGCGTCTTCCTCTCCGGGTTCTCCGCGCTGACGGCACCCGCGCCGGATCTCGTCCGGGCGTTGTCGTAATCCAGCTTCAGAAGGTTCGGATAGATCGCCGCCAGCTTGCCCGCCGCGTCCGGGATATCCTCCTCGTCCGTCAGGGTGATCTGCAGAAGGTCGTCCGTTGCCGTGCCCAGGTACCGGCTCCGGTCCGTCAGCTCCCGATAGGTCCCCCGGATCCGGCGCATGTCCCGGACAGGCTTCAGCGGGACGGTCCGGACGGTCAGGGAGTCCTTTTCCCCCAGCTCCGCCACGGTGAGGGATTTGTCGTGGTCAACCTCGGAGAAGGAATATTTCAGGGGGGATCCGGCGTACCGCACCCGGGGGGATCCCACGTTCTGGGGCCGGTGCAGATGGCCCAGAGCCACGTAGTCGAAAGCGTCGAACACGGATGCGTCCACATTGTCCGCGCCGCCCACGGAGACCTCCTCGGACTCGGACCGCTCCCCGCCTGTGACGAACTGATGGGCGACGAGCACGTTCCTCTCCGCCGGGTCGATCTCCAGCGCATCCACTGCGGTCCGGAGGGCGTCCGTCCAGGAGTCGATCCGGGCGTCCGGGAAGAAGGGACGGACCATGGCGGGCTTGAGGAAGGGCAGCATATAGAGCTTCACGGGGCCGAATCCGTCCCGGAGGACAAAGGGCTCCGTCCTTCCTCTGTACGCCGGCGCCAGATGGATGCCGCTGGGATCGATCAGACCGGAGGCAAAGCCCACCCGCTCCGGGGAATCGTGGTTGCCGCTGATGATGAAGGTCTCGGTCCCCATCTCCGCCAAACGTCCGAGAAAGCCGTCGAACATCTCCACGGCCTCCACAGAGGGGATGGATTTATCGTAGACGTCCCCCGCGATGAGAACGGCGTCGGGCCGCTCCTCCCCGATGACGCGGAGGATTTCCCCGAGGATATGGCTCTGCTCCCCGGTCATGCTGTATTCCAGGACCCGCTTGCCGAGATGCAGGTCCGCAAGGTGGATGAATTTCAAAACGGGATCCTCCCTTTATTTTTGGGGACTTACCATGGACAAGGCCCCGCAGCTTCCGCTTTTCCCGAAGTCCGGGATAAACGTCCTGACAGACAACGCCGCACGGAAAGAAGCGGGGCATGACGCTCCGGCGATGCGGATTCCGTGCGGCGTTTTTGGTTATTGGGCGGGATGGGGCGGTTAATCGATATAGTCCCCGCTGTACTGGACCAGGGTCAGGTCGCGGATGGCATCGTCCTTGCGAAGGTCCTCCACGAAGCGGGTATCGTTCTTTTTCACCCGGACCTCGACGGCCATCTCCATATCGGTCTTGCGCATGGTGCGGGACTTGATCTTATAGGGATGGGTGCCCAGAGCGCGGCGGACCTTCTCATCGATGCCGTCACCGGTATAGTGGATCAGCAGGATATACATCTCGTCCCGCTTGCCCTTCAGACGGCCGAGGATCAGAAGGATCGCCGCCATGACGACATACGCGAACAGGGCGATGAGGAACATGCCGGCCCCCGTCGCGATGCCGGACGCCACGGCCCAGAACAGGTAGAGCAGGTCCATGGGATCCTTCACCGCCGTCCGGTACCGCACGATGCTGAGCGCGCCCACCATGCCCAGGGACAGCACCGTATTGGACTGGATGGTCACGATGATGGCGCAGGTCAGCACCGTCATGCCGAAGACGGACACGGCAAACGCTCTGCTGTACACCACGCCGGAATAGGTCTTCCGGTACAGCACGTACAGGAGCGCGCCGATGATGACGGACAGCAGGATGTAGAGCATGGCCCGCAGCAGAACGGACAGGGTCAGGTTCTGCATGAGCCCGCCGGACTCCAGAAACGATTTCTTGAAAATGTCGGAAAATGTCAGCGTACCTTCCATTGGATACCCTCCGTTCTGTCAGTGGGAAATAGCCGGGGCGCCGCGTCGCAGCACAGGACGTATTTGGAGGCCGCGGTCAGCTCCGCCGCGCGGGGAGGCAGAATGCTCTTCACCGTCCGGGGCAGGAACTCCGTGAACTTGACCTCCATGATCATCTGATCGGCGGGGAGCGTCTCCGCCGTGGGCAGGTCCGGGTTGAACAGGTCGAACTCGCCGAAGCCCGCCCGGACGTGCTTGTCAAAGGTGATGCGCACCTCGCCGGAATCCAGGACCCATGGCTCCCGGTCGTAATCCACGATCACCCGGGGCCGCATGATCCGGGAGGTGCATTCGTAATAGAACTCCATGAGCAGGGGATCCCCGCTCTCAAGCAGGCAGTCATAGTTCCCGTCCAGCACGTCTTCCACCTGCCGCCGGGTCATTTTCGCGCTCTGCTTCCAGATATAGGGGCCGTACTTGTTTTTGCGTTCCAAAAGGATCCGCTCGTCGCTGCAGTTGTACACCCTGATCCGGTATTTTTTCCGGGTCAGCACGCCGGCGTCCTTTTCCTCGTACGCGGTGTTCCACCAGTCGTCGAAGTAGAGGCTGCGGATCCAGTATTCCCCGTCCTCCCCCGCGTAGGGATCCCGATGGACCGCCGCGGGAAGACGGGAGACGAGCAGGGCCCAGTCCGGCAGGTTGATGAGGTATTTCAGCTCATGCCGCCATTTCTGTCCTTTCATTCGGGATTCACCACGCTTCCGTCCGCCGCCACCACAAACCGCCGCATGCCGGTGTGAGCACCCGTGGAGGTCAGCACCTGATCGAAGGAGGTCTGTTCATCGCCGCTCTCGTTCCGGACCGTCACCCGCCACCAGTATTCGCCGGCCTCCTGCATGGGGATGCTGACGGTGGTCGCCAGAAGATCCTTTGCCTCGAAGACGGGATCCGCGAAGGTCCAGTCCCGGGCCACGGTCACGTCATAGCGGAGGAACTCCCCGTCGAAGTCGTAGGATTCGCCCCAGTTCAGGGTCAGCTCGCCGCCGTCGGGCTGAACATCATCCTGGAAGAAGGGCATTGGCTTGCTGAAGGATTCCAGGAACAGGTTCCAGGACAGCTCCGCGTCTTCGGGCATCGCGTCCAGGACCGCCTCCCGCTGCTCCGCCGTAACCCGCAGGCCGCCGCTGTCCGGAGAAGTGTTCGTGAAGGCGTCCACGACGGGGCGGTACTCTTCGATGAGCGCCCGCACCCGCTCGGGGGTGATGAAGGTGTGGAGATACTCCGCCTTCTCCATCAGGGCTTCCCGGAAGGACGGCAGACGGAGGGCCCGGTTGAAGAGCACCACCGACCAGTAGTCGCTGACGCCCCGGGTCCACTCACCCTCCTCCCATTCCTTGTCCAGAATCTCGTATTCCGAATACTTCAGGCAGCCGTCGCCGTCCCAGCAGAGGTAGTACCACCGCTCGGAGTCCAGCGGGCTGTAGAGCAGGTAGTTCTGCGCGTTGCTGTCCGGGTTGCCCGTCAGCATGTTGAAGGCCAGGTAGCTGGTCAGGTTGTCGATGTCGAAGTACCTGTCCAGAATATCCTCGATGGGGCGGGAATAGTCGTTCACCGCGTCCAGCATCGTGAGCAGCTTGGTGTGATCGTCACCGGTCTTGGATTCCAGAATCTCCCCGAAGGCTTTCTCATCGTAGTCCGGATCAGTCGCGAGCTTCAGGACTTCGGGATACCGGTACATCTCGCACATATTGGCCTTGTAGAGGTTCCCGTTGATGCTGAGTCCGTGGTTGCGGAGATACCGGTTGTTGGGCAGTTCCACCTGGGTGTAAAGACCGTAGTCCTCAAAAACGTCCCGGGAATCCTCCGCCGTCAGGTCCCGCACCCAGAGATGCACGAACTGGGTCCGGAGGGAGGGAATGGCGGGTACGTCCTCCAGCATGTGGAAGTACAGGGTGTTGCGCAGCCGGGTCACGTCCGCCGGATGCTTGTTCAGGGCGATGGCCTTCTGCCCCCGCCAGAGTCCCGCGCCGTCATAGAGGCTGATCCGGTAAGACTTCTGGGGATAGCCGGTGGAGGTTCGTCCGCGGACGTTCATGACGGCGTTGGAGGAAACGTCGGCGAAGCCGAACTCACCCTCCAGCGGCCCTTCCTCGTCCCCCACCTGCAGGATGATCCCGGTCCGGATTTTCTCCACACCGGTCATGCCCTGCAGATTCACATAGGAATTGACCTCGTCCAGGGTGTGGTCCGTGCCGTCGGCGGCGTTTCCGCCCACCACGGTGACGTAGAAGCAGACCACGTCGTCTCCTTGCTGACGGACAGGTGGCGTCCCCCCGCGCGGGAGCCCGAGACGGAGGTGTCGTCCAGGGTCAGGAGCATGTCGCAGCCCGGGGCGGTCAGCAGAAGGAGCGACGCCAGAACGGGTGCCAGTATTCTTTTCATTTTCATTCTTTCAATCCTCCTGCCCTCAGCTTTTTCTTTTCTTCCGGGCGGCGCGGGCTTCAAGCTTCGCGGCCAGGTCCTTCCAGCGGTCCCGGGTCACTTCGTTGAACACGGGCTGCGAACAGTAGACGTTGTAGTTGATGCGCCGCACGTATTTCGACAGCCGGGGGAAGGCCACCGCGTACATGGCCAGCCCGCCGAGGATCACGCCGGATCCGTAGAACAGGGAGCCCAGGCGGATGCTGAGGAGCGTCCCCACGCCGTTCATGAGGAAGAAGGCCAGGGCTGACCACATGGCGCCGCGCCGGTCGTTGAAATACAGCTGGAGCATCATCAGGCTGATCCCGATGCAGTACAGGCTGTAGCCGATGCACATGACGCGGAACATATGCATCATGTCCGCCGTGAAGCCGATCATGGCCAGGAAATACCGCATGAACAGCATATACAGCACCATGGCGAAGACCTGCACCACGATGAGATTGCCGATCTCCTGCCACATGGACCGCTCCATCTGGCGGCGGGCGATCTGAATCTCCGGCATGGTGCCGCCGTCGGTGATGGCCGTGAAGTACCGCCGGTAAGCCGTGTAGAAGTTCACCTCCACGGAGATGATGAAGTTGATGTTGGTGGGCAGGGTCACGAGATAGGCGTAGAAGGACGCGCTGTCAAAGAGGGACGCCTGCCGGAATCCGGCGTCTCGGAGAACCAGGCGACGAAGCCGAGGAGACTGCACCGGCCCGCCGGATAGTACTTCAGAAGCACCCCCAGCATGCCGCAGAGCATGACGCCGTAACCCAGGGTCAGCCCCGCCATGAGAGCCGTCACGGGATCCACCCGGAAGAGGATCAGGACCGGTCCCCCCGCCAGCGCCGTCAGCACGCCGATGAGAAACCGGATGAGAATCGCCCGGTAATCCTTGGCGGCGGTAATATAGGACATGAGCAGCCAGACGGGGATCAGCTCCATGAAAAGCAGCCAGTTCAGCACCTTCTGGAGCAGGGTCAGCTCCGCGGCGGTGGAGACGGCGAACCCGTAGAGGATGCCGCCGGGGATCATGAGCACCAAGGCCGCACCGATGAGGGAGGGCAGCACCTTGTCCATCTGATTCTGATA
>CACWLT010000263.1 GCA_902761695.1 uncultured Ruminococcus sp.
GCGGAAGACGAGCTTGTGATCCGGCACGACCGACGTTCCGATCACGCGGGCGTCGGGGCAGCGGTGGGACATCTGCTCGGTGTTGATGTTCGATCCATAGGCGATGTATGTCTTGTATGCCATTGTGAAATCCTTTCTCCCCGTCTGGCCGGTAGGTCAGCCTGTATGATCTCCGTGCCGGTCAGGCGGCGCGGAAGGCTTCGGTGAGAATACGGCGGGCGGTTTTGAATTCCTTTCCGCTCATGCCGAGGCGGTGGACGAGGACACTGGTCATCAGGCGCTCTTTCTGCGCGGCGGTGTAGCCGGAGCAGTCGCGGTAGGACATTCTGTCGCCGGCGTTGATGGCCCATGCGCTCATGGCGAGACAGAACTGAACGTAGGAGAGAACCTTGTCCGCGTCGGTGGTGCCGTTGAAGAGCCTGAACTCGACCGTGCCCTTGGTGAAGAAGGCGTGGAGGTTGATGCCGTGATACCGGGTGGGATTGTAGTGCTGATGGTCGATCCCGCCGTAGTAGTTGTCGTTCGCGGAGCTGTACCAGATTCTTTCGAGGCTGTCCGCCGTCTTCTCGGGATCATTCTTCATTTCCTTCAGGAGGGAGGCGGGGGTCTTCTTGCACCAGCGGTCGGCTCTGGCCCCGATCCGGAGGGCTTCGTAGAAGAGGTCCTGTCTGCCGACCGCAAACTCTTCGAGGCGGGTGAGGCTGGCGGGCGTGTGGTTCGCGCCGTCCACGTGGACGTGAATCCCGCAGGATTCGTTCGCCACCGCGCCGGCTTGCACGAGCTTCACGAGGATCGCCCGGACATCGGCGAGATCTTCGTACTGGAGGATCGGGGTGACAACTTCACAGGAGTAGTCCCGGCCCCCGATGGCGAGCCGTCCGGAAGCGGTGGTTCTCTCGGTTCTGATGGAACCGTCGCTCATGGCCTTCCACTTTCTGCCTTTGGAATCGCGGGCGGCGTAGGTGTCGTAACCGCCTCCGACATGGCTGAAGCTCTTCCCGAAGTGTTCGGCGATGACCTGCGCGGCCTTCTCTCTGGTGACGCCCGTGAGTTCGATTTCGATTCCGAAGTTCTGGGTGGTTGTGGTGATCGTCATGATTTTTTCTCCTTGCGTTTATTAGGTTGTCTCCTGTTGTTGGTGATATAATACATCCGTCGAAGAGAAAATACAACAGGCAAAGTATACGAAAGGAAAAAAGTTTTTTGTATATTTTGATTAGTTTGTCTATTTGTTTCCGCTCATGCGCTCATATTTGAAAAGCCCCGCACAGCAAGGGCTGCACGGGACTTTCAGTTGAAAGGGGGTCAATCGGACTTCTTCTCGGAACCGTTACGATGTCTGATCTCGCTGATAGTGTTCGGCTCACGGACTATGATGTCGGAAACATCGCATTCGAGGGCCTCGCAGATCTTATCAAGCTGCTCAAGACTGATCCGGGTGGCGAAATCGTTATACAGTTCGCTGATCGTCGCGGGACGGATTTTGGTCATCCGTGCAAGGTCAGCCTGCGAAAGACGCTTGTCGCCAAGAATCCGTGACAGTTTGATCCTGATCATAACCTATACTCCTTTCGGTAGCAGTATAGCATAATTTTACAGGCCCCGCTTGAATCTGTCGTGAAACCTCGGATTTTCGTATGAGCCATCCGAAATATGGAAATTGCGTCGATTTTTGGAAAACAGAAGCGAAGAACGAAAAAGAGCAAAGACAACCATCTCTGGTTTATCCTTGCTCTTTTACTCAATTGCGGGATATGAAGGCGACGGTCAGCACAAACACGCCTGAAATCATGGTGATTGTGGTGTTCGCCTCATTCCCGTATGCTGGAGACGGCGGGAGTCGAACCCGCGTCCGAAAACCCATCCGCGCGACTTTCTCCGGGTGCAGACCGTCTTTTGTGTTTCCCGCCCATGTCCCCGGCGATCAGGGTACACGGGTCGGTAGCCGTTTAATGCATGACGGTTACAATGGCAAACTCACCGTTCACGTTCGCTGCTGAAATGATGCCGTGGTCAGGTAGGACGCACTCCCGTTCGGGACATTCCGGGGCCGCAGCACTCCTCGGACGGACAGCCGCCTTTGTCAGGCAGCGATTGCTAATTCGTCGTTAGCGTTTAATTTAGTTTGGAGCCTTTTAAAGAGTTACCCCGAGCTCTACCCGCTTATCGCACTTCAAAATCCCCGTCGAAACCTTTACGTCCCCGAAGAACCGGTGGGGCGTGCTTTCCCTCCGGCAAGAGTATTATACCACGGATCGGGCAGGAATGCAAGGGCGGGGAGAAAGATTAATGCATCTTTAATCTCCCTATCCATCCCGTTCTTCACCCTGCTCCTGCTCCGGTACGGGATCCGGCGCTTCCGGTGCCTGTTTATCGTTCAGGATCCTCTTCCTGCCAATCCCCCGCAGATACCCCCGCAGGGTCAGCCGCTTGACGATGTGCTTTCTCTCCTTGCATGCCGGACAGATATCCGAATACTTCTCATAGCGGCAGTCCTTCCGTTCGAGCTTCATGCCGTAACGGCTGTTGATGCAGTACCTGCAGATCCGGCCGCCGAACGCCTTTTCTATACCGGTTATGGTCACCATACGCCGGCACCTTCCTTCCCCTGTTGCGGGAATCTCCGTTCCCGAAATTCGGTTGTGTATAATTATACCACATGCCGGTATGCCTGTCAACAGAAAAAAGCAAATTGTAACAAATCTGTGAACCCCCTTGACAAATCAGCTCTAATGCATTAGACTATAGTCACTCTAACGCGTTAGACTATCACCCGGAAAGGACAAACCGCCATGAACACACCAAATCTTTGAATCCGAATACCGCTTCTGCCTGATCCTGTGGGAAACGGAGCCCGTCTCCAGCCGCGAGCTGGTGAAGCTGGCCGGGGAACGGCTGGGATGGAAGTCCACCACCACCTACACGGTCATCAAGCGGTTGTCGGAGCGCGGCGTGCTGAAAAACGACAACTCCGTTGTGACCTCTCTGGTGTCGAAGGAGGAAGTACAGGCCTCCGAGATCGACGAGATGATGGACAAGACCTTCGAGGGCTCCCTGCCCGCCTTCATCGCTGCCTTCACGAAACGGCGCGGCGTCACGGACAAGGAGCTGGAGGAGGTGCAGAACATGATCGAACGGTATCGAAAGGAACACAGCCATGACTGATCTGTTTCTGAAAATCTTCAACATCAGCCTGTCCGCCGTTTGGATCGTCTGCGGCGTGCTGGCTGTCCGGCTCCTGATCCGGAAGGCGCCGAAATGGGTCTTTCCCCTGCTCTGGGGGCTGGTGGGACTGCGGCTCCTGCTGCCGACCCTGCCGGAGAGCTCCGTTTCCCTGCTGCCCTCCGCCGAGCCGGTGCCGGAGGCCGTGATCCTCTCCCCGAAGCCCGCGTTTCACACGCAGTACGACTTCGTGGACGAGGCGGTCAATCCCATTGTCGAAAGTTCTCTTACGCCCGCCGCGGGAGACTCCGTCAATCCCATGCAGGTTCTGGTTTACGCGGGATCCATCGTCTGGTGCGCGGGGATCTGCGCCATGCTGCTCTACGCCGCCGTCAGTACGATCCGGCTCCGGCTCCGCATGAGGACCGCCGTGGAAACGGACAGCGGGATTTACCGGACAGACCGCGCCCCCACCCCCTTCATTCTGGGCGTCATCCGGCCGAGGATCTACGTGCCCTTTTCCGTGGGAGAGGAATCCCTGTCCCATGTACTGGCCCACGAACGCGCCCACATCCGGCGGAGGGACCACTGGATCAAGCCCCTCTCCTTCCTGCTGCTGGCGGTCCACTGGTTCAATCCCTTCCTCTGGCTGGCCTTCATCCTCCTCTGCCGGGATATCGAGCTGGCCTGCGACGAGCGGGTGATCCGCGCCTGCACGCCGGAGGAGAGAGCCGGGTATTCCGAAGCGCTTCTGGCCTGCTCCTCTTCCCGCCGCCATCCCGCCGCCCTTTGTCCGCTGGCGTTCGGAGAGGTGGGGGTGAAGGCCCGGGTAAAGAGCGTGCTGTCCTACAAAAAGCCCGCCTTCTGGGTGCTGGTCCTGTCCCTTATGGCCGCGGCGATTTTAGCGGTCTGCTTCCTGACCGTCCCGAAGGAAACCCGGAATCCGGCGGTGGGCGAGTATATCCCCGGCGTCAGCGTCGGAAACGTGGACAAGGAGGCCTACGAGGCGATCTCCCCCGACTTCGCCATCGGCGCGGACCGGAACGGATATGCTGTCTTCGTCCACCCGGACAAGGCCTTCTCCTCCTTCCGCACCCTGTACGCCGACGAGCTGGGCCTTCTCAAAGAACGCCACCAGTTCCCGGCCTTCTCGAAATCCACGTGGCGGCGCTATAAGAAAGCCGGTATCGAGGAGGTGGGCGAGAACGATGCCCAGACCGAACGGCTTCACTTTGTCTCAAAGTTCCTGGATATCTGGGAGAACAGTCTCGGCACCCTCTCCCAGTCTCCCGCCGCCCCGACAGCCGAAGCCTCCGGAACCACCTCCATGTACACGGAACTGGATCCGGCGGAGGTGAGCGAAGACCTGTGGGACAGAGCCCGCGCCATGGCAAAAGCCCGTTCGGTGACGCTGAGGGAGGATCAGGTCCTTCTCCGCAAGGATGAAAACGGGCTGGAGCACTACATCTTCCAGTCCGTGGAGCCCGGGTCCGCCCTGGTTCTGCCGGACATGGAAAAGCTCTATCAAACCATGAGCCTGCCCACTCCCTATGAATACGCGTGGATCGACGAGCCGGAGGCGTGCCCGGTGAAGGTGGAGATCCCCTTCCCGGAGGGCAGTCTGACCTCCGCCATGGGTGAGGAACGTCTGCGCGCCTACATTCAGAGCGTGGTGGGACAGCAGCTGCTGGAAATCACCGGCGGGAAAAACGTCATAGCCTGGGCCCGGGTGACGGCATTGTCGAACATTGTGGAAATCCATCCGGCGGCAAACGCGCTGGGCGAGGGATACCTCATCTCCTATCAGGCGGAGCTGGATTGGGACGGAGAGCCGAACGGCATTGTCATCCCGCAAAACATCTTCATGACCTTCGTCTGCGCATATGAGCTGAAAAACCGTCCTTTTACCTCCCCTGATTACGTTGCGGACGTTTACTCCTGCCCGGAATCGGAGCTGTGGACCCGGACCGACCGGAACCTGAACGAACAGCACGATATTTACGAAGCGGTTGTCCGGGAAGACTTCCGCCGCCTGCTGGACGACGCCTGGCGGTACAACATCCGAACCGTCGATCCCGCAGTTCCCGCCCTGAAACTGGTCTGGGGCCGCGGCGGTACCAAGGAGCTGTGCCGGATCACGGACGAATCCCTGCTTTCGCTGGACGAGGGGCTTCTCGGGGCGTTCCTCGAGCAAATGGAATACAAGAAGCAGCAGTTCATCCGGAAGGGACTGCAAGACTACGACATCTACGCAAACGCTCAGCTGAACGGGGCGGAGCTTTTGGGAGAGGAATCCTTCACGGGCGGCACGCTGCTTGACGGGAAGGTAAGCGAGCCCCTGACCGTGCAGCTCTGGCGGCTGGACTGCGCCTTCGAGGAAGGAGCTTCCCACAGTGAGACGAGGGAGAGCGACGGGACCCGCTATGATGAGACCCACACCAATGTCTTTGCCCCGCCGGAATCGGACATCATTATCGGGATCCTGGTACGGCAGACCTTTGACGGACCGGTCTACACCCCCTTCGCCGACGGGAACGTCACCTCCATGCCATGGTATCTGACCGGCGATTCCGGGAGGACGATCAGGGACATTTACGCAAAACTGGAAGAAGAGGCAGGAATACGGTAAAAACAGATCCCACTCCCCAAAAAGAACGGACGGCAAGCGACAAACTCCCGTCCGTTCTTCCATTTATAATAAATTTACATATTCTGCTGACAAACCCGTTATTCCAGTCTCCACTTCGCCCACTGCAGGGACGCGAAGGGATCGCCCTCGGCCTGCTGGTAGTAGACCGTCACAAGGGACCCGTCGTCCAGCTCCACTGTGGCCGGGTAGCCGAGGTCGCAGGGGGCGGTCTCGTGGAGGACGTATTCCTCCGGCCAGGTCTCCCCGTTGTCGTAGGAGACAAGCGCCCGCTCGCCGAAGGGGACCTCCCGCCGTCCGAAGGAGCAGATCACCGCCCCGGAGGAATGGAGAAGCAGATGCGGCGGGGACCCGGAGACACCCAGGGAAATCATGGGGGACCAGGTGAGGCCGCCGTCGTCGGAGTGTGTCTCGTACATGGTGAAGCCGTGGGCCACCTCCGGCCCCTGTGCGCGGATCATGCCCAGCAGCCGTCCGGAGGGCAGCTCCAGCACGTGGGGCTCGTGGAAGTTATCCGGCTTCGTCCCTGCGGGGATCTCCAGAACGGCCAGCTTCTCCCAGTTCATGCCGCCGTCCCCGCTGCGGTATGCCGCGACTGCCCCGGCCGGGAGCGCGTCGGTATACATGGCCTTGCCGAGATAGATCAGCGTCCCGTCGCGGAGGATGTTCGGACCGTGGGGAGCGGATACCGGCACGCGGATGGTCTCGCCCCAGGTGTTGCCGCCGTCCTCGGAAACGCGCACGAAGGATCCTCCCCGCGCCTCCTCCTCCGGGATGGAGGGATAGGCCTCCAGCACCCCGGCGGAGCCCGGCCAGACCTTCCGCAGGTGCTCGCCGTAGTTCTCCATGTAGACCTTCGCCGGATGGGAGAACCAGGTCATGAGCAGCTTCTTCCCACCCAGGGACACAATGCCCGCGTCCCGGTCGTCCAGATAGGTGTCGTTGATTACGGAGGGAATGCTCCAGGTGCGGCCCCCGTCATAGCTCCGGTACAGGGCGTTCTTGCCGAAGGGGCAGACGTGGCTGATGCGGAAGGCGGAATCCACCGCATAGAGGACCCCGTCCGCGTCCCTGGCCACACTGGGCCAGCCGTGATACCGAAAAAAGGTGTTGGGCGTGCGGCAGACAAATCCCCGCTCCGCCGTCGGATAATGCAGCATGTTTCACGCTCCTGTTCTCTTTTGTCCCGTTGTTTTGTCATCTCTCACCCGGGCTTCGCCACGGTGAACAGCTGATTCAGCACCGTCCAGAGCCCCGGGAAAAACCGCCTCAGGTTCCATACGCCCAAGCCGGAGAAGCCGTATTCCGGGATGAGCCGCAGCTTGGCCTCC
>CACWLT010000264.1 GCA_902761695.1 uncultured Ruminococcus sp.
CCAAGCCGACAGAACCGCCCGTCATCACCTACTACCCCGTCACCTACCGCAACTTTGACGGCAGTCAGTACGCCGCCTACAACGTCAAGGAGGGCGATTCCGTGCCCACGCCGGACGGTCTCGCCGATCTCTTCGGGGCGGAGCGGGTGAGGGCTTATCTTCCCTTCGACGGGGATGCCGATCCGGCCGCCGGGGACGCGGAGACAAAGACGAACGGCAAGCTCTACTACGTGGACGGCTTCTTCGGCAGCGCGGCGCAGTTTGACGACGGCTACGTGACCCTTGAGAACTGCACGCCCGACAGGAACAGCTTCACCGTGGGCATGTGGATGAAGACCGGCGGCGTGGGCTCCGATCCCTGCATCCTTTCCAACAAGGACTGGTCCAGCGGCTCGAACAAGGGCTTCGTGCTCTCCCTCAGGGATTCGGACATCAAGTTCAACCTGGGCAACGGCGGATCCCGCTTTGACAAGGAATACGTCCTTCCGCTGGACTTCCGGGACGGCTGGGTGTACGTGCTCTTCACGGCGGACCGGGACAAGGGAGAGGTCCGGTTCAGCTATGACTTCGGTCCCTTCATTACCACGGCGCTGTCCGGCGAGCTGAAGGACGCCTCCTTCAAGGGTCTGAAGATGCTGAACATCGGGCAGGACGGGACCGGGCGGTATTCCGATGATCTGGGGGCGGTTCTGGACGAGTTCATCCTTCTGGACGGCGCGGCGGACGAGGAGGATCTGGAAAAGCTGAAGGCATACTACGGAGACTGATCCCTCATCCTGCCTCCGTATGAATGAAGAGGTGCTTTATGAGAAAACGCGTATCTGCCCTTTGTTTGACCATGCTGCTGCTCTGCGGCGTCCTCGCCTCCTGCGGGGAGAGCGCGGAGAACACGGAGGAGACCGCTGCGGTTCAGACCGTCGATCCGGAAGCGGTCGTTCAGGAAGAAGAGACGGAATCCCCCACGCCGCACTGGGACGCCGTCCGGAAGGAGGATCTGGGCGGGATCACGGTCAACGCCACCTGCGCCCCCTTCGATTCCAACTTCTACAACGTGCTGGACTGGGACGAGATTTCCGGCGAGATGCTGGCGGACGCCATGTACAACCGGAACCGCTATGTGGAGGATCAGCTCAACTGCATCCTGTCCGTGAGCTACGGCGAGGAGGTGCGCAAGCTGGAGCAGTGCGTCATCTCCGGCTCGGGGGACGTGGATCTGACCTACGCCCTTCTGTCCAACGGCGGGGGCCTGATGCAGAAGGGGTATCTGACTCCCTTCAACCGGGTGAGCACCGTCGATCTGACGCAGCCGTTCTGGGATCAGGGCTCGCAGAAGGACCTGCGGCTTCTGGGACAGATGTACTACGGATTCGTGGACTTCGGCTTCGACCACTACGATTCCATGACGGTGCTGTTCTACAACGGGGCGCTTTTGAACCAGTATCAGCTGGAGGATCCCCAGGAGCTCTTCCTGTCCGAGGAGTGGACCATCGACAAGATGCTCACCCAGCTGGAGGCCGTCTCCACGGACAAAAACGGCGACGGCAAGTTCGATTTGCGGAACGACATCTTTGGTCTGGTTGGAAGGGAATACAACTTCCAGCCCATGGAATATGCCTCCGGCATTCGCCTTGTGACCTGGGACGAAGCGGAGCACGCCTTCTCCCTCAACATGGCGGAGGAGCACTTCGTGGATGTGTCCATGGCCATCGCCTCCATCTATTCCGCGAAAAATCCCTTTACGGATTACACCAACTACGACCAGGGGCGCATCGCCTTCTCCGACGGGCGGTCCCTGTACTATTCCCGGCTTTTAGGCGACTTCCGCCAGCTCCGGGAGGTGGAGGACGACTACGGCGTGGTGTGCTTCCCCCGGTACAGCTATGACGCCTCGGATTCCTCCTTCTTCGTCCAGAACCCCACCACGCTGTTTCTGCCCCTGGTGGTCGGGGACGACAACGGCGACGGGCGGCCGGACCTTGACGAGATCGGCATTTTCCTGGAGGCCATGGGGGCGTACACCTACGACGACACTCTGAACGTCTACATCGAGAACGCCGTCATCGGCAAGGGCATGCGGGACGAGAAGTCGGCGGAGATGGTGCGCATCATGATGACCAACCGCAGCTTCGATCTGACCCAGGCCTTCAGCTTCCCCAGCATCTCCTCCAACTACGCGGCCTGCATCACCGGCAAGGCCAATTTTGTCTCCGCTGCCCAGAAGCTCATGCGCAGCTTCAACAAGTCGGCCGGGACCATCGTAAAGGCGCTGGAAGCGAATCTGGACTGAAAAAACGGGAGGACATTATGATCACAATCACCGAGGAAAGACTCACCCCGGCGGAGTACATCGACTTTTTGCGGCGCACGGATCTGGGTTCCCAGTATCCCGCCGAGCGGTTTGAGGAGCGGATCCCCCGGCTTCTGCGGAGCGCGTCGGTCAGTCTGGCGGCACGGAACGGGGACGGTCTGCTGGTGGGTGCCCTTCTGGGGCTGACGGACTTTGCCTACTGGCTCTTTGTCACGGACCTGGGCGTGGACCGGGCCTACGAGCGGCAGGGGATCGGATCCGCCCTCATGAAAAAGGCTCACGAGCTGGCTGGGGGCGAGCGGGATGCGGCGGTCTACCTGGTGGCCAACGAAAACGCGGTCCCCTTCTACGAGAAGCTCGGCATGGAGCCGTCGACGGACGTCATGCAGTACAACCACATCGACTGGACGGAGTTCACGGTGGAATGAGAACCCGTCCGGAAAAGAAAAAACCGGAAAGACGATCTCCGTCCTTCCGGAATGGGCTGGATCCCTAAGCGGGGTTCAGCTTTTTTGCTGCCTAATACTCTTCTCAGCCTAAAAATCCAACGGAGGCATGTTCACGCAAAACCAAGGAAAACCCTTGTCAGGCAACGATCTGCACAGTCAGCTTGACACGCGAAGACTGACCAAATGTTTTGCATTTCTCCATCGCGTCCTGATATGCGCGTTTCGATCGCTGTTTTCGAGGCTCCCGAGAAAACCGTGAAATTCCATCTCTGATGGGATTTCACGCATGTTTCAGCTGACGCACCGTGGTCCGCGCGAGGATCTGGGATACACGATCGATTTTCGATTCAGATGTGAGCGGTAAGGATTATGCTCTCCGGCCAAGGGGGACCTCCGGGAGGGGCACCTGCGGCCAGAGCTGGTGTCCCTCCCGGCGCCTCCCGTGCGCAACGGGATTTAATGAAATTTGAAACGCGCAGCGTTTCTTTCCTTATAGTGGGGATACACTATAGTGTCGGCTTATCGAGAAAGCGCTCCGCGTAGGCGGCGAAGAGGAGACGGCTTTCCCCATAGACCGGGGACTCCAGGCTGTGTCCCATGTCGGGCATGGGCATGAAGACGTATTCCACCCCGTTCTTCTCCAGAGCGTCCCGGAGTGCTGTGGCGTTGGAATAGGGGACCACGTCGTCCCGCTGTCCGTGCACGATGATCGTGGGCGGGGAGTTCTTCGTCACGTAGGTGACCGGGGACCAGCGGCACAATTCGACGAGATTCCGCTCCAGATCCGCGCCCGGCTCCGTGGAGAAGGGAATCCCCGTCAGGTTGGAGTAGAGGTCGATCCATTTCTCCTCGGGGGGATAGCGCTTCGGCGTCCCGTAGAGCAGGTCGGGATCGTCCAGCAGGGTGGGGCCGGAGTAGTCCACCACGCAGGCGGGGGTGATGGGGGAGATATCCGCCATGGAGTAGGCGTAAAGAAGGGAGAGGTGCCCGCCGGCGGAGATTCCCGTCAGAAGCACCCGGCACAGGTCCGCTCCGTGGACGGCGGCCTTGCGGCGGATGGCGTAAAGGGCCAGGATCATATCGCTCACCAGTGTTCCCATCGGGGCGTCCGGGGCGATGTAGTGATAATTGATGGAAGCGGCGGCGTATCCCTTTTCCCGCCAGACCTCCAGCTCCTCCAGGTATCCGGCCTTGTCTCCGCCGATCCACGCGCCGCCGTGGATGAACAGGATCAGGCCGTGCCGTTTTTCATAATCCGCGGGGATCAGGAGATCGAACCGCTGTCTTTCGTGCGCGCCGTAGGGAGCGTCGATGATATCGATCGGAGAATGGTTCATATGTGCGTCCTTCTTTCCATAACTGTTGTTCTCTGCCGTCATTATAGCGGATCGGTGTCCGTCTGTCAAGGCGCGGGCATGAAGAAAGCCGCCCGGATCCCGGAATGGGAGGGACGGCTGTGAGGTTCGGTCATTCAGCGCGCTTTTTCAGCTTCACCAGCACGGTGGTGTAGAGGGGCAGGGGGAGAATGTGCGCGCCGGAGGCTCCGAAAAAGGTCTCGGCGGACACGGGGGTCAGATTGTGGGATGGGAGCCGTCAAGGAGCAGGTATTCTGCGTCCACGCCGTTCTCCGAGGCAAAGCCCGTCCAGTCCAGCCGGAGGGTCTGGGTGTCGGCCTCGGTCCCGGAGCCGTCCAGGGATACGGCGTCCCGGTAGTAGGAGATCATGACGGCGGCCTCGTCCCCGGCTTCGTTCACCGCCGCCAGCGACCGCACGTTCCCGTCGTCGGAGGCGGAGAAGACCTCCGTTCCCAGACGTCGGCAGTCCCGGAAGGCGCACATGGCGTGGTACGGCGGCAGGGGCCCCCGGGTGTAGAAGTCGAAGAGGCCATTCCAGTGGGTGTCGATCCGGGCATCGTAGTACATGAAGTGATCCAGGGGGGAGTGCTGCGCCTCGATCATGGATCCGGCCACGAAGGCGGCGCCCTTCAGCGCGTGGTTGGCGTAGTAGGAGTACAGGATCTCCTCCTTCGGCGTCCAGTGGCGGACGTAGTTCCACTCGTTGAGGATAAGCTCCGCGTTCCCGTAGCCGTATTTGTCGCAGTATTCCTTCGCCAGCCGGGCGTCCTTCCCGTATTGGGCGGGATCCGAGGCGTAGCGGTGGAAGGAGAAGAAGTCCATGGGGGTGGGATCCTCCGGGTTCCGGGTCATGTACCGGAAGAAGGGATCGAGGAACCAGCGTGCCTCCATGGAGGTGACGGCAGGACCTCCTATCTTCAGATCGGGGAAGCAGGCCTTCAGGTGGCGCGCGGCGATGTCGTAGAGGGGGAAGAAGTCCTCGTCCTCCCCTTCCCAGCACTGGGGATGCAGATCCGGCTCGTTCCAGATCTCCCAGTACCGGATGCCGTAATGGTGGCCGTTCGCCCAGCCCTCGTTCATGTGGCGGATGATGTGCTCGCAGATCCTGGCCCATTTGCCGTAGTCCTTCGGGGGGATGGAGCCGTACCGCTTGGACTCGTGCTCGATCTTGTTGCCCAGGCGGAAGAAGACCTCCGTTCCCGCGGACATGATGGCCTCCATGTATTCGTCGGTGAGGTCGAAGTCATAGGAGGCGGGATCGTTTTCGTCCCGGTCGAAATCCGGGAAGATGTTGATGATGTCCACCGCGTGCTGTCCGCCGTAGGAGGGGGAGAAGGCCGCGTCGTGGATCCGGGCGAAGGGAAATTCCGCGTCCCGGTAGGCTTCGAAATTGCCCAGGCCCCGGGTGACGGCCGGTCCGTTGTTGACGCTGTTCATGGGTTTGACCGGCCCGTTTTTTTTCGTGAAATCGACGGTGATATGCGCCATGATTAGCACCTCGCTGAAGAAAAAGATAAGTCGGTAATTGCCTGCGGCCCGTCCCGGGTTCTCAGAGCTCCGGATGTCTGTCCCGTACAACCGCGAAGGCTTCTTTGGCCACGGCCACGGTTTCGGCGATGTCCCCGTCCGTCAGGGAGGCGTTGATGAAGTGGTTGTGGTGGTTGGTGAAGAACACGCCCCGGCGCACGCACTCGGAGATCCACTCCTGATGGAGCATCAGGGAGGGGTCGTCCGCCAGACGAAGATAGAACAGGCTGGGGACGCCGGTGACATGGAGATCGAAGCCGGAGTCCGTCGCGGCCTTGATGAGCTCCTTCTTCAGCTGGGTGCCCTTCCGGATCAAAAGCTCGGGACAGCCCAGGCGCTTCATCTTCTCGATGCAGGCGATGCCGGCGGCGAAGGGGACCGCAGAGAGCCAGTAGGAGCCCGTGTACGACATGGAAGAGATGGTGTTCTTCAGAAACTCCTTGCCGCAGAGGGCGGAGACGTTGTAGCCGTTGGCGATGGCCTTGCAGAAGCAGATCAGGTCCGCTTCGAAGCCGAAATAGTGGTCGCTGCCGGCGATGTCCAGACGGAAGCCCGCTCGCACGTCGTCCACCACCAGCACCGTCGAGTTGTCCGTGCAGAGCTTGCGGAGCTTCGCCCAGTAGCCGTCGGCGGGCAGCTCGTTGTCCTTGAAGTTGCCGTGCATGTAGGGCTGGGCGATGACGGCGGCGATTTCGTCCTTGTTCTCGGCGAAGACCCGCTCGATGGCCTCGGCGTCGTTCCAGTCCACGTAGAGGTTGTTCATGACGTCCTCTTCAATGACGCCGGCGTAGTCAATCTTCTGGGTCCAGGGGGAAATGCCGTGGTAATAGCCCTTGAAGAAGACGATCTTCTTCCGGTGGGTGTAGGCACGGGCCGCCATGACCGCCAGGGTGGTGACGTCGTTGCCGTTCTTGGCGAAGAAGGCCCAGTCCGCAGACGCCACGGTGTCCACCAGCAGCTCGGCGAAGTCCACCATGATGCTGTTCGGTGAGGTGGTGCAGTCGCCCTTTTCCCGCTGCTTCCGGGCCGCCTCGTCCACGTCGGGATCGTTGTAGCCCAGGATATTGGGGCCGTAGGCGCACATGTAGTCGATGAAGCGGTTGCCGTCCACGTCCCAGAAATAGGAGCCGGACGCGTGGTCGCTGAAGAGGGGGAAGGCCTCGATGGGAACATAGCATCCCTCGGCCGGTCCCTGGTGGCCGTAGATGCCGGACGGGATCACCTTCGCCGCCCGGGCAAACAGCTCTCTAAGAATATCGGTGCAGGTCTGTTTATTTCAGATAAAGCTCGACCCGGGAGAGGATGCGGTTCACGTTGTCGATCTGGGAGATCATGCCGCCGATGCGGACAAGACCGTCTCCCACCGCCGCCACGCTGTTGATCTTTCCGTCAAAGAGATCCCGGGCGGTTTTCACGTCGGCGAACTGCATATAGGACATGACGGTCTTCGGTACCTTCGTGGTGAAGGTCAGGTGGTGATCCTTCGCGATGAGGGCGGCCTTGGCGAAGTCCTTGATTTCCAGAAGGATCGGACCGTCCACGATGTTCGAGGCGGAGAACTGCCCCACCTTGTCGTGGTTGGCGATCTGCGCCACGGCGGTGACGATGAGCCGGAACATCACGGCCGTGCTGGCCCGGAAGAATTCCTCGTCCCGCATGGCCTCCTCCGTGGGCCGGAGATAGGTTTCGAGCAGGTCCGTCAGCTTCTTGAATTTGCGGAGCAGGAAGGGCAGGTGGGTGATGCCCTTGGTGGGGATGGGGGTGACGGTGCCGTTGATCATGCCGTTGAATTTCTCCGGGGAGGAGAAGGGAAGACGGATGGCGCAGTCCTCCACGCCCTCCTTGATAAGCGTGCGGCCTCCGATGAAGGTCAGGGTGGCCTTTGGACCGTCCTTCACGGCGAATCCGATGGAGGTGCCGCTCTGCCCGAGGATCTTCCGGGCTTCCGGTACGTTGTCACAGAGGGCGGTGAGACTGCCCAGCACGCCGTACATGTTGATGTATGCCAGCGTTTTCTGATCGATGATTTCTGCCATTATGATGCCTCGATTCCTGTGAAATGGTATATGGAACAGGTATTGCTTCCGATAATTGGGGGGAGTTAACGGATCCGCACGCTGATTTCGCCGCTGTCCAGAAGGACGGGACCCGCCTCCGTGTCCACGGTGAGGGATCCGTCGTCGTTGATCCGTCGGACGGTTCCGCTGCTTGCGATGCCGTTTCGGGTAAAGTCGATGACCCGGCCCGTCACCATGCTGCGGGAGCGGTATTCGGCCGATACGGCGGAGAAACGGAAGCCGTCCGCCGCCATGGAGAGAAGCTGCTCCGTGAGGGTGACGCAGAGAGTCTCCGCTTCATGCGCGCCGGGTTCCCGATCCTTTGCCGGAAAGAGCGCGGCGGGAGGAAAGTTCGCCCCCTCCACCCTCGGCGCGTCCGTGACGTTCAGCCCGATGCCGATCACCAGATAAGGGCGGCCGCCGCTCTCCGTGGCCTCGCAGAGGATCCCCGCCGCCTTGCCGTATCCCGTGTCCGTCTGGATGAGGATGTCGTTGACCCATTTGATCCGGGCGGGGATTTTGGCGCAGCTTTCAACCGCCCGGCAGACGGCCACTGCGGCGCATCCCGTCACCCCGACCGCGCCCGACGAGGGAACATCCGCCGGGAGCAGCAGGCTCATGTAGAGGCCGCCGGGGGGAGAGACGAAGGTTTTACCCTGCCGTCCGCGCCCCGCAGTCTGCCTGTCCGTGACGAACAGGGCGGGAGCACAAGGGGAGGTTTCGGCAAATGCCTTGGCGTCGTTGTTGGTGGAGCCGGTTTCCGCCGGGACGAAAAGAGTGGGGGAGATCCCCCGGGCGTCCGTCAATCGGCGGAGTATGGCTTCAGAGAGCATGGGCGCCTCCCGTTGTTTCATGACTGAGGACCGGGGACAGGGCCCGGCGATCCCGCCTACATTTTAGCAGAAAAACGCCGTGATGTCAATGCGTCAGAGCCATCGGGGAGGAAAGTTCCCGGTGTGAAAGACAAAAGAATTTCAATAAAACCCCTTGACAAAACGGGGCTGTTGTGGTATCATATAATCCGTTCCGGACAGATAACAGCAGCCCGGTTCTGCGCGAGTGTAGTTCAGTGGTAGAATTCCAGCCTTCCAAGCTGGTTATGTGGGTTCGATTCCCATCACTCGCTCCATGTGCCTTTAGCTCAGCTGGATAGAGCAACTGCCTTCTAAGCAGTAGGTCGTGGGTTCGAGTCCCCCAAGGCACGCCATCGGCTCTTGCCGAAACGGGTGTATCCACACCGGATGCATTCGTTCCTCCGTCGCCCGTTCGGCGGCGTTTCGATACGCTGTCCCTGTGACAGCGGCTTATGGTGGAATTAGCTCAGCTGGTTAGAGCGCCAGGTTGTGGCCCTGGAGGTCGTGGGTTCGAACCCCATATTTCACCCTTACCGCACGAAACAAACGTGCGGTTTTTTTGTACCTCCGGACTGTTCGGCAAACGAAAAACGCAGGCGGATCCGGGATTTTTCTCCCGCAGATCAGCCTGCGTCTGTTTTCTTTCCGGGCTTACCGCAGAACCACTGTCAGCCGGTCGTCCTCCCGCTCCACATCCTTCAGCATGTGGCGAAGCCCCACGGCATATTCGCCGATGCCGTCCCGCAGCGCGTCGAAGTCCTCGATCTCAAAGGTCAGAGGGCCGGCGGGGAGGATCTCGTGGAGCAGCACGTCGTGGAGGGCGTCCAGGTTCCGGCCGAAGTAGTCCGGCAGATCCATATACCGTCCCAGCGCGTCATACAGCTCGCTGCGGCTTTTTACGGCAGCTCCGTTCAGGATCACGTAGCGCATGTCATTCCTCCCCGTACAGCAGCTCAAAGGTCTCGTAGTGGTCGCCGGTGTAATAGATCAGACCGTCGTTTGAGAAGACGATCCGTTTCGCGCCTCGGGAGGACTTGCCCAGGGTCCCGATGTCGCATTCGTGGTATTCGCGCCCCTTCTTCTTCGGCAGAATGCCCTCATAGTTCCCGAAGTAGGATCCGCCGATGCACTTGCCGGGGGCGTAACGCTCCAGGGAACCGCCCGTCCAGCCCAGCTTCTCCGCCTCTTTCTTGGAGATGTAGTTGGGCGGCAGTTTCCCGTAGGTGTGGATATACAGGGCCACGTTGTCCGTGTCATCGTAGGAGCCGTTCTCGTCGATGAGGGGCGCGGGCTCCGGCTCCGGTTCAGGTTCGGGTTCCGGCGCGGGTGCTTCGGTCTCAGGTTCCGGCTCGGGCTCCTGCGCGGGTGCTTCGGTCTCAGGTTCCGGCTCGGGCTCCGGAGCAGGGGCTTCCGTTTCGGACTCCGGTTCGGGGACGGGCACATCCGCCGCGGCCTCCGTTTCCGGTGCGGCCTGTTCTTCAGTCGGCGGAGCTTCCGTTTCCTCGGGCGGCAGTGAGGGCGGTGTCTCTTCCGGCGGCTGCGTGTCCTCCGGTTCGATCAGTGTCAGCTCGTCCGCGCCGTCGTTCTCCCGGCCGGTGTTTCCGCTGTCCGTCAGCTCCAGAGCGAGATCCAGAACTTCGCTTACCGTCTGTTCGCTGCATCCGGTCAGCGCGGCGGAGAGCAGGGAACCCAGCATAAGGAGCGCGAGCAGTCCGGCAATCCTTCGTTTCATCGTCATCGCTAAGCGTCCCTTCCTTTACGATATCGTTCGTGTTGGCATTATTCCAGCGGCTCCGTCAGGATTTCCGCTTCCACGTTGGTCTGGCCGTTCTCCCGGACGGAGCGCACGTACCACACGTCGTCGGCCTGTCCGGCATAGTATTTGATGGTCTCTCCCAGGGGCGCTTCCGACAGGAAAGAGATCCCCATGGAGATCACCCGCTGGCCCTTCATCTCCATGCCCAGGAAGGAGCAGAGGATGTCCGGGTACCGGGTGTTGTTCATATGGCCGTTCATGTCCACGTCGGCGTATTCCACGGTCCGCTCTCCGTTCAGTACCAGGGTCACGGATTCGGGAATGCGGAACCGCGCGGGCAGATCCAGCTCCAGCATGTCGTCCTGCCGGTAGCGGAAATCGAACTCCGTCACCCGGTGGAGCTTGCGGTCGTGGAGACCTACCAGCGCCCAGACGGACACGCCCTCCGCCACGATGATCCCGTCTCTGAGGACCCGGTAGCAGCGGTTGAATTGCGCGCCCCGGGATTCGCAGGCCCAGGACTGTACCTCAAGACGGTCGTGGGTGTGCAGGGGGGCGTAGGCGCTTATGCGGATGCGGCTCAGCACGAAGGACAGCCCCTGCTCCATGAGAGAATCATAGGAAGGCCCGTCCTCCTCCATCTCGCTGGTGGCGGCGTCCTGCATGTATTTCAGAAGGCTGGATACGGAAACAATGTTGTTCTGATCCACCTCGTTGGCGTTAACCCGGTAATCCCCGGACCATTTCATAGAACTTGACCTCCGGTGAGGTAAAATAGGATCCCGCAGGGGCGGAAGATCATACAAAGAGGGGAGGAACCCCTGATTTGGAAGTTCCTCCCCGCGGTTCGTTTTCCGGATCAGAGGTATCCATTCTGGTAACAGCAACGTTCCC
>CACWLT010000265.1 GCA_902761695.1 uncultured Ruminococcus sp.
GCAAAGGGCAGGGCCATGCCCCGGACTGTTTTGAGACCGTCCCCCACGCCGGGGAGCATCACCAGCGTCTTTTCACCGCCGCCGAAGCGGATATAATCCATCTCGCCCGCCGAGAGCCGCAGACAGGCGTTTTTCGCGTGGAGCATGGAAACCACCCTTTCCCGGTTGCTGTGTCCATGTTAGCATAACGCCCCGGCTCTTGCAAGCCGGGGCGTTATGCTAACGAGGAAGATTCACTTTGCGTTTTCAGCCCGCGCCTTTTCCCAGGCGCGCGTTCTGCAAATCAAACCGGGGCTTACCCCTCCCAGAACAGCTCGTCCAGGGTTTTGTCCAGGGCCCGGCATATGGCGATGCAGAGCTTTATGGTGGGATTGTAATCCCCCTTTTCGATGGCGTTGATGGTCTGCCGGGAGACGCCCACGATCTGGGCCAGGGCCTCCTGGGAGAGATCCTTCGCCGCCCGGGCGGATTTCAGCCGGAGGTTTTTCATTCGTCCTCACCGTCCGATCCTCTGTTTCTCATCCGGTGGATCAGATCGACTATGCCGATGACGAGGAACGCCGCGCCGAGGAAGAGCTGCATGCTGTCGAGGGTGAGCAGGCCGTCCCGCAGCGCTTCGCCGCCCAGGACCTTCATGATGCCGATAAAGAGCCAGAGCACCCCGATAATCGGCCAGAGGATCCGGCTGCGGGGCGTCTCGTCCAGCGCGGTATAGGCGTCCTTCGCGGCGGCTGTGGCTCCGAATACCGCGACGCCGACGAAGATCCCCAGTATCGGCCCGGTCGGCTCGTCCGCAAACCGGATCCCCAGCACAAGAAGCATCGTATAGAGGGCCTCGTAGATCATCAGGGAGAAAAATCCCCATTTGTAGGCGACGCCCCGGGCCGCGGTCTGCCGCTCGTCGAATTTGTTCTTTGTCTGACCGGTCAGCTTCTGGATCAGAAGGATCAGAAGAACGAGGCCGATCCCGCAAAGAGCCCCGATGACCCAGGCCATGCTTTTATAATCCGCTGTCATATCCCATCCGTCCTTTCTCACGGGTACCTGTACCCGAGTGAACACAGTATAGCATGGAGCGGACGTTTTGTCAAGTATGTTTTACTATTTTTCCTGAATATTTTTCAGTTTGTCGGGGAGGCTGTCCTCCGGCGCGCTGCGGAAGACGGGATTTCTCCCGGGGAAGGACAGGGCGTACTCGACGACGGTGCCGTCCGACGGGTCCACGAGGGCGTAGCCGTTGCGGCAGGTGAAGAGCCTGAGTGCTCCCCGGTCGATTCTGGCAAGGGGCGTTCCGGAGCCGAGGAGCTCCCTGGCCGCCGCCTCCGCCCTCTCCTCCCGCTCCTCGCGCAGGACGGTCTCCCGGCTCCTCGCCCGGACGGGTACGATCGGAGCGGCCCTGCAGGGGATCCCGCCCTGGGACACGAAGAGCGCGCACAGCAGAAAAACGGCGGCATCTCTCAGCTTTGCCATGAAAAAAACACCTTCCTTCCGGCAATTTCACGCCGATAGGATTTGACAAAGGGGCGGCGTTTATGTTATAATGCAGGGTGAAGTTTTATGGAAATCAGGAGGCGGGCCATGGCGGAAAAAGCGGTCTTTCCGGAGCTCATCGGCAACGAACGGCTGAAGGCGCTGTTTGCCGACGGCCTGCGCCGGGGAAGGAGCGCCCACGCCTACGTGCTGGAGGGTCCCCCCGGCTCCGGCCGCCACACCGCCGCGCGCCTCATCGCCGCCGCCTCTCTCTGCGAGAACCGGGACGACCCCTCCCTGCCCCTGCCCTGCGGACGCTGCCTCTCCTGCCGGAAGATCCTGTCCGGCCGCTCGGTGGACGTTCTGACCGTATCCCGTGGAGAGCGGGCGACCCTGGGCGTGGAACCGGTCCGGGCGGTGCGGGATTCCCTCTGGGTCACGCCCAACGACGGGGACAAAAAGTTCTACGTCATCGAGGACGCCCATCTCATGACGACCCAGGCCCAGAACGCCCTGCTGCTGTCCCTGGAGGAACCGCCGGATTACGTCATGTTCCTGCTGCTCTGCGAGGACGCGTCCCTGCTGCTGGAGACGGTGCGGAGCCGCGCGCCCGTTCTGTCCATGGAGCGGTTCTCCCCCGCCTTCACCGAGGAATGGCTGGCGGCGAACACGAAGAACCCCGACCGGAGCCGCATTGTCCGTGCCGCCCATCTGGCGGGGGGATCCCTGGGGCTGGCGAAAAAGCTGGCGGACGGAGCCGATTCCGCCCTCTCCCGGTACGACGCGGCGGAGGAGCTGGCCAGGCTGCTGCTTTCCGGACGGCGTTCGGACACGCTGGTCTTCATGGGCACGCTGCCGAAGGACCGGGCGGCGCTGAAGCAGATTCTGACCCTGACCCGGCTGGCCCTGCGGGACGTGATCGCGGACAAGCGGGGAGGCGGGCTGCTCTTTTACGGATCGGAGGAGGGCGTTCCCGCGGCAGCGAAAAAGGTATCCGTCCGGCGGGTATGCGGGCTGATCCGGCTGCTTTTCCGGGCGGAGGACGACATCGGCGCGAACGTATCGTCATCCACGGTGCTGACGGCTCTGGCGGCGGACTGCGCAGGAGCGTGAAGCGATCATCAAGGAAGGAACCCATGGAAATGGATAAGGAATACAAAATCAACGAAACGGCGGCTCCGGCGGCATCCGCGGAATCCGGGGCGTCGGAACCCATGCCGGCGGAGGACGAGGTCTGCGAGATCGTGGGCGTGCGCTTCCGGGACGGCGGGAAGGTCTACTATTTCGCTCCCGGCCAGAACCGGGTGAATCCGGACGATCCCGTCATCGTGGAGACGGCCCGGGGCATGGAGTTCGGCTTTGCGGCGTCCGGCAACGAGACCGTTCCCGCCTCGAAGATCACGCCTCCCCTGCGCCCGCTGATCCGCGTGGCCAATCAGAAGGACGTGGACCGCTGGGAGGCCAACCGGGAGCTGGAGGGCGAGGCCTTCGAGATCTGCCGGAAGAAGATCGAGAACCACCGGCTGCCCATGAAGCTGATCCGGGCGGAATACACCTTCGACAACTCCAAGCTGCTCTTCTATTTCTCCGCCGACGTGCGGGTGGACTTCCGGGAGCTGGTGAAGGATCTGGCCTCCGTGTTCCACACCCGGATAGAGCTGAGACAGATCGGCATCCGGGATGAGGCCAAGATGCTGGGCGGGCTGGGGGTCTGCGGGCGGCCCTTCTGCTGCGCCACCTTCCTCTCCGACTTCGCCCAGGTGTCCATCAAGATGGCGAAGGAGCAGAACCTCTCCCTCAATTCCCAGAAGATCAGCGGCGCCTGCGGACGGCTCATGTGCTGCCTGCGCTACGAGCACGAAACCTACGAGGCCGAGATCAGCCGCACCCCGCCGGTGGATTCCCTGGTAAAAACCCCCGACGGAACGGGCCAGGTCACGGAGATCAGCCCCCTCACCGGCTATGTCAAGGTGCGCCTCGCGGACGGGATCAAGCCCTACCACCGGGACGACGTCACCGTGGTGAAGCTCAAGGCCGATAAGAAAGCCCCCCGGAACGATTGAGCAACCGCGCACTTGTAAACATTTTTCATCTTTTCTCCCGCAGTCCTTCCCTTTTCGGTTTTTGTGTGCTACAATGAATCCATCTTAGGACACGGAGGTGTTTCAAATGGCATACAAGATTTCTGACGACTGCATCGGCTGCGGAACCTGCGCGGGCGAATGTCCCGTTGAGGCGATCACGGAGAATGACGGCAAGTACGTCATCGATCCCGACAAGTGCATCGAGTGCGGCTCCTGCGCGGACGTATGTCCCGTCGAGGCTCCGAAGGCGGAGGAATAATCCGCCCGACAGGGCTGCCGGAACCGTTTCCTGAAAGCCGAAGGGGAGCGCGGGGGATTATTCCCTGCCTCCCCCTTTCTTGTTATGACAGACGAATTCATCACAGAGATCAACGAGGACCTGCGGCTGATCCAGCGGCGGGGCGGGCTGACCTTCGGAACGGACGCCTACCTGCTGGGGGCCTTCGTCCGTCCCATGCCCCGGGGACGAGCCGCTGAGCTCGGGGGAGGATGCGGCGTGGTATCCCTGCTCTGCGCCGCCCGGCACCGGTTCGCCCGGATCCTCTCGGTTGAGCTTCAGCCGGATTTCGCGGATCTGATCCGGCGCAACGCGGAGTTCAACGGACTGGAATCCGTCGTCACGGCGGTCCGCGCAGACGTGCGTGAGCTGACGGTGCGGGACACGGAGGGGGAGCTCGACGCGGTCTTCTCCAATCCCCCCTATTTCCGGGCGGGGACGGGGAAGGTGAACGAATCCCCCCAAATGCGCGCGGCCAGACGGG
>CACWLT010000266.1 GCA_902761695.1 uncultured Ruminococcus sp.
TTGAGGTCTTCGGAAACCTGGGTGCCCATTTCCACCATTTTGTCGATGGTCCAGCCGCCCTCCTGCATGATGCTGTAGGGGTTGTCCATCTGATGGTCGGCCAGGATCACCTTATTGAACATGATGACGCCGATGGACTTCTTGTACATGGTGCCGATGTCGCCGGTCAGGGCAAAGTTCATGCCCATGATGGACAGGTCCCCGAGGATGTTGGGGTCCCACCAGGCGGCGGAAAGGTCCAGGGTTCCGTTCTTGGCGAAGGCGTTCAGCTCGTGGATGATGCCGTTCTGCGCCATGGAGAAGGAGTTCTGCATGGCCAGGGTGCCAATCTGGTAAGCGCCGTCGGCGGAGTTGACGGAGTTGGTGATGGTGGTGGTGTCGCCGGAGCCGGACATGTAGGCGGGGGTGACCTTCACGTTCAGAAGCTCGTCCACGTACTGCATCCGGTTGTAGACCGCGTCGTTCAGAACCTCGCCGGTGACCTCCTCCGCGCTCCAGTCCACGTCGCCCCAGATGTCGCTGGTGTTGGGATAGGTGAGGACGGTGAAGGTGGCTCCGCCGTAATCGGTGCCCTCGGGGATGTTGGCGTAGAAACGGGAGTCCTCGGTTTCCTCACCGCCGTTGTCCGCCGTGCCGGAGGGATTGGAAGTGCCGGCGGAGGGCGTCGTTTCGTCGGTGTTCTCCTTGCTCTCGGAGCAGGCCGCCAGGGTGGGCAGGAGCATGCACAGACAGAGCAGAAGGGATACTGCCTTTTTCATAAGATGATACCTTTCTGAAATGAATTTATAAATTTCTTCTTGTATCATACACCAAACAGACAGGGCTGTCAAGTGGAGGGTTCGGAGAAGATAAGCCGGTTTGGGGGAGCGGATTTGTGAAATAATCCCGTCCGGGCTTCTTTCTCATACAATTTTCCGGAAACTGTCACATTCCGGACGATGGGACAACAAAAAAAGGCGGTATACTATGGGCGTCAGAAAGAATGAGAAGAGATGAACCACCCCCGGCGGGGGAGACGAAAGGAGAACCGGATCGATGACTTATCATGTGATGACCCATAAAATAATGAAGAAAACGAGCGCCGCCCTGCTGCTCCTGACGCTGCTGGCCTCCGCCTCCGGGTGTCTGCGCGCGGCTGACGGTGAGAGCGCGTCCGCGGAAACCGCTGTAACGAATCCGGCTGAGGTGGTTGTGACAGCGTCTCAGGAAGCGGAGCAGGGCGCGGAGACAGAGGAGGGGCGGAAGACCTTCGAGGATATCATCGCGGCCTATGAGAACAGCCAGGCGGTGGAAGCCCTGGAGGCGGATCCGGCTGGCACGGAGGAAAACAGCGCTTCTGCTTATGCCGTGCCTTATGCGGATACCGCGGATACGCCGGTGGTCTACGCCGAGGAGGCCGTGACCGTCGGCACCGTTCAGGCCCAGGGAAGCTATCAGGCGGTGACTGCTGATTACAGCATGTACGAATACGGCAATCTGAAGGGCGTCGCCCTCTTTACGGAACGGGATCTCACCCAGAACGCCAATCTGTCCGAGGCTTCCGCCATTGCGCTGAAGGATAACGCCGTCATCGACATCACGAAGGAAGGCGTATACGTCCTCACAGGCACGGTTTCCGGCTGTACGGTGCGGATCCGGGCGGACAAGGAGGACAAGGTCCAGCTGGTTCTGGCGGGTGTAAACATCACCAACGCCGATTTTCCGGCTGTCTATGTGCTGAGCGCCGACAAGGTCTTTGTCACCACGGCGGAGGGAACGGAAAACAGCCTCAGCGTCACCGGGGCCTTCCGCGCCGACAGCGAGAACGGGGTCAACACCGACGCCGTGATCTTCTCGAAGGAGGACCTGGTACTGAACGGGCTGGGCAGTCTTGCGGTGTCGTCCCCCTACGGCAACGGTATCACCACCAAGGACGATTTCAAGGCCACGGGCGGCACATGGTCGGTGGTCTCCGGGCTGGACGCGATCGAGGCCAACGATTCCATGGCGGTCTGCGGCGGCTCCTTCGAGATCTCCTCCAACAAGGACGGCCTCCACTGTGAGAACAACGATGACGACACCGTGGGCTGGATCTGGATCGGCGGCGGCAGTCTGACCGTCAACGCGAAATCCGACGGGATCCAGGGAACCTCCTTCGTGCAGGTGGACGGCGGGACCCTGAACATCAACGCTTCCGAGGGGATCGAGGGGACCTGCGTGCAGATCAACGGCGGAACCATCGACATCTACGCCTCCGACGACGGCATCAACGCCAGCCGGAAGAGCAGCGCCTACAGCCCCGTCATCGAGATCAACGGCGGGGACATCACGGTGGAGGTGGGCCCCGGCGACACGGACGCCATCGACGCAAACGGCGATATCATCGTCAACGGCGGCGTCATAAAGGTCACAGCGGGCATGTCCTCCTTCGACTACGACGGCTCGGCGACTTACAACAGCGGCGAGATCTACGTCAACGGTCAGCAGGTGGACGACATTCCCCAGTCCATGATGGGCTTCGGCGGACGCGGCGGCTGGGGAGGCTTCGGCGGACGCGGCGGCCGGGGCTGATCCCGGCGGATAATCCTGCGAATTGAAAGAATAAGAGCGGTATGCTACGGATCCGGACAGATGAGGCGCATCACTGCGGGAAAAGGCATGATACGATTCCGGACGGTCTGAGGGGAATGAAGAAGCTCCTGACAGAATAATGAAGAATGGATGCGGAGAGAACGCTGTTCCGTGCGGTTGTGCGGGGGACGGCGTTTTCTCCGTTTCCGCGTTTCGGACCGGATGAAGGAAAAGCGGGCAGCAGTCTCTATATAATAAGGATGAAAAGCGGCGGGGCGGGGAAGGGCCGCATCCGGGGAGCGGGGAAGGGAAAACCGTCCGGATTCGGGATTTCCCTCACAAAAACGGGGAAAAAACCGGCGGAAGGGGTCAAAAATGAAACTTTGTGCAAACTGCTTATGTGTAGAAATTTTAAGGCAAAAAATGTTGAAAATGTACAAAACCAAACCCGTCCCCTTCACCGGCCCGACACATTTTCCGGGAGGTAGTGACAAAAGTAGTCGTAAGGATAATTTACATTTCGGTTTTCCGCCTTCCTCAACGAGCTTGAAAAACATTAAAATAAACTTATAAAAGGCTAAAAAGTACTTAAAATAGATATAAAAAGAATAAGATAATTTACACATCCGGCGGACGCGGGACGGCATTCCGGGCGGGAAAAGGGGAGGTTCGCCGGGGCGGTCCGAATCGGCGCAATCCCGCCGGGGAAAGTGGGGCGGGGAAAGGTGTGAGGTTTACCAAGCGGGCGGCGTCCGCGCTTGACTTTTTTGGGTTATTATGCTATGATATGGGCATATCCGAATCGGAAGAGGGATTCCTCTGCCGATCTGCGGGGACTCTTTTGACAGAAATCCGCGGCGCTTGCTGTGCGGTTTCGGTCCCGCAGCCTGTGCCGCCGTAAGTTGGCAGGGTTGCTGTCAAACGGGTCTCCCGGAAACGTGCCGGACGGCGGAACAGCTGCCCTTATGGGGAGAAGCACACCGCATGAAGGCAACTCTCCCCCCGGTACGGGGACGGGCGCGGATCCGTCGGTCAGCGTATTGCGCCCAGAAATTTGCAGGAGGAAGGTTCTATGAGAAAAACCACAAGCAAACGGCTGCTTTCTCTGGTGCTGTCGCTTCTGACATTTGCCTCAACCCTCCCTGCGGCCGTCCACGCCGCAGAAGAAGTGGAATCCGGCGAAAACAAGAAAACGACGCTTCAGGAAATCAGCGAATCCCTGATCTCCTATTCCTACGCCGATTACTGCGAGGATTACGCGGACGCGAAGAAGGGGTCGGGGACCGTTTCGATCAAGGCGACGGATTACGATAAATCCGCTACCACCGCCGTGGTCGAGGTCGTTAAGGACTACAACGGCAAGAGCGGCGAATCCCTGAAGATCGCCGACGACGGAACCGTGACATGGCCCGTGAACGTTCCCGCGGACGGCCTCTATGCCATCAAGCTGGACTACTGCTCCGTCACCACCAAGACGAACTCCATCGAGCGCAGCTTCTACATCAACGGCGTGCTGCCCTTCGCCGAGGTCCGCGACCTGGTCATGAAGAAAGTCTGGACCAACGCCTACACGGACGGCCGCTTTGAGGTGGACTCCAACGGCAACGAGCTGAGACCGGTATGTACCGTTCAGCACGTCTGGCAGGAGTACACGCTGATCGACCCGAACAGCTACTTTGCCGAACCCTTTGAGTTCTAC
>CACWLT010000267.1 GCA_902761695.1 uncultured Ruminococcus sp.
CTGACCGGATCGGAGTGGTTTGAAGCGCGGAAAAAGGCTTATCCGGTAAGCTATCCGGAGGAGACCTTCGGAGGCATGACCTTCCGGGAGTATCTTGCGGACTTCCTGCCACGGGAGATCCGGGACAACACCCTCCGCGCAAAGGGGCTCTTCACGCCGGAGGAAGCGGAAACCATCGCCTATCATCTGATCGACGGCATGTCCCCCCGTACCATGGCGGATGAGGACTTTACCTTCGACGCGGACTACGTACAGGGCTTTCTCATGCGCCTCGGTTTGATGACGCATAACACCGAATCGAACCCGTTTCCGGAGGCCCTTTCCTCCCTCTGGGTCGAATGGCCGGACGGGGAGGGCATTCCCCGCGCGAACGCTTATCGCATCGCAAATGAGATGTTCGGCGTCTATCCGCGCTCGCCGTGGGAGCTTTCGTCAAACCTGTTCCGCTACGACGAGGAGGGGGACCGGATTGTCGTCAACCCGACCGGCACATCCCACGGCTATTTCACCATGGAGGACGTTTCGACCGTGTGGGACGACGTCTCCGTGACCGTCCGCTTCCGGCTGGTGACCTATGTCCCGGATGGCACCGGGCAGTCCGCGGGGATCTATTCCGACGAGCGGACAGACTACGGCGAATACCGGCTGATCTTCTATAAGACAAACGGCCTGTACACAAACGAACTGCCCCGGATCCTGTTTGAAAAGCGCGGGGAGATCGAAGCGGACGACGTCTCCGAGCCGCCGGTCAGCGACGAAGTGAAAGCTGCCATCGTGTACCCGGACTTCTTCGACGAGGAACAGCGAGACCTCTATGCCCGCGCCCTGGTTCTTTTCCCAGCGGTCTGGGGAACGAGCGGATCCTATATCGAAGACGCTTTTCCCCGGAAGGACGGCGAACCCTTCGTGAGCGGGCGTCTCTGCCCGGCCGTCACGGTGTTCGATCCGGAAAAAGGCTATGATCTCTACTGCCATATCTGCCGCGGGCGGTATGAGAGATGGGCGGATCTTGACGCCGCGGGACGCGCTCTCTTCACGGCGGAGCTGTGGGAATCGATCACCGGCCCCGGCCAAAGGTGCGTGAACTACGGCGGGAAGACCTGCGTGCTCGACGCCGACGCGGGAGGAAACGGATACGACCCTGCCCTCGACCGGTTTGAACTGGTGGAGAAGACGGAGGACAGGCTCGTCTATTGGTTCATCACCTCGAACCGGGCGCGGGGGACATTTGAGATCGAAAGCGCCGAGCGGACGCTTGTCACGATGGTGAAGACGGCGGAGGGCTGGCGGTTCGCCTCCTTCCGGGTGGGAACCTGGCTGCCCGCGGGGACGGAGACGGAAAGAATGACCGTCCATGTCAACACCCCGGAGGAAGCCGAGAGCCTTGTCCGCCTGCTGGTGCGCGGCGTGATGGACGATTCGTGGCTGACCGGGCGGACCGCCTATACCCCGGCCGACGCGCTGTATCTGACGCAGGGGCTGAAAACGGCCTTCACCGACCCCGCCTTCCCCTTCCGCGAGACAGCTCTGTCCCCCGACGGTTCGGGCTCGGCCTGGATGGTCCATGCGGATCATATCCGGAACGCGGTGCGGGAACTCTTCGGCATTCGCGATTTCGACTACTTCGCCGCCGCCCGGGAGGTGTACGGGGAGGACGCGTCCGTCTCCGCCTCGATCGACGAAATGGGCTTCCTCTCGTTCCCGACAGACATAGGGGACCATACGACGAAATTCGACGTCTCCGAGATCTATTCCTATGAGGAGGACGGCGTCGTCCGGGTGTTCGCCCATCTGGTGAACGCCTCCGACTATCCGTGGGACGAGGCGGACTACGGGATCTACTGCTTTACCTTCGCGCTGAACTTCGACGGGCCGGGGCTGACGGTGGAAAAAAAGGAGTTGCCTTCCGATCCGCTGTCCGCCCGGCTGTGTGGTCTGACGGCGGAGGATATTCTCTACCTCACATCGACCTTCGATCATATCAAGGCGGAAGAGCTGGCTCCGATCCTGAACCGGACGGGACTTCTCGGCGGTCAGCCCGCGCCCGAAGATTCCCGCTCGTACTACACGCTGGACGTGTATCTCTCGGAAGCGCCTTCCGGCGGATTCGGCAGCGAGAGCGAGACACTCACCCTTTTCGCGGGGCTGGAACAAAATCTTGTGCGGATCCTGTGGTCCGGAAAAGGCACGAACGAGGCGGAGGAGCGCTTCGTGCGGGATGCGGCCCTGTACCGGATCCTGCGGGAAAACTACCGTCTGGCGGAGCAGATCGACGCGGACGCCTTTGAAAAATGGGGAGAAGCCGCCCGGGACCGCGCCGCGGAGACGGTCGAAACCACCCGCGGGATGGACGGCCGCCCCGCGTTCACGGACTACCGGATCGTCAGCTTTGCCGTGGCGGATGCGTTTGAGCGGGACGGCGCAAGGTACACGGTCTGCTCGTGGAATCCGGTCTTTCTGACGGACGATCCGGACAACGTGGTCTGGGCGGGCGGTATGCTCCTCGACGCGGACGGACGGGTCATCGGGGCGGAGCTCGAGACATACGTCGCGGAGAAATGGACGGAAGCCGGAACCCGGACCGCGTTTTTCCTGTGGAATCTCTACAACGGTCCCGACGAGGCAACCGGACTTGCATGGGGACGGGACCGGATCGTCGAAGCCTTTGAACGATTGGAAAACGAGGGGGACGGAACCGGGCAGGACACACTGTTATCCTACACCCTCGCCCCGGTCTTTGAGGAATCCGTGAGGACAGGACTGTACAAGCGGGAAATCACGATCCTCGGTTTTGAATCCGATTCCGTTCACAGCGAAGAAATCAACGCCTTTCTGAAGCAGGGCGAAGCAACCCGGGAGTCCTATCTGAACGGCGTCCGCGACACGGAGTATCCCTCGCCGGAGTGGTATGACGACTGGGTGCTGTCGATCTCGGCAAGCGGCGCGGAATACGGGGATCTGCTGTTTCTCACCGTGCGGACGGTCCATCCGTCCACCTATATCGACGTGCCGCAGTACGACACGCTGATCCTTGACCGGCGGACCGACCGGCTGATTACCCTCGACGAAGCGGCTACCGCACTCAGGTTCGACGCCGAAAAACGCACGGCCGCGGCGAAAAATGCATTTGTCTCCTCCATCGGAGGACTGCGGGAAGATCAGGCGTTCAAGTACTTCGAATTCCGTGACTTCGCCGCCCTTGAAGGCAGGCTCTATGAGAGGTACGAGTACGATTTCTACGGTGTGGATCACGCGCAGGGCTGGCTCGAGCCGGTCGATGCGGTTCCCATCCTGACCGCGGAAGACGCGGACACGCTGGCGGTGGAGCTCAGCCGGTACCTGCGGATCACCGAGATCGATTCCGCTTCCGTCCCGCACGACGCGGCGATCGCGGATGAAACGGGGCTTTACTTTAAAGTAACGGATGAGGAGTTTGCTTCGTGGGACGGGTGGCAGGCGTTCGTGAGAAATATCTTTACCGAAGAAGCGGCAGAGCGTATTCTGGCCGATCCCGACGGGGTGATGAAGGAAGTCGGCGGGTTCTCGTTCGTCCGACCCGGTGCGGGCGGGGGATTTGATCCGAACCGCTATAGATACGCCGCCCGGTATGAAGATGGACGGTATAAACTGATCATCGTGTACTCCGCTCCGCCGCTCGACGAAGACGAAAGCGGTTCGGTCAGGCGTATCTTCCCCCTGCGGTACGAGAACGGAGCATGGCGGGTTGAGCGGATGGAATCCGAGCCAGTACATGCACTTACCTTCAATACCGCCGAAAGAACCGCCTCCTCCCTCGACGCGCTCCCGAATCTCGGGCTGAACGAGAACGACGCGCGCCTCTCCTATATCCGCGCCTTTGTCACGGGCGACGTCGACCGGCTGGAGGAGATCTGCGGCGTTCCGGCGGGGATGTACGCGGCGTACCGCACAATGGAGCTCTCAAGCTGGGCGGCGTGGATCGATCCGGATGAGGCATGGGGACCGCTGCACTTCGCCTTTGTTCCGGCACATTCGGACGTGGAGGCCTTCCCGGCGGATACGAGGATCGAAGGGACGGTTTATGAAGGTCTGTCGGGCGCGTATTTCCAGCAGAACGAGACGCCTGCTTCCTTCGGCGAAGCCGCGGACGAGCTGTATGAACTGCTCTCCCGCCACATCCTGCTCGACCTCCCGACGACGGACGAGATGGACGCCCCCACCCGCTTCGAGCTCACCTGCTATATCTGCTCCAAACTCG
>CACWLT010000268.1 GCA_902761695.1 uncultured Ruminococcus sp.
CGTCAGCTGAAACATGCGTGAAATCCCATCGGAGATGGAATTTCACGGTTTGCTCTGCCGAGACGGCGACGCAAACAGCGATCGAAACGCGCATGACACAGGCGCGATAGAGGCCGGATGAAACAGCCCGTTCAATTCTGCGGCTATAACTGCCTCGAAAATCTTGTCATGTTTTCGTTTTTTTGGTTTTGTGTGATCCTGAAAGACAGATTGATTTTCAGGACAGTTTCAATCCATTCTCATTTCAGCCCGCAGCGCGTCCAGCATAAACCGGGCGAAAGCTTCACCGTCCCCCGTGTCCGCCATGCTCTCGCCAGCCCGGTACGCATCGAGCGCGGCACGGATCAGGGGGAGGTATGCCTCCGGCAGATGGGAGAGCCCCCACGCGCCGCCCTCCGCCTTGGAGAGGATCAGCCCCTCCCGGAGAAAAGCCAGGCCCCGGCAGAGATTCAGCGTCAGGTATACGGGATGCTCCCCGATCTCCTCCGGCGCGCGCTCCACGTCGTACAGAATGGCGTCGGCGTAATCCTCCCGGGATATCTCCCCGAAGACCTCCCGAGGCGGATCCCCGTACAGAGCCATTCCCCGGGCCCGCGTCACGGCGAAATGGGCGGCCAGATCCCGGTCCTCCCCCCGCATGGAGCGGATGAAGCCCTCCGGATCCCGCTCGGCTCTTTCCCTGTGGCTCTCGGAATAGTGGAAGACGAAGGGGATGGGATGGCGAGGACGGAGGCAGTCCTTCAGCAGAACGACGCTGGTCTCGATGCCCTGACACGGCGTCCCACCGGAGAGGGGCAGCAGGCTGTCCAGGAAAACCCGTTTCTCCCCGTCGGAGGGCTCCCTCTCCGTCACCGCCAGAAGGTCGACATCGCTGCCTGTGGGATGAAAGCAGCCCATGACCGCCGACCCGTGGAGATACACTCCGCAGAGATTCTCCCCGAAGGCCCGGCGGCACAGGGAGACATACGCTTCCAAGAGCTCCGGGTAAGGAAATCCCACCGGCCCCACATCGCACCTCCGAAAAAAAGACCCCCGGCGGATAACCGGGGATTTCTCTGCGGGCAACAGGACTTGAACCTGCACGGTTGCCCAACGGATCCTAAATCCGTCGCGTCTGCCAATTCCGCCATGCCCGCTTAACGGCATGATTATACCATATCCCGCCGGGATTTGCAAGAGGGATGAGAAAAACAGATGTCCCGACCGCTCCCATCGGACGAAAGGATTTTTGCGCGTGATTAGTTTTGGCTAACCATTTGCGGGTCTGCCCTCCCGGTTTCCGGGAACGTATTATGGGCATCGGCCACAGTTAATTCCGCTGTAATGGCCTGTGTTTTTGTCCATTAAGCACAATTGACAATTCTTAACCGGTATGGTATACTATATCCGGAGGTTAGTTAAAGCTAACCATCATAAAACCCGGAGACGCAAAAACGGACCGGATCCGGGACATCCTGTAAAAAAACGAAATCACGCACCGGGAGGTCATCATGTCGGACGAGCTGCTGGTCAGGCACTGTTCCCCCACCCTGGCGGGGATGAAAACCGGAAGTATGTTCACCAGTCCCTGCCGCTCCATGGACGAGGTCCGCGCCTGGGTCCGGACGGTGGAATCGCCTGCTGTCCCCCAAGGGGCTGCGGCTCCTCCCCCTGCGCTGCTCGGGGCGAAGGGTCCTGCTCTACCTCTACAGGCCGGACAGACTGCGCCGGGATCTGGCCCGGGGGGACGCGGAAAGCATTCTCCGGGAGCGTGGATACCGGGCGGACACCCCCTCCTCCTGCCTCGGCGAGCTCATGCGCAGGCTGCGGTCGGACGGCGCGTTCCCCCATGAGATCGGCCTGTTTCTGGGCTATCCCCCCGAGGACGTGCGGGGCTTCATCGAGAACCGGGCCGCCGGCTGCAAGCGCGTGGGAACCTGGAAGGTTTACGGGGACGAGGAGGCCGCTGCCCGTCTGTTCGAACGGTACGGCAAATGCGCCCGCGTCTACGGGGAACAGTACGCAAAGGGCCGGTCCGTGGAATTCCTCGCCGTGGGAAGCGCCCGCGTCTGAGGCGGCACATCATATTGCATATCTTATGAAAGGCTGGATAGAAAAATGAGCAAAATCGCAGTTGTTTACTGGAGCGGCACCGGCAACACCGAGGCCATGGCCAACGCCGTTGTGGACGGAATCGAAGCGGCTGGAGGCCAGGCGGAACTCATCACCGCGTCCACGTTCGACGCCGACAAAATGGACAATTATGACGCCGTGGCCTTCGGCTGCCCCTCCATGGGTTCCGAGGAGCTGGAGGACGGGGAATTCCTCCCCATGTTCGAGGGCGTTGAACCGAAGCTCGGCGGGAAGAAGATCGCCCTGTTCGGCTCCTACGGCTGGGGCGACGGCGAGTGGATGCGCACCTGGAACGACCGCTGCATTTCCGACGGCGCCGTGATGGCCGCGGATTTCGTCATCTGCAACGACGCGCCGGATGACGAGGCCGTGGAAGCCTGCAAAGCCCTGGGGGCAGCTTTGGTCTGATCTCCGACCCTCTCCTCCCAAACGCCGCCGCGATCCTCCGTTTTTCGGAGCTTCGCGGCGTTTTTTCGCGTTTCGCCGGATGATCGTCACCGCTCCCGGATCACCTCGACCCGGCCCCGCAGTTCTTCCGGGAGCCAGCCGTCGTCCGAAATCAGCCCCGTGCGCAAAATCACCCGCCGCAGTTTTTTGCAGTTTATAAAAGCCTCGTCGTCGATGCAGCGGACGTTTTCGGGAATGACGATCTCCTCCAGACTTGTGCACCGGCGGAAGGCGTTATCCCAGATCTCCGTCAGGCTGTGGGGCAGGACCACCCGCTCGAGGCCCGTGTCGTCGATGAGAGCGCTGTTGCATAGCTCCGTGACGCCCTCGGGTATCACCAGCTCCCGCAGGCGGGGATTGCCTCCCACCGCCGCGTAATCCAGCTGCGTGATCCCCTCCGGAAGCGTGATCTCCTCCAGGGCCGAGCAGTTGCAGACGGATTCAAAGCCCAGATAGTCCGCGCGCTTCGGCAGGGTGAGCTTCTTCAGCCGCTCGCAGCAGAAGAAGGCGTAGGACGGAATGCCCGTCACCGACTCCGGCACCGTCAGCTCCTCGAGATGGGAGCAGAAACTGAACGCCCCGCTCTCCAGGGTCTCAAGTCCCTCCGGCAGGCGGATCAGGCCGGAAGGGCGCTGACCCCGTATTGCTCCCGGAAATCCTCCCGCTCTCAGTCAGCCTGTGCCCTTTGCGGAAAGATGGCATTTGCGAAACGTGTGCCCCACATCCTGTGAATCGAAGGATGTGGGGCAATTCAGGAAGCGTTCAGCAGGGATATTTGGCCGATGATAAGCATCGACCCGGCTGAGCGCAAGCTTCATATCCGGTTTGACCACCGCGGTGATTATGGCGTGAGTGAGCCGGACGGGATCGTGATCGTCTACAGCGATACGTCACTTCACGTCGGCCTCTGTGACGGCTCTGACATTGGGAGTCCTGCCATCCTCGGAGACGGGGATGGACAGTTCGCCGGCGGAGAGCATTGCGACGACTTTCTGATGCAGCGAAGGGTCCCAGTCATTCCCGGTGATGCGCCAGTTTTCGTCGCAATTTGGGGCTGATGGCGCCGCCCTTGACGTTGACGATGTAGTCACGGATCAGCTCGCGCACGCCGCCGATGTCGCCGCGCACGTCCATCTCCAGCAGGGTGGGCATGTCGTCTGCCTCGAAGATCTCGCCGGGGGTCAGCAGCTGGGAATTGGCGCGGTAGTTGTTCACGGCGATGTCGAAAGCATCGTCGTCGGCCACGGGGACGCCGTCGGGCCAGGTCAGGATCTCGATGCGGCTGCCGGGCGCGTTGGCGATGTTCACCTCGTAATTCACGCCTGCGAACATATCGTAGTTGTAGGCGCGGATGTCGGGGTTGAAGGAGATGGTCAGATCGCCGGGCCTGAAGGTGTTGTAGTAGGCCGCGGACCACTCCATGAACTTTTTGAGCTGCGCGCCGGTCATGCGCAGCTTGTAGAGCGTGTTGGTGAACTTATAGATCCGCGACATATCGCATTTGCAAGAATACATTACGGGAGGGACAAGTATGAAAACAGTGAATCAGAGATCCCGCCTTAGAAGGATAATCGGCGACATTCTGCTTGTGCTGGCCGTTCTGCTTATGGCCGACGTGGTGGCCGTCATGCTTCACAAGATCAACGCCGTCGTCCTGAAAGCGGACTATCAGAA
>CACWLT010000269.1 GCA_902761695.1 uncultured Ruminococcus sp.
CCCGGCCATTTCGTAGTCGTCGGTGTGGCGGTCGCCGGGCGCGGGTGTCCAGACGACGGCGTTCTCTGTGGGATGAATATTCCAGCGTGACATAACCGGTTCTCCTTATATGGTTTCGATTCGGATCAGTTCACGGAATAGATCGTTCCGGCAGGCATCTCCGGGCGGGTGAGCTCTTCCATCGGCGTCTCGGGGACGAATTCCTCGACCTCCACCTTGTCGTGGGGCAGGCCGGCCTTGTCGAAGAGGCGTCCGATGGCCTCCATGTAGCCGTCGAAATCCCGGAGGAAGGCCATGCCGTGGTCGGCGGTGTCCGAGGTGAAGAACTCGGCGAAGGCGTCCTTTTTATCGAAGGCCTTCATGTTCTCCTCGCTCATGGCGTAGGGCACGAAACCGTCCTGACGCCCGTGGGCAAGGAGGATCGGCAGGGGCTTTTTGTAGAGGGAGCGGTCCTTCAGCTTCTCGAGGGCGTCCTTCGCGTTCACCTCGTCCAGATCGTAGCCCGCCAGAAGCCGCACCCATAGCTTTGCCGCGTAATAGACCGGGAAGGCCGGGAGATGGAACCACTGCTTCATGCACTTCTTGCAGATGGCTCCCGCGGAGGTGTAGCCGCAGTCCGCGATGACGGCCTTCACATTGTCCGGCCAGCCCAGGCCGCAGGCGAACATGACGGTGCCGGAGCCCATGGAGACGCCGTCCGCCACCACGGGCATGTCCGGAAAGCGCTCCTTCAGGTAATTGGCCCAGTCGATGACGTCATAGCGCTCCTTCACGCCGAAGCCGATGGCCTTGCCCTCGCTCCGCCCCATGGACCGCTGGTCGATCATGAAGAGGGAGTAACCCATATCCCACACCGGCTTCACGGCGGCGGAGAAATCCTGCAGGGAGGAGGAGCGGTAGCCGTGCACCATGAGGAAGACGCCCCGGGCGGCCGGATGCTCGAAATACCGCGCCCAGAGCTTCAGCCCGTCCCGGGAGGTGATGGAGACGTACTCCGCCATCTTCCCCTTGAGGAAGGCCTCGCCCTCCTTCATCTTCGCAAACTCCGCCTCGTCGATGCTGTCAGAGCGCCAAAGGTCGTTCTCCCAGGCGTTGTTCACTCTCCGGTCGTCCCTTTTTATGGCGAAGCGGTACATGAGATACCCGCCCAGAAAGGTGAACAGAAGAAACTATTCTCCCTTCAGCATGGCGAGAAGCTCGTCCTCGCCGATCACCGGAATGCCCAGCTCGTTGGCCTTTGTCAGCTTGGAGCCCGCGTCCGCCCCGGCCACCACGTAGGAGGTCTTCTTCGAGACGCTTCCCGTGGCTTTGCCGCCGTGCTTCTTGATGAGCTCCGTGGCCTCCGGACGGGTCATGGTGGGCAGGGTCCCCGTCAGAACGAAGGTCAGCCCCGTCAGATCCGCGCCGCCCGTCTCACTGTTATCATCGGAGGAAGCGTCTCCCATCGTCTCGGGCAGGGACGTCACCACCCCGGCGGCCTTCAGCTTGTCCACCAAAGCGCGGGTCTCGGGCAGATCGAAGAACTCCCGGACGGTGCGGGCCGTGATCTCCCCCACATCCTCGATGGCGGAGAGATCCTCCTCTTTCGCGTCAAACAGCGCGTCCACGGAACGGAAAGCGCCGATCAGCTCCTCCGCTCCCACCTCGCCCACATGACGGATGCCGAGGGCATAGAGCAGTCTGGCGGGACCGGCAGTCTTGGCCCTCTCCAGCGCGGCCAGCAGATTCGACGCGGATTTGTCCGCCATCCGGGGCAGCGCGGCCACGTCCTCGTGACGGAGGGTGAACAGGTCGGCGGCGTCGTGAATGAGCCCGGCGTCGATGAGCGCCTTCACCAGGGCAGGTCCCAGCCCGTCGATGTTCATGGCGCCCCGGCTGGCAAAGTGGATGATCCCCCGCTCGAGCTGGGCCGGACAGGCGGGATTCTGACAGCGCAGCGCCCCGGAGTCCCCCTCCTCGCTGTCCCAGAACAGCCGCTCGCCGCAGGACGGGCAGGTCTCGGGGAAGGCGAAGGGCACCTCGTCCCCCGTGCGCTTATCCCTGACGGAGCCGACGATTTCCGGAATGATGTCCCCGGCCTTCTGCACCAGCACCGTGTCCCCGATGCGCACGTCCCGCTCCCGGATGATGTCGATGTTGTGGAGGGTGGCCCGGGAAACCGTGGTCCCCGCCAGCCGCACCGGCTCCAGAATGGCCAGCGGCGTCAGCACCCCCGTCCGCCCCACGTTGACCTCGATGGAGAGCAGCTTCGTCTCCTTCCGCTCGGGGGGATATTTGTAGGCGGCGGCCCATTTCGGCGTGGAGGGATTTTCCCCGGCCAGGACCCGCTGCTCCAGACGGTTGAGCTTCACCACGGCTCCGTCGATGTCGTAGGCCAGACCGTCCCGCTCCTCCCCGATCCGCCGGATGGCGTCAATCACCTCGTCCGGGGAGGCGGTCACCGTCTGAATGGCGATGCGGTGGAAGCCCAGCTCCCCGATGCGGCGGATGGTCTCCTCGTGGGTGGCGGGCTCGTGTCCGTCCGTCCAGAGGGATCCGGTCTGATAGTTGAAGACGAAGATATCCAAATGCGCGGCGGCGGTCTCTTCGGCGTTCAGGCGGCGCAGGGATCCGGCGGCGGCGTTGCGGGGATTGGCGAAGGTCCGCTCCCCGGTCTTCTCCTTCTCCGCGTTGATGGCCTCGAACACCTGCCGGGGCATGTAGACCTCCCCGCGCACCGTCAGATCCAGTGGATCCGGCAGGGTATGGGGGATCCCGGAAACGGTCATGAGATTTTCCGTCACGTTCTCGCCCACGGTGCCGTCTCCCCGGGTCGCGCCCAGAACCAGCCGTCCCCGCTCGTAGGTCAGGGACACGGACAGCCCGTCGATCTTCGGCTCCACGGACCAGAGGATCTCGTCCTCCGGGACCCCGGCGTCCTCCAGAGCCCGGATCGTCCGCTCCAAATAGGCCCGCATCTCCTCCTCGGAGAACACGTCGGACAGAGAACCCATTTTCACCGGGTGCGTGACCTTGTCAAATTTCCCCGAGGCTGTGCCGCCCACGTGATGGGTGGGGGAGGCGGGATCGTCGAACTCCGGATAGTCCGCCTCCAATTTTTTCAGCTCGTCGAAGAGCCGGTCGTATTCAAAGTCCGCCATCTCCGGGGCGTCCTGATTGTAGTAGAGCTCGTTGGCCCGCTCGATGACCCGGCGCAATTCCCGGATCCGCTCCTGTATCGTCTGCTTTTCCGCCATGCCGCAACCTGCTTTATCCGATATTTCTGTTCACATTGTAGCACAGGACGGCCCGTTTTGCAAGGGGAATCCGGGGAAATCGGCGCATCCGGCCGGGGAAAAGGACCGCTCTCCCATAAAGCCTCCCAGGTCCCGGGAACGCATATTGTTGTCCCGCAAAAGCAAAAGTTCCCGGCCCGGAAGCCCCTTCGCCAAAAGACTTCTGGAAAAACGCGCCGTCCCGCCTTTGATGCATTTATTTGCATTTTTACTGTTGACTTTATGCATAACCTATGGTATAATAAAGCCATAATCGCTGAAAAATGAAGGTTGTACAGAAATAAAATGCAAAAAAATCAGAACTGGACGAATGGCAGCGGCACGGACTACGGCCTTGAGACCCGCCAGCACGACACGAAGATCGCCTACGACGACAACTCCCATCTGATCGAGCAGTCCTCCTACCGCTACTCCCTCCAGGAGCGCGCGACGCCGAACCTCTACCGCCTTCTCTACGACTACCAGAGCGTGCCGAAGGTGTCCTTCAACCACCGCTTCGTGCCGGTGAACATGCCCGAGCACATCTGGATCACGGACACCACCTTCCGGGACGGTCAGCAGGCCCAGGCCCCCTTCACCGTGAAGCAGATCGTGGATCTTTTCACCATGCTCCACCGGCTGGGCGGCCCGAACGGCATGATCCGCCAGTCGGAGTTCTTCGTCTACTCCCAGAAGGACCGGGACGCCCTGGCTGCCTGTCAGGATCTGGGCTTCGACTTCCCGGAGATCACCACCTGGATCCGGGCGGCGTCCAAGGATTTTGCCCTGGTCAAGTCCCTGGGGGTCCGGGAGACGGGCGTGCTGGTCTCCTGCTCCGACTACCACATCTACAATAAAATGGGTCTCACCCGTGCCACGGCGCTGGACAAGTACCTGGGCGTGGTAAAGGAGATCCTGTCCCTTGGCATCTCTCCCCGCTGCCACTTCGAGGACATCACCAGGGCGGACTTCTACGGCTTTGTGGTGCCCTTCGCCGAGGCCCTGCAGGAGTTGTCCGACGAGAGCGGGATCCCCATCAAGATCCGGGCCTGCGACACCATGGGCTACGGCGTCAGCTATCCCGGCGCGGCTCTTCCCCGCTCGGTCCCCGGCATTGTATACGGTCTGAACCACTACGCCGGGATCCCCTCGGAAATGCTGGAATGGCACGGCCATAACGATTTTTACAAGGCCGTCACCAACAGCTCCACCGCCTGGCTCTACGGCTGCTCCTCCGTCAACTGCGCCCTGCTCGGAATCGGCGAGCGCTGCGGAAACACGCCCCTCGAGGCCATGGTCATGGAATTCGCCTCCCTGCGCGGCACCACGAACGGCATGGACACCACGGTCATCACGGAGATCGCCGAGTACTTCGAAAAGGAAATCGGCTGCGAAATCCCGCCGCGGACGCCGTTTGTGGGCCGGGACTTCAACATCACCCGGGCCGGCATCCACGCCGACGGCCTCATGAAGGACGAGGAGATCTACAACATATTCAACACGGAAAAGCTCCTGAACCGCCCGGCCCAGGTGGCCATCTCCGCGACCTCCGGTCAGGCCGGCATCGCCCACTGGCTGGCCCACCGCTGCCCGGACGAGGGAGCGGATCAGTACGACAAGCGCTCCCCCGTGGTGGCGAAAATGAAGGACATGGTGGACGCGGAATACGAGGGCGGACGCACCACCACCATGAGCGACCGCGAGCTGACCTTCATGTTCCGCCGCGCCAAGGAGGAACTGGGGATCAAATAAATCCCCTCCCCGATCGAATCCGGAGAAACACCGGCAAAACCCGCACACAGGGAGACGGACAAGCGCGCCGTTTCCCTTTTTCTGCGCCTTTCCGCAAAGATTTCTTTCCACAGCACCTCCGGATTTTTATAAAAGCCCCTTGATAATCCTCCGGAATTATAGTATAATGTAGTTTGAGTCAGAATCTCCGAAGCATGACGCGGATCGGGAGACGGTCCGCGGAAAGGAATGTACATGAAAAAACTGCTTCTCGGCAACGAAAGCGTCGCCCGCGGTCTCTGGGAGGCCGGCGTCCGCTT
>CACWLT010000270.1 GCA_902761695.1 uncultured Ruminococcus sp.
CAGCTTTTCCATGGCAAAGGACTCGAAGGTCACGCAGCGGGCATCCCCGCATTTCCCGAGGACCACCGACAGCCGGCCCAGCTTGTCCCGGGCGGCGATCAGGGAGCCGTCGTCCCGCAGGATCAGGATGGAGGCGGTGCCCACGATCTTCTCCTGGGCGAAGCGGATGCCCTCCACGAAGTCGGACTTCTGGTTGATGAGGGCGGCCACAAGCTCCGTGGAGTTGACGGCGCCTCCGGTCATGGCGTCAAAATGGTCGCCGGTGCGGGACAGGTAATCCCGGATGATGGACTGGGCGTTGGTGACCACGCCGATGATGCAGACGGCGTAGGTGCCAAGGTGGGAGCGGATCAGAAGGGGCTGGGGGTCGTAGTCGCTGATGCAGCCGATGGCGGACGTGCCCTTCATATCGTCGTAAATATGCTCGAATTTGGTGCGGAAGGGGGAATTCTCGATATTGTGAATGTCCCGCTGGAGTCCGATTTCCGGGTCCCAGGCCGCCATGCCGCCCCGGCGCGTGCCGAGATGGGAATGATAATCGGTGCCGAAGAAAACGTCCGAGATTGCGTCGCGGCGGGATACCGCTCCAAAAAATCCGCCCATGAAATACCTCCGGGAAAATACAAAAAAGCGCACGACAATTCCGGTTCGTGCGCCCAGACGGTCGGCCGGGGTCAGCGCGCGGCGCTCTGGCCCGACATTCTTTGTTCCATGTGGTTGTCCACCTGCGGGGATCCCCGCATTTCCGTCAGTCGCAAAGAACGGTATTCCGTTTGGAATACGGATATAGTATAGCATTCCGCGGGGGAGTTGTCAAGTTGGTGTTTTCCATAAAATTCGGAGGCGCGCGGCGCGGTTTTTATACTGCGGGAGCCTCCGCCGGGGAAACGGGGAGGGCGGCCCGGGAGGAGGATTTCTGTATAAAATTTACGGAAAGGGAGGGTTGACGCTTGCTTTTTTCTGACAGCTCTGCTATAATGGAGGCAACATCCATTTTGAACACCCGAAAGGAAAAGTATTATGGCAAAATCCAGACTGGTCGGCGATTACCCGGTCATCGGCATCCGTCCCACCATCGACGGTCGGCGCGGGGCCCTGAAGGTCCGTGAATCCCTCGAGGATCAGACCATGAACATGGCGAAGTCCGCCGCGAAGCTCTTTGAAGAGAACCTCCGCTACTCCAACGGCGAGCCCGTAAAGGTCGTCATCGCGGACACCACCATCGGGCGCGTGGGCGAATCCGCCGCCTGCGCGGACAAGTTCAGAAAAGCCGGCGTGGACATCACCCTCACCGTGACACCCTGCTGGTGCTACGGCTCCGAGACCATGGACACCGATCCCAACACCATCAAGGCGGTCTGGGGCTTCAACGGCACGGAGCGTCCCGGCGCGGTGTATCTGGCCTCCGTTCTGGCCACTCACGCCCAGAAGGGTCTGCCGGCCTTCGGCATTTACGGACACGAGGTTCAGGACGCGGACGACACCTCCATCCCGGACGACGTGCGCGAAAAGCTGCTGCGGTTCGGCCGTGCCGCCGTGGCCGCCGCCACCATGAGAGGCAAGAGCTACCTGCAGATCGGTTCCGTGACCATGGGCATCGGCGGTTCCATCATCGATCCCCGGTTCATCGAGGAATACCTGGGCATGCGCGTGGAATCCGTGGACGAGGTGGAGATCATCCGCCGCATGACCGAGGAGATCTACGACAAGGCCGAATACGAAAAGGCTCTGGCCTGGACCAAGGCCAAGTGCATCGAGGGCTTCGACAAGAACCCCGACTTCCTCCAGAATCCCCGCGAGGTGAAGGATGAGCAGTGGGAATTCGTCGTGAAGATGATGGTCATCATCAAGGACCTGATGAACGGCAATCCCAATCTGCCGGCGGGCCGCGAGGAGGAAATGGTGGGCCACAACGCCATCGCGGCGGGCTTCCAGGGCCAGCGTCAGTGGACGGACTTCTATCCGAACTGCGACTTTGCCGAGGCGCTCCTGAACACCTCCTTCGACTGGGACGGCATCCGCGAGCCCTACATTCTGGCCACGGAGAACGACGTGCTGAACGGTCTCGGCATGCTCTTCATGAAGCTGCTGACCAACCGGGCGCAGATCTTCGCGGACGTGCGCACCTACTGGTCCGGCGCGGCGGTGAAGCGTGCCACCGGCTACGACATTGAAGGCCACTCCAAGGACGCGGACGGCTTCATCCACCTCATCAACTCCGGCGCGGCCTGCCTGGACGCCTCCGGCGAAGCGGTGTGCCCCGAAACCGGCGAGCACCTGATGAAGGAATGGTACAACGTGACCGAGGAGGACGCGGACAAGATCCTGGCGGCCACCACCTGGAATCCGGCGGACCTCGGCTACTTCCGGGGCGGCGGATACTCCTCCCGCTTCGTGACGAAGTACGAGATGCCCGCCACCATGATCCGTCTGGATCTGGTTCAGGGGCAGGGTCCCGTGCTGCAGATCGCCGAGGGCTGGACCGTGGCGCTGCCGGACGAGGTCAACGACATCCTCTGGAAGAGAACCGACTACACCTGGCCCTGCACCTGGTTCACGCCCAGATGCACCGGCAAGGGCGCGTTCCGCTCGGCATACGATCTGATGAACTGCTGGGGCGCGAACCACGGCGCCATCAGCTACGGGCACATCGGCGCGGATCTCATCACGCTGTGCTCCATCCTCAGAATCCCGGTGGCCACCCACAACGTACCGGAGGAGAAGATCTTCCGTCCGGCGGCGTGGAACCTCTTCGGCATGGATCCCGAAGGAGCGGACTACAGAGCCTGCGCCAACTACGGCCCGCAGTTCAAGAGAACGGCGAGATAAGCGGAATGAAAACGCGGAAGGGAACGGAAGCGCTCCCTTCCCTTTTTCTTTGGGTTGACAAAATTCAAAAAGGTTGATATAATGAAAAAAATACCATTCGGGAGGTACTCCTGATGAAACCGAGGTTCAGGCAAATTCTCTGTATGTGCATGGCGGCGCTGACGGTGGGGGCGGCTTTTGTATCCTGTTCCGAAAAGGCGGCGGATCCGGACTCCGCAGTCTCCGCGCAGGTCCAGTCCGAGGGAGGAGCTTCTTCGGCCGATCCCTCCGCCGGGGATCCCGCCGAAACGGAAGCGCCCGCCGAGGAGGCCGATCCGGGACTGCTTGACGAGCTGCCGACGGACGTAAAATATGACGGGTACGACTACATTGTGCTGAGCCACGATCACGGCGCGGCGGCGGTGGCCTGGATGGTACAGGACATCTGGACCGAGGGGGAGACCGGGGAGCGCATCAACGACGCGGTTTTTCAGAGGAATCTGCTGATGGAGGACCGGTTCGGGGTGAAGGTCGCCCAGAGGCTGGAAGGGGATCCGCAGGCGGTGATGCGGACGGCGGTGACCTCCGGGGCAGATGAATTCGCGATTCTCCAGACCACGGTACAGAATCAGGCGGCCGACGCCATCGCCGGGTTGACGCTGGACATGGCGCATCTGCCTTACCTGAACTTCGACAAGGGCTGGTGGGACACCTCCGCCACGAGAAGCCTGACCATTGCGGGCAAGGTCTACTACGCCATCGGGGACAGCCAGCTCAACGCCAAGAAGGCCACCTGGGGCGTGCTCTTCAACAAGAGGCTGGTGAACGACGCCGGGATCCCGAATCTCTACGAGACGGTGAAGGAGGGCGGCTGGACCATCGATCTGCTGAAGGAATACGGCACCTCCATCGCCCGGGACGTGAACGGCGACGGGGTCATGACCTGGGGCGAGGACGTCTGGGGGCTGGGGCTGCAGAACGAGGTGGTGCTCCCCCTGCTGCTGGGCACGGGCGAGAAGATCATCGACGTGCACGACGACGGGACCTACGACTACAATCTGGGCTCCGACGCCAACATGACGGCCATCGAGAAGATCTGGAGCTTCATGAACACGGACGCGGACTACATCAACAACGCCAACAGGCACACGGAGATCTCCTCCGTATGGGTGGAGTTCCGAAAGCTGTTCATGGCGGATCAGATCGCCTTCTACATGGGCCATCTGGGCACGCCGACGCTGGTGGCCGGGGACATGGAATCCGACTTCGGGATCCTGCCCTTCCCGAAGGTCTTCGCGGAGCAGGAGGGGTATTATTCCACCTTCCAGTACAACAACGCCCACGCGGTATCCGTTCCGAAATCCGCCTCGGACGCGGACCGCACGGC
>CACWLT010000271.1 GCA_902761695.1 uncultured Ruminococcus sp.
CGCCAGATCGGAGGTCTCCGCGATGAGGTTCTCGGTGCAGAGGTTCACGCTTTTCCGGATCAGGTCCTTATACTCCATGTACGTGCCGTCATAGACCAGCTCCTGGGCCTTTTCCCGCATGGAGGCGGCGGACAGGGAGGCGTATTCCCCGGGCAGGGTGAGGGCGGTGATCTCCCCGGGCAGATCCGTATCCCCGGCGTTCAGGGCTTCGGCGGTGAGGCGCATGGCCAGATACTCCCGCTCCATCAGCTCGTTGGAATAACCGAGGGCGGCGGAGAGGCTGTCATAAGCGCTGTTAATGCTGCCGTCCAGAAGGACCTCCAGGGTGGAGAGGGCGTTGTCCCTTCGTCTTGTGACGTGGACCTCCTCGAAGTAGTCGTCCATATACTCCCGCTCGCCGGTGACCGCATAACAGCGCACCCGGTCCGTCAGGTAGTCCGAGCCTGCCTCCAGATCCACGGCGGCCTGGATGGCGGAGTGATACCGGTCATCGGCCTCCACGGACCGCTGATACCCGGAGGACACCAGTGTATCCGTCAGAAAGAGGGCGGCGGACAGGAGCACGGCGGCGACGGCAAAGATCAGGCTGGCGATCCGCAGGGATACCCCCCTGTTCTCCCCGCCCGCCGTCTCAGCCGGGATTTCCTTCTGCTCCCGGGACGGGGGAACGAACTCCTCCGGCTCGGTCACGGAGCCCCATTCAAATTCCTCGGAAAACCCGGAACGGGCCTCCTGCGCCTGGATCTCCCCTGCGGTGCGGTTCTCTCCCGCGCTCTCTTCCGGAGAAATCCGGTTCCGTTTTTTGGCCATATCTGTTCCTCCGCTCAGCGGATTCTCCGGCCTTCGTGACCGGCTGCGTCGTGACGGACAGGGTGGATCCCATGTTCACGGCATGAGTAATTATACTGTATATTCACCAAAAAGTCAAGCACATTCCGCAAAGCAAAATGCATTATTGTCGCGAAAAATCTTTTTTGTCCAAGGTTCCGGAAGAATTCCGGGCATGCGTCCGCCGCTTCGCCGTTATGCAATAAATATGCACTCCCGGAGGTCAGTCCGGCATGCCGCTGCCCGTCAGGCGGGCCCGCTCGTCCGGGGGCACCAGACTTCCGCCGGTGGACCAGACCACATGGACCGCACCCTCCCGCCGGTCGGACGGCAGAAGCGCTTCCATCCGGGAGAGCAGGACCGGCCCCTGGAAGCCGGCGCAGGCCGAGGGCTCGATGAAGATCCCCTCCGTCCGCCAAAGATCCCGGAGCCAGCCCGTCAGCCTCTCGTCCCGCACGGTGACAAATCCGTCTGCCAGATACGCCGCGACCTGTGCCGCCAGAGCCGAGGGACGCCCCACCGCCAGCCCGTCCGCCGCCGTTTTTCCCGTCAGGCCGATATCCCCCACGGATATGCCGCTGCCCAGCCCCGTGGCCGTGCCCAGAAGCAGGCAGGGGGCCTCCGTGGGCTCGGCGATAAGGCAGAGGACCGCGTCCCCGAAGGCGTGCTTCAGTCCGAAGGTAATGCCGCAGGGCGCGCCGCCCACACCGCAGGGAATTGTCACCGTGAGCGGCCGGGTCTTATCCGGGAAGATCCCCATGTCCGAGAGCTGCTTCTTCAGACGCTCCGCCGCCGCGGCATAACCGAGGAAGAGGGCCGGGGAGTTCTCGTCGTCCACGAAGTACGCGTCCGGGTCCTCCGCCGCCGTTCTCCGCCCTTCCGCCACAGCCCGGCTGTAGTCCGCGGCATATTCGATCACCCGGACGCCCTTTGCGCGCAGAAGGTCCTTCTTCCATTGCTTCGCGTCGGCGGACATGTGGACCACGGCCTGAAAGCCCAGCGCCGCGCTTATGATCCCGATGCTCAGGCCGAGATTGCCGGTGGAGCCCACGTGGACGGAATGTCTCCCGAACAGATGGCGGGCTTCCGGTGAGGCGAGGTTCAGAATGTCGTCCCCTTCCCCGCCCCGGAGCAGTCCGGCTTCCCGCGCCAGGGTCCCGGCATGCTGCAGCACCTCGTACACGCCGCCCCGGGCCTTGACGGATCCCGCCACGGGCAGAAGGTCGTCCCGCTTCAGAAGGAGCCGTCCCCGGATATCCGCGCCGCTTACCGCGTTCAGTCTCTCCCGCATAAGGGGGATCTCCGTCAGGGGGGATTCGATGAGGCCGCGGGCGCTTTCCGTTTCGGGGAAGAGGCGGGCGATAAGGGGGGCAAAGCGGCGCAGTCGGTCCTCCGCGTCCCATAGATCCGCCTCCGTCAGGGGGAGACGATCCCGAAGGTTGGAGAAGGGGGCGCGGCGGGGGTTGGCCCAGACGATCTCCTCCCGGCCGCGGAGCTGTTCAATGACGGGGGTATCCATGGATTTCCTTTCCGGCGGATCGAATGTAAAGAATCTGTAAACTATTGTGATATAGCATTGACAAATGTTAGCTACTGTGTTATACTTATGTCTGCCGAACCGGGAGGCGTCAGTAGATGGCGCACTCGCAGCGGCGGACCTCCTTCATGCGGTAGAGGGCGGTGTCGGCGTCCTGGAAAATGGTGCCCCGGGGATTTTCCCGGTCTCCGAAGGCCACGCCCACGCTGAGGGAAATGTGCGGCCCCACCTCCCCGCTGATCTCCCGCAGCTGCCGGTTGGCGGCCTCCACCTTGTCGAAGATCAGCTTGCGCATGGAGCTGTTCACCCGGGTCATGATGATGGCAAATTCGTCCTTCCGGATCCGGCACAGCAGGTCCACGGAGCGGAAGCTCTGGCGCAGGACGGAGGTCACCTTCATGATCACCTCGTCGGCAGCGTTCAGCCCGTATTCCTCCACGATGGATTTATAGTCGTCCACGTCCGCGATCATGACGGCGATGTGCTCCTGGTCCGCGTCCTTCAGCAGCATGTCGAAGGCGCTGTAGTTGTACAGGCCGGTCATGGGATCGTGGAGGGCGTCGTAGGTGAACTTCTCCTGGGACGTGCTGCGGGCGGGACGGGTCTCAGCCGCTTTCGCCTCCGACGCGCCGACGGCCTCGTCCTTCAGCAGGAAGGGCTCGAACTCGGCGTCGGGAACGGGGCGGGAGAAGTAGTAGCCCTGCACGATGTCGCAGCCCATGGAGCGCAGGGTGAAGAGCTGCTCAGCGGTTTCCACGCCCTCCGCGATGGTGGGCACGCCCAGGGAATCCGCGATGTCGATGACCACCTCCAGCATCCGGGTGTTCTTCCGCTCCTGGAAGGCATGGCGGATGAACTGCATATCCAGCTTCAAAGCGTCGATGGGCAGGGAGGAGATCATGTTGAGGGAGGAATAGCCGGAGCCGAAGTCGTCCATTTCGATGCGGAAGCCCTTGTCCCGCAGCTGCTTCACCGCCGCGATGATCCGGTCGGAATCCTGGGTATAGGCGCTCTCGGTGATCTCCAGCAGCAGCTCGGAGGGTTCGAGGCCGTTGTCCGTGACGATCCCCTCCATGAGGTTTGTCAGATCGGGGTCGAAGAGGTCGATGCGGGACACGTTGACGGACACGGGCACGGACCGGCCCAGGCGGTTCTTCCAGTCCCGGATCTGCGCCGCCGTCTCCCGCCAGACGTACCGGTCCAGCTCCTGGATCAGGCCGTTCTTCTCCAGCAGGGGGATGAACACGCCGGGGGACACCATGCCCAGGGTGGGATGCTTCCAGCGCACCAGAGCCTCGGCGCTGGAGAGGGCGGGATCGGCGGGCCGGATGTCGAACTTGGGCTGGTAGAACACCACGAACTGCTTTTCCCGGACGGCGTCCTCGAAGTCCTCCAGCAGCTGCTCGGCGAAGATCTCCGATTCGTGGAGGGCGTTGTCGTAGATGGCGATGGCACGGGCGAAGCTGCTCCGCGCGCTCCCCGCCGCCAGCTTGGCCCGGTCGAACCGCCGCTCGATCTCCAGAGTCTTGTCCACGTCGGAATAGACGCCCATGCGGAGGCGGACGCGGGAATCGGCTCTTCCCTCCCCGGCCAGTCCGGCGGACGCCTGCTCCAGGATCTCCGCGTAATCGGTGCGGTGGGGGCAGTAGACCAGGAAGGTATCGGCCTCACGGCGGCAGACGATGCCCCCGGAATCCTTGACGATGTCCCGCACCTTTTCCCCGATGCGCTTCAGGACCTCGTCGCCGTAGGCCTTGCCGTACCGCTCGTTGATCATGTGGAAATGGTTCACGTCCACCACGATGGCGTCCATGGAC
>CACWLT010000272.1:0-4166 GCA_902761695.1 uncultured Ruminococcus sp.
CAAGCGGATCCGGTTTCTGGACGGCGCCTATCACAAGATGATGCGCACGCTCATGACCAATCCCGCCTCCACCTTCGACGACTATCTCATCTACACCCTGGGCAAGGTGTATTCGGACTTCTACGAGGTGGAGGGGCTGATCTCCTACCGGGAGGTCACGGAGAAGCTCATGGTCCGCTACTCCGGCGAACGGTACATCCGCTCCCGTATGGCGGGGGACATGATGAAGGTCTTCTGCCGGTCGATTCTGGCGAAGGATCCCGCCTTCTTCGACGACATCCCCTTCGCCGCGGAGGAGACGGATCCGGCGGAAAAGGAGGAGAAGCTCCTGTGTTTTGCCGGGGACTGCGGCTTCTACCACAATTTCGGCATGTTCAAGATGAACGTGGAGCGGCTGGAGTTCACCCGTCCCGTCATCGAGGCCGAGGCCCGGCGCATCCGCCTGCACACCGTGTCGGGATACGACGACCTGCGGGCAAGGAAGTCCACCGCCATATTCGCGGATACGGCCAGGGGACACCACAGCAGCTACGCCGGCGACGAGGAGGACCCCTCCGGCTATGTGCGCATGGACTCCCCCTTTCGGCAGATGACCGACGTGGCCGCGCTGGTCTCCTGGCTCATGGAGGGGGAGGGCGGCGTCCGGGAAAGAGTCCTCTCCATGACGCCCCGGGAGAGGAACCGCTTCTCCCCCCCTGCCCTTTTCTATCTCTCCGATCCGGCGCTGTGCCGGGAGCTGGAGGACATCCTGACGGGGGACGGCGAGGCGTACTACCGGGAGATCTGGCGGACGCTGACGGAAACGGAAAAAGAATAAGACACACGGGGAACCGAGGCACTGTCCCATATGCGGGGACGGCGCGGCGGTTCCTTTTTCCGTCCCTTTTTCGGACGGAGGCGGAGCGGAAATATTTTTATGGTAATTCCCCGCCGAACCTTCACAAAACGGGGGCGGGCCGCGCTTATACTTATGGAAGCGGAATCGCCCGGGGGTTCCGATGATCCGAATAAACGGCGAAAGGAGGGAGCGAATGTACGATGGCTTTGATTTTGAGGCATATCTGACGGAGGGAATCGCCCGTCTGACCGGGTACTGCGCGGCCATTGTGGGGCGAGGGGATGCGGAGGACGCGGCGCAGGAGGCTTATCTCTCCCTGTGGAAAAGACTGGACCGGATCCCGAACGAAGCGGCGGCGGGGGCGTATCTCTACCAGGCAGCCTACCACATCGCCGTGGACATGCTCCGCAGGCGGAAGCGCTTCCCCATACCGGAAATGCCGCCGGACGCCCCGGACACGGTCTCTCCTGAAATGCTGGAGGCGCTGGGGAAGCTCCGGCCCGAAGACCGCGCCATCCTCTACGGACGGGTGGTGGACGAATGCGGCTACGACGAGCTGGCGGCCAGGTTCGGGAAAAACGAGGCATGGGCGAGAAAGCGGTATTCGCTGGCAAGACAGAAGCTGGCGAAGCTGCTCACGGATAAAAGGAGGGGCTGACATGAACGACAGGGAAATCAGGGAGGCGTTCAGGATGTTGACGGAGGGGACCGATCCCGCCGAGGCCGCGGACGCTGTGAGAAGACGGATAGAAGAGCAGGGAGAGAGGACAAGGAGGCGGAACGTGGTCATGACAAGGCGGAAATGGACGGCGGCTCTGGCATCGGCGGCAGCGCTGGTCCTGTTGACCGCGGCGGTGGCTGCCGCTCCGGTGCTGCGGAATTATCTGAACGCCGGGACGCTCCAAAAGGACAGCATCCGGCAGCTTACGGAGGTCCCGGCGGGCTGGATCGGGGTTTACTCCACCGACGATCTGGACGCGGTGCGGGAAAATCTGCGCGGATACTACATCCTGATGGAAGATCTGGCTTTCGCACCGGAGGACTTTGAGGAAGGCGGCCGGTATACGGGGGGATGGACGCCCATCGGAGGGGAGAAAGAACCCTTCACCGGCATTTTCAACGGCAACGGACACACCGTCGACGGCCTGCGCATCGACGTACGGGCGGATGAGGCCGAGGGTTCCTCCATGCTTTACGCCGGACTGTTCGGGTATGTCGCCTCGGACCAGTCCGTCGAGACGGAGGTCGTGAGCGGGGACGATACGCGGATAGAAGTTGGGGAGCTGGACATCGACGGGGACGGGACTCTGGAGACGGTGGAGGTAAAGCCCAATTCCTCAACCGTCATCCACTTCAAGGACTGGGGTGTGAGCGGCACGGTGAAGAATCTCCGGCTGAGGGGGGGATCCCTTCGGGTGGTCTACCCTGCCCGGGTCGCGGCGACGGAGCGGGAGTTCGGCAGTCTGCTCTACCGGCATGTCAGGGTCCCCGGAGCGCCCGGAGCATCCGCCGGTCCCATCGCCGGGTACGCGGACTATGTTCTGGGCTGCTCCGTGGAGAATTTCACCGTGACGGCGGTTCCGTCCGGCGGCGCATTAATCCCGGAGGAAATATCCGGCGCAGAGCGGTCCGGCTTTCTCGCCCTGGGGGTGGGCGGCGTCGCGGGGCAGGCCTATCTCATCGACAGCTGTTTCTCGGACGCGGCTATTTCCGTCTTGGCTCCCGACGATCTGCCTGCGGGCTGCGGCTGTTATGCGGGGGGGATCGCCGGGATCGCCACGGCCTGCATGACCTCGTATTTCAGCGGAACGGTGGACAGCGGCGCGGGAGACTGCGGTCTCTGCTTCATCCGCACGGACGACGTGCCCCGGTCCGTTCCGGCCCCGGTCATGGACGAGCTGATTCTGCGGCTGCTGTTCACGGAGTGGGAAAACGTAGTCACCGACACCACCTCCCATATCGCCTACTCCAGGACGGAAGACTTCGACCGTCTGATGAGCAGGGCGCGAAAGGATGGGGTAACGGCGGAAACCTTTTACGCGGCGCTGGATAGAGAAAGGACCGAGCCCGGGCTTTACGGCTTTGCGGATTCCGGCTGGCTGGCGTGCAAGCTCATGGCTTTCTACCGCTCGAACGATCCGGGGATTTCCGACATCGACGGGGACGCGGTGCAGGACCACTACACGGCGGACGCGGAGGGCATGCGCTTCTATATCTTTGATCCGAACGTCAAATACCGGGAATACCGGGAACTGTCCGCCCTGATTTCCGCCGCCTTTCCGGACGGGGATTTCATGGACTTCTGCCGGGAGAACAACGTCAAATACGGCAGTTACTACGTCTACGACCTGCGGACCGATCCGGAATGCACCTTCGAGGGCTTCGACTTCGACGCTGTCTGGATCCGGGACGACGGGAGCGGGCTGCCCGTTCTGCGGATCTTCCGGTGAGAGAGGGGATGTTCCGGACATAAGAATCCCGCCGCGCTCTCCTTTTCGGGGGAGGCGGCGGGTCTTTCTATACGGATTTTATGGACTTTTCCGGTCTGCAGGGAGATCATTTCACGGCGGCGATGGCGGCGTCGGCTCTCTGCTCCAGCTCGGTCCGGTCGCCGTAGACGGCCGTATCCAGCTTTGCGGCGGCATCGGCGGCCTTTTCCTCCAGGCCCTCCGTCTCGCCCTTCAGAGCGGCTCCCAGGGCGGCTCCGAAGGACTGCGCGGCCTGGATCTGGCTCTTCCAGTTGTTCCCCGCGTTCCGCAGAGTCTTCTGGATGCCGAAGAGAGTGTTGAAGTACTTCTCGATTTTCTCCAGGGTTTTCGGGCCGTTGATCTTGAACCGTATGGGATTCAGTCCGGCGGTATTCCGGAAGGTCAGAACGGCGTAGCTGACTTTCTCCGTCTTGCCGTCCTGGTTCTGCCTGGTCTCTTCCTCGTAATCGTAACCCACCAGATCCGCGATCCGGTAGACGCAGGCGATCTGGCTCTTGCCGAAGATGAAGATCTTGTACCTTGTCTCCACATAAGCCATGAGCCCTACGTCCGGCGCCACGTAGACGGGATAGGACACCTCCAGCTTCTGGCTCTTGTCCTTAGTCTTCAGACGCGGAATAAAATAGGTCTGCCACAGCTTCGTGCCCAGCTCCACCTGCTCCAGATGCGCCTTCACGGCGGGCAGGGACGCGTGGGTATAGTCGTAATCCTTGAATCCCTTTTTCTTGCAGGTCTTGCGGCAGATGTAAGAACCGTCGGTCAGCTTCTGAGACTGAAAAACGTTGATCTCGGCACCGCAGAGCGCGCATGTCTGTTTTGCCATTGAAAACACCCCCGTT
>CACWLT010000272.1:4174-5234 GCA_902761695.1 uncultured Ruminococcus sp.
CAGAATTAATGATTCCGCATCGTTAATTTTAACGAATTCTTCTCTGCGTCAATCTCCGATCCAGCCGTGCAGGGTCTCGGCGTCCCGGTACAGCTGTTCCGCGGTCTCGTCGCATACAAACTCCAGAAACAGCCCGTGGTCACGGCCGTCCGAGCGGATGACGTCGATATACTGCCGCCACATGCGCTCCCCGTCCGCCAGGGGGAACTTGTCGTGTCCGGCCCAGGTGAAGACGTGGACGTTGGAGAGATGGGGCAGCACCGCGCGGACCGCCGTCAGATTGTACGCGTCGTCCTTGAACTGATTGGGCTGCCAGTAAAGTCGGAAGTTTTCGGCCCCCACCTCGTCCCACAGACGGAGGGCGCTTTCGTAGTGGTCGGTCAGGGTCCGCTGGTGGAACTCCGCGCTGACGGTTACTCCGGCCGGAGCCATGGCGCAGAAGCGGCGCAGAACGTCGGCCGTGGACCGTCTGTCCTCCTCGTCCGCGTCAGCCGAGCCCTTGTTCCCCGCCCAGATCCGGATGTTCCTCACACCCAGCTCCTTCGCTCTCTCAATAACGGGCGCGGGGTCCTCCTCCGGCGTGCAGCGGTAATAGGAACCGTATGTATCCGCCGTGAGGCCGTACGCGCCGGTCAGGGCAACGGCGTCCCGGGCGGCTGCGGGATCCTCCGGGGGCACGTGGATATCCCCGCCCCACTCCAGGCGCGAGAGGCCCGCTTTCCTGGCGGTCCGGCAGATTTCCTCCCTGGTGAATCTGCGGAAGGTGACGGTGACAAGTCCGGGATTGAGCATGGATGAACCTCCTGTTCTTTATCTTGTCCTTCATCTGCGGGGAGAGAAGCGAACTCCCCTCCCCGGGACACGATTGCTGAATGCGTTTATTCCGTCCCCAGAATTTCCCCTGCCCGAATAAGCGCGTCCTCCAGTCGGCGGCGGAGGTCGTCCTCCATGGGGAAGAGGGGCGGGCGGAGAGCGGGGGAACAAAGGCCCATGGCGGCGCAGGCAGCTTTCACCGGGATGGGGTTGACGGCGGAGAACAGCGCGTCGATCAGAGGCAGCA
>CACWLT010000273.1 GCA_902761695.1 uncultured Ruminococcus sp.
TTCGGCATCGACGCGGCGAACCCGGGCGGGGACGTGAGCTTCACGGACGACGGCGCGGGCTGGTATATTGAAGCTCACACGGAGAAGGGCGCCGCCTTCCTCGCCGGTCTGGACGGGATATTTGAGGACCGTGATCCTGCGGGGGCGGAGGCGGCGAAGGAGAAGACCCGGGAGATCATCGGGCGGCTTCCTCTCTCCGGGCTGAAAACGGATGCCTTCGGCGGCGGGAAGACGAAAGACCTCTTCGACCGACCGGAATGGGCGGAGCTGAGTGAGGCCTGTATCGGCTGCGGCACCTGCACCTTCGTCTGTCCCACCTGCCAGTGCTACGACATCCGGGACTTCGACACGGGGCGGGAGATTCGGCGGTTCCGCTGCTGGGACTCCTGCATGTACTCCGATTTCACGAAGATGGCGGGCGGAAATCCCCGGCTGACCCAGAAGGAGCGGTTCCGCCAGCGGTTCATGCACAAGCTGGTGTACTTCCCGGAGAACAACGAAGGGGAGTTCGGCTGCGTGGGCTGCGGACGGTGCCTGAGGTCCTGTCCCATTCACATGAACATCGTCAAGGTTATGAAACGGCTCGGGGAGGACGACCATGAACAATGAAACCCTGATTCCGCAGGCGGCCGTGGTGGAGGAGATCCGCCAGGACACGCCGGACGTGAAGACCTTCCGCATCCTGACCCGGGAAGGAAAGAAGCCCTTCGAGCATATGCCGGGCCAGTGCGCCATGGTGTCGATCCCCGGGGTGGGAGAGGGCATGTTCTCCATCACCTCCAGCCCCACCAACACCGCCTTCATGGAATTTTCCATCAAGAAATGCGGACACCTGACCAACTGGCTGCACATGCTGGAGCCGGGCATGGAGGTGACGGTCCGCGGTCCCTACGGCAGACCCTTCCCGGTGGAGGGGGAGCTTTTGGGCCGAGATCTGCTCTTCATCGCCGGCGGCATCGGACTGGCCCCCCTCCGCTCCGTCATCAACTACGTGCGGGACAAGCGGGAGCAGTACGGGGACGTGCAGATCATCTACGGCGCACGCTCGAAGGACGATCTGGTGGACTACGCCGAGATTCTGGACGAGTGGAGCGTGACCCCCGGCTTCACGGTGAACCTGACCATCGACCGGGAGCAGGACACCTGGGACGGCCACGTGGGCTTCGTCCCCAACTACGTGAAGGAGCTGAACCCGGATCTTCGAAAGACCGTTCTGGTCTGCGGCCCGCCCATCATGATCAAGTTCACGGTGGCGGGGCTGACGGAACTGGGCTCCACCCCGGAGCAGATCTACACCACCATGGAGCTGCGGATGAAATGCGGCATCGGCAAATGCGGGCGCTGCAACATCGGCGCAAAGTACGTCTGCAAGGACGGCCCCGTGTTCCGGTACGACGAGCTGGGCGAGCTGCCCGACGAATATTGACGCGACAGACAGGAGAGACTATGGAAAACTTTGTCGACGTTTTCCTTTTCGGAAAATGCTACTCCGTGCCCGAAAATCTGACGATCATGGGCGCGATGGAATACGCGGGCTACCAGCTCGTCCGGGGCTGCGGCTGCCGGAACGGGTTCTGCGGAGCCTGCGCCACGATCTACCGCATCAAGGGGGACCGGGAGCTGAAGGTCTGCCTGGCCTGTCAGACGAAGGTCGAGAACAACATGTACGTGGCGACGCTGCCTTTCTTCCCGCTGATTAAAGAGGGATTTGAGCTGGAGAAGGTGTCCCCGGACGTGAGCGTCATGATGCAGCTCTACCCGGAGATCTACGCCTGCGTGGGCTGCAACGCCTGCACCAAGTCCTGCACCCAGGGGCTGAACGTCATGCAGTACATCGCCTACGCCCAGCGGGGTGACTTCGCAAAGTGCGCGGAGGAATCCTTCGACTGCGTCATGTGCGGCGTGTGCTCCTCCCGCTGTCCGGCCGGGATCTCCCATCCCCAGGTGGCGCTGCTGGCCAGACGGCTCAACGGGCGCTATCTGGCTCCGGAATCCGCCCACCTGAACGAGCGGGTGCAGGAGATCCGGGACGGAAAGTTCGAGGATCTGCTCTCCGCGCTGATGCAGAAGCCGGTGGAGGAGATGAAGGAGCTGTACAACAACAGAGAAATCGAGGCATGAGAGAGGAGCCGGGACATGTATACAGGTGAAATCCTTCAATCGATGAAAAAGGTGGAAGCCGCCCGGGACGCCAATCTTGCGCTGGAGCCCAGGCGGATGACGGCGGAGGAAAAGGACGCGCTCCTGGCCGCCTACCATCCGGATTATAAGGAATCGGAATTCGAGACCCTGAAAATGGGCGTCAGCCGGGGCGACAAGGTTCCGCACGAGCTGGCGGCCCTGCTGCAGGGAAAGCCCCGGATCACGGCTGCCGACGTGGATCTTTCAAGGATCGACTACGACACCGACGTGCTGATCATCGGGGGCGGCGGCGCGGGTTCCTCGGCGGCCATCGAGGCGGACAACAACGGAGCCCGCTGCATGATCGTCACGAAGCTGCGGATCGGCGACGCCAACACCATGATGGCCGAGGGCGGCATTCAGGCGGCGGACAAGCCCAACGACAGCCCGGCCGTGCACTATCTGGACGCTTTCGGGGGCGGTCATTTCGCCGCGAAGCCGGAGCTGCTCTATAAGCTGGTGAACGAGGCGCCGGACGCCATCCAGTGGCTGAACCGGCTGGGGGTGGAGTTCGACAAGGCGCCCGACGGCACCATGATCACCACTCACGGCGGCGGCACCTCCCGGAAGAGAATGCACGCGGCGCGGGACTACACGGGAGCCGAAATCATGCGGACCCTGCGCGACGAGGTGCTGAACCGGGGCATTCCGGTCATCGACTACACGGCGGCGGTGGAGCTGATTCTGGACGAGAACGGACGCTGCGCCGGGGCGGTGCTGATGAATATGGAGACCCGTGAGCTGCGGGTGGCCCGGGCGAAAACCGTTATCCTGGCCACGGGCGGCGCGGGACGGCTCCACTATCAGGGCTTCCCCACCTCCAACCACTACGGAGCCACGGCGGACGGCCTGATCCTGGGCTACCGGGCCGGGGCGAAGCTGCTCTACGCGGACACCCTCCAGTATCATCCCACGGGCGCGGCCTATCCGGATCAGATCTACGGCGCGCTGGTGACGGAGAAGGTGCGGTCCCTGGGGGCCAAGCTGGTCAACGCAAAGGGCGAGGTGTTCATGCATCCGCTGGAGACCCGGGACGTGTCCGCCGCTTCCATCATTCGGGAATGCGGTGACCGGGGCAACGGCGTGAAGACTCCCGACGGCGTGGGTGTCTGGCTGGATACCCCCATGATCGAGCGGATCGGCGGGGAAGGCACCATTCTCGCCCGGATCCCGGCCATGCACCGGATGTTCGCCAAGTACGGCATCGACATCCGGGTAGAGCCGATCCTGGTCTATCCGACACTGCACTACCAGAACGGCGGTCTGGACATCACCCCGGACGGCATGACGGCGGTGGAGAACCTCTACGCAGCCGGCGAGGTCGTCGGAGGCATCCACGGGCGGAACCGGCTCATGGGCAACTCCCTGCTGGACGTGATCGTCTTCGGGCGCAACGCCGGACGGACCGCTTCCGAGAAGGCGAAGTCAACCGAGGCGGGGACGCTGACGCTCTCTCACATCGACGCCTTCCTGAAGGAGCGGGAGGAGGCCGGGATCGGGGATGAAACGGTATCTCCCAAGCTGCTGCCGGTCTATACCCACGGCAATCCCGCCGTTCCGAAGAAGCCGTTCTGAGTACAGCCGATCTTTATCCGCATAAGTCGAAGGGAGGGGAAACATCATGAACCTGACGCTGCTGTTCTTGGCCGTTATCAGCGGATTGCTGCCGGTCTTCCCGGAGACGGCCCCTCCCACGGGGGATCCCGTCATGATCATCGCGGCGGTGGTGATCGTCTCCGTCGTCGCCATGGTGGTCCTGTCGATCTTCTCGAAGCGGGGAAAAGGCGGGCGGAGACGCTGACCTCTATAAAAATGCGGGCTGCTGCATCAACTTCTTAAGAGAAGAGTGATGCGGCAGCCTTTTTTCTGCTTATACTAATCTCAAGCTAAAAGGGAAACGCGGCTTCTTGAAAGAAACCCAGAGCAGCAAGCTGCTCGGCAAGAACTTTAATAATTTCCACTGGTGCA
>CACWLT010000274.1 GCA_902761695.1 uncultured Ruminococcus sp.
CCCACGCTGCCCTGGAATACGGGCACCAGGCCCAGCTTGGCCACGCCCAGGGCGAAGAGCGCCGCGCCGCCGCCCACGAAGGTCTCCATCACCGGCGTATCCACCTCGGTCCCCGGCGCGGGGAGAGAATCTACCCCCGGCACCACCAGGTCGATGTTCACGTCGCCGTATACGTATACGTCCCATTTTTTCGTCATGGATGTTCTCCTTCTCCGCTGCCGCGTCATTTTTCAAGGTCTCTTTATTATACCACGGAAAGCGCTCATCCGTCAACCGCGTCCGGGGAATCCGGCCCTCATTCGTCCTCCCGCCGAAGAAGGAAGGCGCGTATCTTCCGCCCGGGGAGGGTGAGGCGTCCGTTTTCCGCCCGGAACAGGTCCCCGGTGATCAGATCCCGGTACGCGCCGTCCTGCGGCAGAAAGACCTCCGCGTCCCCGTCATCCGCGTTGTAGAAACCGGTAAAGCCGCTGTTGGGATAGGCGTAAACCCGGGGACTGCGGCTGTAGAGGAAGATCCCGCTCCCCTCGTACAGCGTCCTCAGCAGGGCGGAGGGCAGGCGGTACAGGGCGGCGTAAACGCTCCGGCAGCCGTTCGTCACCGTCTCCGCGACGGCCGCCGATCCGTCCTCAAACCGGGCCAGCACCTTCGCCGCCGGATCGTCGATCACGAAATGCGGCGCGGCGGTGGAGAAGGACGCCTCCCCCTCCCAGACCAGCCGTCCCGGATCCGCCTCCTGTTCCCGGACGCCGATGCCGGTGACGGTGCGGATCCTTTCGGGATCGTTTTCCCCGTCAGCCGCGTAGTCCGGGGCGTAGAGCCAGAGAACGGTCTTCCCGGGACGGCGGCGGATTTCATCGATGCGCTCCCGGGTCTCCTTTTTCAGCGCGTACTGGTTGAGGAAGATGTAGAAATCATAATCCGCAAGAACCGGTTTTTCCAGATCGGAGACGGAATAGAGGTCGTAGGGCGCGCCGGCCTCGGCCATCATGCGGCGGAAGTCGGAGAGGCAGGCGGAGGCGATGGGCGAACTCTTCCGCACCCTGTACATGGATTCCCCCTCCGCGACGACGGCCACCCTTGCGACGCTGTGCCGCTCCACCTCCATGAGGGACCGGTCGATTTCGATCATGTGCTTGATCGCCGCCATCATGCCGTCGGAGCGGAACCAGCCGTCCAGCATGTCGAACCACCAGAGGGCCGCGCCGTTCGCCTCGCAGAAGACAAAATCCCGGTACAGGAGGTTGACGGACTCCGCCTCGGTTTTACAGGCCATGTCCGAGCCGGGGAAGTTCATGGCGTCATAGATCTGATTGCCCCCTTCGCTGTAAATCGGCTCCCGGATTTCCTTCGGGGTGGTGTGGGTCCGGTGGTCGAACTCCAGGAAATACAGCTTGTCCCGGCAGTCCAGGGATTTCTGGGGCACCATGAAGGCGGAGGGGTCCGTCTGGCTCCGGTACCCGTAGGCGGAGGGCGAGGAGATCATGTCGATGTCCGGCGAGGCGAACACCCGCTCGTAGTCCAGATGTCCCGCGTTGTGAAGCCGGGGCGCGCCCAGCTCGTAGAGATAGCCGAAGTACAGGCCCAAAAGCTTCTCCCGCCCGATCACCTCACGGACGGCGGAGGCGCAGGAGAGGATCAGGGATGAAATCAGCTCCGCGTGGAACCGGCGGTACCGGGCCACCTCCCCTTCATCATCCCCGAGGAAAACCCCGCCGCCCCGGTTCAGAAGATCCGTATCGGGCAGGGAGATATCCGCATCCCCGGTATACCGGCGGTACGCGGCCTCCTTCATGGGATGGGGCGCTTCGTAGTCGAAGTCGGAGAACCATTCCGTGGTGGTGCCCCCCAGCATGAAATAGCCGAAGATCCGCTCCCCGTACTTCTCCTCGCAGTGGGTCACCACGGCCCGGAGATAATCCGCCGCGTCCCGGATGAACCGGGGATCCCCCGCGATCTGGGACAGGTGGGTGAAGGAGTTGGGCGTGCCGGGATGCTCCGCCAGGTACCAGGGCCGGGTGTCGATTTGGAACATGGGGGCGAAATACCCCTCCGGCGCGTTCTCGAGGAACATGTCCATCTGCCGGTCCACGGGCTCGAAGTCGTAAAGGCCGTTCCCGATCCAGCTCTCCCCGTAGAGGGAATAGGGGATCCCCAGCCCCGAGATGACCCCGCTTGACAGCACGGTGAAAAGGCGCACTCCCGCCGCGTGCATCTCCCCCACGTTTCGGGGATTGGGGCGGAAGGACTTGAAGGCCAGCGCGGGATACGGCTCCCCGTTGATGTCGATCATGAGCTGACCGTTTCTGCGGATGACGGACGCGTTCATAAGCTGCGCTCCTCCCGGATAGATTCATGTCCGCATTATAGCATACCCGCCCCGGATTTGCAAGAACACTTCCCCGCCCCGGCCTTGCAATTCTCCCCGGCCTGTGATAGAATAGATAAACAAACGCTTCGCGTTTCCTTACGGAAAGGAGTTTTGTCATGGACGAGGCCGCGAGAGGACAGTGGACAAAGGATCAGGCATGGGCCTGGTACGAAAAGCAGCCCTGGATCCGGGGATGGAGCGGCTATCCCTCCAATTGCGTCAACCGGATCGCCATGTGGCAGGAATGGGGCCATGAGGCGGTGGCGGAGCAGATCGAGGCGGAGTTCGCCCTGGCGGAGAGCATCGGCTTCAACGCCGTCCGGGCCATCATCCAGTTCGAGGTCTGGCAAATCGAGCACGACGCCTTCATGAAAAATCTGGAGGACTATCTGGCCTCGGCGGAGCGGCACGGGATCTCGGTCATGCTCTGCCTCGGCAACGACTGCACCGTCCCGAAGAGCCGCTTCAAGCCGGTGGTCTTCGGCGAGCAGCCCGTGGACTGGGGGTGGCACAGCGGCATCCGGCAGGGGCCCCACACCGGCGACTACCGGGAACCGGGCTATATGCTTCTGGACGATCCGGCTTACGAGCGGGATTATTACAACATGGTTTCCGAGCTGGCGGAAAAATACGGGCAGGACGACCGGCTCCTGATCTGGGACGTGTGGAACGAGCCGGGCAATTCCAACCGGGGGAGCATGAGCATGCGCGCCATGGAGACCTTCTTCGCCATCCTGCGGTCGAAGGGCGTGAAGCAGCCCCTGACGGCGGACGGCTGGGGGCGGTTTGAGAATTCCGAGATCGAGCGGCGGGCCATGGAGCTCTCCGACGTGGTCACCTTCCACTGCTACGGCTCCTTCCAGAACATGACTGTCCTCATCGAGCGGCTGAAGCGCCTGTACGGACGGCCCCTCATCAACAACGAATGGCTGAACCGCTACGAGGGCAACCGGATTGAGGAGATCTTCCCCCTGTTCTGGCTGGAGAAGATCGGCTCCTACAGCTGGGGGCTGATGCAGGGGTATTCCCAGACCTACGAGCCCTGGGGCGGGTATTTCCTCAGAGAGGATTTCAAAAACGGGCGGCTGGACCTCACCGGCTGGCAGCACGACCTGTTCCGCTTCAACGGCCATCCCTACGATCCGAACGAAATTGCCGTCATCAAACGCTTCACCGCTCTGGCGGACGAGGCGTGGGCAAGGGAGCGCGGCGGGAGGAGCGAGGGCTGACATCCTTTCCGATTCGATTCCCCCAATTTATCCTCACGGAGGTCAGTCATGCGCATTCACATCATTGCCTGCCGCATTTTCACGAGGGAGCTCAGTTTTCTGGCGGCGAAGAGCGACAACCAGATCGAGCTCACCTGGGTCGGACGCGGCCTGCACAACACCCCGGACAAGCTCCGCTGCCGTCTCACGGGCGCTCTGGACGAGCTGTACGAACAGCTGGAAACGGGAGAGCTGGAGCACAGGCCAGACTTTATCGTGCTGGGCTACGGGCTCTGCTCCAAGGCCGTGGCGGGGCTGCGGTGCCGGGACATCCCCCTGGTGATTCCCCGCGTGGACGACTGCATCGCCCTCTTCATGGGGTCGCAGGAGAGGTATCTGAAGGAGTTCAGCGAGGCGAAGGGGGCCTACTGGCTCAACAGCGGCTGGATCGAGCAGAGCGCGCGGCTCTTCGACAGCGACGACATGAAGCGGCGGAAATGGCTGGAATACGCGGAGCGGTTCGGGGAAGACAATGCGGACTATCTCATCGAGGTGGAGAGCA
>CACWLT010000275.1 GCA_902761695.1 uncultured Ruminococcus sp.
GTACATCAACTATTTCGGCTCCGACGCTATGGCGGGCTGGACGGCCTACAACAAGGTGGACGCCCTGCTGTTCATGCCCATGCAGTCCATCGCCCTGGCCTCCACCACCTTCGTGGGGCAGAACCTCGGCAAGAAGCAGGTGAAGCGGGCCAGACAGGGCGTCACGGTGGCGCTGGGCATGGCGGCTCTCTCCACGATCATCGTCATGATCCCGGTGATCCTGGCCGCGCCCTACACGGTGGCCTTCTTCAACGACGAGCCCGAGGTGGTGCGCTACGGCTCCATGCTGCTGCGGCGGATCTCGCCCTTCTACATTGTCTGCATCGTCAATCAGGTCTGCTCGGGCGCTCTCCGGGGAGCCGGGAACAGCCGCGCGCCCATGATCATCATGCTCTGCTCCTTCGTGGTCTTTAGGCAGATTTACCTCTACATCATGGCGAACTACATCAGCAACACCATCATCCCCATCGCCATGGGGTATCCCGCCGGGTGGATCGTCTGTTCCGCCGTGACGCTGATCTACTATCTGCGGGCGGATCTGGGAAAGTCCAGGCTGGTATGAAATCCGGAGCTCTTCATCTCACAAAGCGGGACGGAGGGCTCCTTTTTCTTTTCCGTTTTTTGCCGGAAAGGACTTCTCAGACGAGGGAAAATATGGTATAATCAGGCAAAGACATCCCATGCGGAGGGGAAAATATGTACACTGTGACCATACCGGTGATGATCCGGGCGGGCTTTCAGGCGGATGAGACCTTAGCCGAGCTGAAGCGCGCCGGAGCCGACCGGGTACTCCTGGCCCTGCCCCGGTCCATGAAGAGGACGGAGAGCGGATTCCGCATCGATACGGACGCCTTCATGGACGTTCTGCGGGAGCTGATCCCCCGGTACGAGGCCGCGGGGCTGGAGGTGGGCGTCTGGCTCGGAGAGACCATGGGCCACGGCATGGGCGCCGGACGGGGGGATTACGTCTATCAGCCCTTCGTTAACATTCTGGGACAGGAGGCCAACGGGGGCTTCTGCTGCGCCGACGAGACCTTCCGCGCCGATGTGACGGCATGGGCGGCCAACGCGGCAAAAGCCGGGACAAGCCTCATCGTGCTGGACGACGACTGGCGCATGAACGCCCACGGAGCCGGGATCTATTCCGGGTGCATGTGTCCGGATCACGTGAAGCGGTATTCCGCGCTGGCCGGGGAGGAACTCGGACGGGAGGAGATCATCCGGCGGACCTTTACGGGAGGACCGAGCCGGTACCGGGATTTGTGGCGTTCTCTCATGGGCGGGGACATGCTTCGGCTGGCCCGGGAGATCCGGGAATCGGTGGATGAAGTGAATCCCGAATGCCGGGTGGGGATCTGCACGGCTCCTTCGGTTGTCGGCAAGGAAGGCGCGGACTTCATGCAGATTGCAGACGCGCTGGCGGGGAAGACCCGTCCGTGGGTGAGACTCATCGGCGCGCCGTACTGGGCGAAGAACGGGGCCGACCTTGCCGCCGTTATGACGCTGGAGCGCAGGCAGGCTCACATGGCGGAGCTTTGGCGGGACGAGCGGGACGCGGAAATTCTTCTGGAGGGCGACGTCTACCCGAGGCCGCGCTTCGTCTGCCCGTCGGCTTATCTGGAATGCGCGGATCAGATCGCTCGGGCGGACCGGCAGTTCACCGGGGCCATGAAATACATGATGGACTACACCTCCTCCCCGCGTTACGAGCACGGCTACATCGACCGGCACGTGAAGAACGCCGCACTGGGCCGGGAGATCGAGGGGTTATTCCCCCGGGGCGCGCAGGTCGGCTTCGTTCCCCTGGAGGCGGCGGATCTGTTCCGGCACATGGATTTCGGCGAGGGACTGTCCCCGGAGGAAGCGGACCGACTGTCCTACGAGGATTTCCGCGGGATCGCGACAAGGTATCTCTGCGGGGCATGCGTGCCGGTTTCCTATGACGCCGGGGTGCCGGTGGTCTTCGGGGAGAACGCGCGGCTTGTGGGATCGAGATGGCACAGAGTCGAATACGGCGCGGTGCTGGACGCGGAGGCCGCTCGGATTCTGACCGGGATGGGTTGGGATGTAGGCGTGGAGAGCGTCGGGGAGCACATGGGCGCGAAATCCCCGGAGACCTTCCTCGAGACCGGCGAGATCGTGCCTTTCTCCGGTCATGTCTACCGGCGGATCGTGCCGAAGGAGGGGGCCGAGGTGCTGACAAGGTTCTCCGACGGTTCTCCCGCGGCGTTCCGGTATGAAAACAAGGACGGCGGACGGTTCCTTGTCTACCCGATCATCGCGTCCTCCGCCGACACGGGGAGCACGTATTTCCGGAGCTACGAGCGGCACCGGGAGCTGATGGAGCAGGGCCGCTGGATCGGGGAGGCCTATCCCGAAGGGATCCGGTTCCCGGCGGACTGCGCGGGAAATCCCGATCTTTACATGATTACGACATACCGCCGGATGCCGGACGGGCATTATTCGGGGCAGGTCGGGCTGTGGAATCTCTTTCCGGACGCCGTGGAGGAGCCGGTGGTCGAGCTGGACGCCGATCCGGAGGAGGTGCGGTACGTGAACTGCACGGGTACAGTCGACGGAAGAACGGTCCGCCTGTCCCGGATCGAGCCATTCGGATTCGCCGGGATCGCATTTACGGGAACGAGGTGAACGGATATGACATGGGAACGTGTGACGCTGTACAAAAAGGACGCCCTGCGGCTGTGGGCGCACGAGACGAGGGCGCATATGGGCGCGGCGGCGGCGCGGGACATCGCGGAGGAGATGCGGCGGCAGCTGGAGGAAAAGGACGAGATCAACATGATCTTCGCGGCGGCCCCCTCCCAGAACGAGACCCTGGCGGCGCTGGTGAAGGAGGACGTGGACTGGAGCCGGGTAAACGCCTTCCACATGGACGAATACGTGGGACTGGAGCCCGGCGCGCCCCAGAGCTTCGGGACGTACCTGAAGGAGCACATCTTCGGGCTGGTTCCCTTAAAATCCGTGAATCTCATCGATCCGTCAAACGACGCTGCGGCGGAAATCGGGAGGTATTCCGCGCTGCTTGAAGTGCATCCCGTCGACATCACGGTGCTGGGGATCGGGGAGAACGGGCACATCGCCTTCAACGACCCGGGGGTGGCGGATTTCGAGGATCCCGCCCTTGTGAAGGTGGTGCCGCTGGACGAGGTCTGCCGGATGCAGCAGGTTCACGATGGGTGCTTCCCGGACATCGCGGCGGTGCCTACCCACGCCCTGACCCTGACGGTTCCCGCCCTGACGAAAGCGGCGGCCATGTTCTGCTCCGTCCCCGCGCCCACCAAGGCGGAGGCGGTATGGCGGACCATGACGGAGGATATTTCGGAAAACTGCCCGGCTGCCATCATGCGGCGCCATCCCCACGCGGTCATGTACTGCGACCGGGACAGCGCGCGGCTTCTGGCGGAGGGCTTCGGTTCATGGGAAAAATAAAAGGAGGAAACGCATGAAAAAGCTGAGAGTCGGCATCATCGGACAGGGAAGAAGCGGCCGGGACATCCACGGTGCCTTCTTCCGCACGGAGGCCGGGCAGGAGCACTACGAGGTGGCGGCGGTTTCCGATCTCATCGAGGCGAGACGGGAGCGGGCGAAGGCGGAATACCCCGGGTGCGCGGTATACGAGGATTACCGGGATCTGCTGGCCCGGGACGACATTGACGTGGTGGTGAACTCCACCTTCTCCCACTTCCATTTTCCCGTCACCATGGACGCGCTGAAGGCCGGGAAGAACGTGGTGAGCGAGAAGCCTTTTTCGAAGTACGCCATGGAGTGCGAGCAGATGATCCGGTGCGCTGAGGAGGCGGGGGTTACTCTGACGGTGTTCCAGCAGTCGAGAGTCGCGCCGTATTTCGTGCGGATCCGGGAGATCATCGGCACGGGCCTTTTGGGTGAGCTGCAGCAGATCACTATCCGGTTCTCGGGCTTCTCCCGCCGGTGGGACTGGCAGACCTGCCTCCGGTACTACGGCGGATGCCTGCAGAACACGGGGCCCCATCCGCTGGACCAGGCCCTGACGCTTCTGGATTACGACGGCATGCCGACGGTGTTCTCCCAGCTGCGCCGGATCAATTCCGCCGGGGACGCGGAGGACTACGCCAAGGTGATCCTGACGGCGCCGCCCTCGGACGCCTACAGCGACTTCACCTACCGTATTTCGGGGCAAAAGGGTTCCCTCTCCGCCACCACCTCGAAGATTCGCTGGAAGTACTTCGACGACTGCCCCATGCCGGCCTTCACGCTGGAGCCCATCTGCGGCGCGGACGGCCTCTCCCCGGCTTACTGCTCGGAGAAGCTGAACTGGCATGAGTTTGAGGAGGATCTGAAGGGCAGCGCCTTCGACGCCGGTCCGCGGGTGTTCTACGACAATCTCTACAGGCATCTGACGGAAGGTGCAGAGCTCCTCATCAAGCCGGAGAAGCTGATCCAGCAGATCCGCATCATGGAGCTGGTGCACGCCCAGAACCCGCTGGTCTCGGACCGGTGACGGAAAACGGAGGACGGACTTATGTTCAAAATCGCCATTTTAGGCAGTGAAAACAGCCACTGCGCGGGCTTTGCCTCCGTGCTGGCTCCGAAGGAAGGGGAAAAGCGGTTCCCGGATATCGCCCTCGTCGGCGTGGCCGGGGATGAGGCGTCGAACAAAGCCGTCACGGACAAGTACGACGTCCCTGTCACCACGACCAACGCGGCGGATTTCGCGGGGAAGGTGGACGCCGTCATGATCACCGCCCGCCATGGGGGACTGCACCTGCCCTATGCCATGCCCTATATCCATGATGGGGCGAAGCTCTGGATCGACAAGCCCATCACGGCCTCCGTCGCCGACGCCCGGGAGCTGGTGCGGCTGGCCCATGAGAAGAACCTGCTGCTCTGCGGCGGCTCGTCCCTGGCCGGAGCGGAGGGAACGGTGAGGATGAAAAAGCTGGTCCGGGAGAAGGGCGCGGCGGTCACCGGGGGACACGTGACGGCTCCGGTGAACCTTGTCAACGACTACGGCAACTTCTGGTTCTACTCCCAGCATCTCACGCAGATGGTGACGGAGGTCTTCGGACAGGATATCGTGTCCGTGGAGGCGAAGCGGAAGGGGGACGGCGTCGGGGCGGTGTTCCATTATCCGGCCTTTGACGTGACGGCCTATTTCGGGACGGGGTATTCCATCACGGTCTACCTCGGCGGATACGGCGTCGCCTGTGAAAAGATCGATCTGGGCGGGGAATACTTCCTGCCGGAGCTCTGCGAGCTGGCGGACATGCTCCGGGAGGGGAAGGTGCGCCAGACCCCCGAGGAGCTGGTGTATCCCGTCTTCATCATCGACGCCCTGATCCGCTCCATGGAATCGGGCGGCGCCGAGACGGTTCCCGAAACGCTATGAGAACGAAGATCGGAAACGTCCGGGTCGTGACGGAAAACGGCGTGGCGGTATCTGATGACCGTC
>CACWLT010000276.1 GCA_902761695.1 uncultured Ruminococcus sp.
CGCCCAGTCTTTGTTGAAGGTGATGACCCGCGTCCAGTGCAGGCCGCAGTAGGAAAGATAGCTTGAGGCCGCGTACATCTTGTCCCCGATCCGGAGGGATTCCACCGTGTTCTTCGGCCACCAGGGTTTGTCGAAGTTGAACTGCTCCACCGCCATCAGGTTGTAGAGGTATCCGTCCTTGCCAAGTCCGAAGGTGTTGGTGTCGTGGCCGATGAGGATGTCGAAGGCGTCGTCCCCGGCGGTCACGGCCTTTTTGACGGCGTCGCGCCCGGCTGTGGTGTCCCCGGTCTCCACCCAGCGGACCCCGATGTTGAACCGGTTCTGGATGTTGTCCCGGGATGCGTAGAGCACGTCGTTCACCGGATCCCCCGTGATCTCGTCGTAGGTGATGTAGGTGGCCAGCTCCTTGTCATAGAAGTAGCAGGAGAGAATGCGGAAATCGTAGCCTTCGTAATCCGGGCTGGGCAGATCGTCGGAAATGTATGCCGCTTCCTCCGCTGCCTCCTCCCCAGCAGGGCGGAGAGAAGCAGAGCGGTCAGCTTCGGGACGGATTTCATCTTTTCTCCAATCTGACGGAAAACGGAGTTCCGCCGGGGTTGAATTTGTTGATTTATTATAGCATTCACCCGGGGTCGTTGTCAAGCCCGAATCTTCGTATCCGAAGGAAAAAACCTCACCGGATGTGCACGTCCATCTGCGGGAAGGGAATCTCGATCCCCGCCCGGTCCAGAGCCCGTTTTCCCGCGTCCATCAGCCAGTAGTAGACGCTCCAGTAATCCTCGGCCCTCACCCATACCCGGACGGTGAAGTTCACGCTGCTGTCGGCGCAGGTCTGGAGCACCACGGAAGGCGCGGGATCCGTGAGCACGGCACCGTTTTCGGAGGCCAGCCCCTTCAGGGTGTCGTAGACCAGATCCGTGTCCGTCCCGTAGCTGACGGAGTAGGTCACGTCCACGCGGCGGGTCCCCTCCCGGCTGTAGTTGACCACGGCGGTGTTGGTCAGGGTGCCGTTGGGGAGGCTGATGCGCCGGTTGTCGAAGGTCACCAGCTCCGTGTAAAACGCCCCGATGGACCGCACCGTGCCCTCGTAGTCCCCGATTTTCACGAATTCCCCCGCCTGAATGGGCTTCAGGATCAGAAGCGTCAGTCCCCCCACCAGATTGCCCAGCGCCCCCTGCATGGCCAGACTGACTGCCACTCCCGCCGAGGCGAACAGCGTGACGATGGAGGTCAGCGGCACCCCCATGGCCCCGGCCGCCGTCAGCACTACAATCACCGTCAGCACCAGCCGGATCAGATTGAGAATAAAGCTCTTCACCGAGGGCTCAAGCCTCCCCATCCGCCCGGATTTCGCCAGCAGCCGGTTCAGCCAGTGGATCACAAACAGCCCGACGACGAGGATAAGGATCCCCCGGAGCAGGCTGACCCCCTCCGTCAAAAGAAACGAAAAAACAGCGTCCATGTTCATACGCGCACCCGCACACACCTCTCCGAAAGATTAACAATTATATTATAACACACTAACAATTGTTTGTCAATGGGGTTTTGCGAAAAAATCGACGAAAATTTGCCCCGCTTCCTCTGCCTCCTCCGGCTTGACAGAGACCCGCCCCGCATTGTATAATGTCGTAAGCGGAGCGGACAGCCGTCTCCATCCATCGGACAATCGGGAGGATTTTCAGCATGACCTACGAAGAACTGAGACAGGTGGCCAACCGGGGCTGGAATACCTGGTTCTCCCCTTCCATGACTACCCACGCCCTTCTGCCCTGCGGCTTTGCCATCGGCCTGTGCTTCCGGGATTACGCGGACGCCCGCCTGATCCGGAACCTGAAGGTGGGGGACTGCGGCCTCCGACCCGGCTCCCGCAGCTGGGACGGAACCTACACCAGCCTGACCTTCCGGCTGGGCGGCGTATCGGTGGCCGTGGAAAGCACCGCGCAGAACGGGGAGCAGTATATCCTCGTGACCCCGTCGGGAAAAGCCGTCAGGGATCCCGTCATGATCGTGGAGGCATCCCTCCTGTGGGGAAAGGAGGGCACCGTTTTCAAGCGGAACGGACAGCTCGGCGCGTCATTCCCGGATGGGGGTGAAATCCGGGTGTATACCGACGCCGAGGAGAGCGGTTACGTTCCACCAGCCGGCATCGTCCCCTCCGTGAGTATTTCCCTGGCAAGGCCCGCCGCCGTGTCCACCGCCCCCGCCTCCGTCTCCCAGGTCCGGGAGATGCTGGACCGGGCCAAGGCGCGGGTTCTGGCGGAGGAGGAGGCCTGGGGAGAGAACGCGGGAGCCTATCAGGCTATGCGGAGCTGTCTCGCCTGGGATACCATCTACGAGCCGGAGCACGACCGGATCTGCTCTCCCGTCAGCCGCAGCTGGAGCGAGGGGTGGGGCGGATACGTCCTCTTCGACTGGGATACCTATTTCGCCGCCCTCATGAGCCAGTTCGGGAGCCGTGAGCTTGCCTGGCTCAATGCCTTTGCCATCACGAACGAGGTGACGGAGGAGGGCTTCATCCCCAATTTCGGATCCTCCGACGACATCAAGAGCCGGGACCGTTCCCAGCCGCCCGTGGGATCCCTGGTGGTGCTGCGCCTCTGGGAGCGCTTCGGGGACGACTGGGCCGTAAAGGAGCTTTTCCCCAGCCTCTACCGCTGGAACACCTGGTTCCGCGAAAACCGCACCCTGCCGGACGGGACCATGGCCTGGGGCTCCGTCTCCTATACCCCCCGGAACGGACGGTATTTCGAGACCCACGACACCGGCAACCTCCAGGGAGCGAAATTTGAATCCGGCCTGGACAACTCCCCCATGTATGACGGCGCGCCCTTCGATCCCGCGCGGGGCCTCATGCTGCTCTCCGACGTGGGGCTGACGGGCCTGTACATCGAGGACTGCCGCTGCCTGATCCGCCTGGCCGAAATCGCCGGGGAGAAGGACGCCGTTCCCGTTCTGCGCGCCCGTATGGAGGAGGCGGAGGCGGCCATGGCGACCCTCTGGAACCCCGACACCGGCATTTACGAGAACCGGGACGCCGTGACAGGGAAATTCTCCCACCGCATCTCCCCCACCAACCTTTACAGTCTCTTCTCCTCCCGGGTCACGGCGGAGCAGAAGAAGTCCATGGGGGAGAAATACCTCCTTGATCCCGAGGAGCTGGGCGGGGAATACATGCTGCCCTCCATCTCCCGCCGCGACCCCGCCTATCCGGATCAGGACTACTGGCGCGGACGCATATGGGCACCCATGAACTATCTGGTTTACGAAGCCCTGACCGAGGCGGGCATGGAGCCGGAAATGGCGGCCCTGGCAGAGTCCTCCCGGAAGCTCCTGCTGAAGGAATGGGAGGAGCACGGCCATGTCCATGAAAACTACAACGGCACCACCGGCGAGGGCTGCGACGTGAAGAACAGCAATAACTTCTACCACTGGGGCGGCCTCCTCGGCTACATCGCCGTCCGCCAGAGCGACCGCGCCTGAGCAGCGTACGCAGAGTAAAGAAAGGAAATCCGGAATGGCAAAAGTACTGCTTGTAAACGGAAGCCCGCATCGAAACGGATGCACCGCCCTGGCCCTTGACGAAATGATCCGCGTCTTCCACCGGGAGGGCGTGGAAACGGAGCTGCTCCAGGCCGGCAGCGTGCCCATGCGGGGATGTCTCGCCTGCGGACAGTGCCGAAAAAAGCACCGCCGGTTACCGGCCGGCCGTAAAGGGAAAGCGATGCGCACCCGCCCGTAACCGGAAATCTTTTTGTTCCCCGCGAATTTGCTCAAGCGCCCTTCCTTTCCATAAACCACCTGTAGTTCTCTTCGTAGAAAAGGCGGCTCTCCCTCCCTCTTATCATACAGGTATAAAGGATCCCCGCGCCCCCGGCTTTTCTGCTGGCGCATCTTTCACACCTTAAGACCTTATCAATCTCAAATGTCCGCCCGTCCTCCCAGGTAAGGGATATGGGATACATCCTCCCGTCTACCGTAAAGCGGGCGGTCACAACCACATAAACCTTGTTCTTATCCATTTCCTTCCGCTCCTTTCGTTTCCTTCCTTCCCGTAACGGTGATTGTCCTCGGACAGTTTCCCTTTGTTTCGATCCTGACGGTCAAGCCCGTTTTCTGCAGTTACCTCTCCCGCGCCGTCGACACCGCCCGGCCCCTCTGTCCCGAGCCGATGATCCGGGAAGGCCTGGAAGAGCAGGATATGGGCGTCTGGGACGGGCTCTCCTTTGACGAGATTATGGTGCGGTATCCGGAGCTCTATGCCGCAAGGGAAAAAGACCCCGCCATCTGGCCGGAGGACGCCGAGGACATGGTCTCCGTCGGCAGGAGGATGCGCGCCGCGCTGCGCCGATGTCTGGACGAAACCGAGGGCGACATCGTGGTGGTCAGTCACAAGTCCGCCATCGACAGCATCACCGGTCAGCGCAAAAAGCTGCTCCATACCTCCATCTCCCGGGTAAGCTGGGACGGGACGGAGCTGACGCCTCAGGAGGTTGGTCAGCTCCCGCACCCGGATCTGACGGAAGAGGTCTGTATGGCGGTGCTGCACGCCGCCGACACACCGGAGCATGTGATCGCGCA
>CACWLT010000277.1 GCA_902761695.1 uncultured Ruminococcus sp.
CCTTCCGTGTGCTATAATGTCCTGACGGGAGCACAAAGAACGGTTCCTCTATATTCTATCAAAAAACGGAGCAATAATCAATATGCGAATGAGAAAAAAACGGCACGGAAGTGAAAGACTTCTCGCGTTGTCCGCCCTGCTGTACCCGGATCGGGAGGGGGCGGCGGTTCTGCCCGGCGAGGTGTTCGGCCCGGACCGGCCGCTGGTGCTGGAGGTGGGATGCGGCAAGGGAGAATTCATCACGAAGCTGTCCCTCCTGCATCCGGAGACCGCCTACATCGCCCTGGAACGAATCGCGGACGTCTGCGTGGTGGCCATGGAGAAGTACGCCCGGAGCCGTGGACTGGGAGACATGGGACAGAACGGCGGCTGGCTTGCCCCGGACGGTACCCTGTACAAGGACGGCGCGGTCTGGGATATCCCCGTGGACATGCGGGGCAACGTGCGCTTTCTCGTGGCGGACGCCGCTGATTTCGCTGCCCGTCTCCCGGACAATTCCGTCTCCGCCATCCTGGCCAATTTCAGCGATCCGTGGCCCGGGAAGGGGGATCACAAAAAAAGGCTGACCAGTCCGGGATTTCTGGCAGAGTACCGCCGCATTCTGAAGCCGGACGGCGTCTTTCGGTTCAAGACGGACAACGACGGGCTGTTCGACTACTCGCTGGAGACGCTGCCGGAAAACGGTTTCCGCATCCTCTGGCAGACCGGGGATCTGCACGGCTCCGAGCGGGCGGCGGACAACATCATGACGGAATACGAACGGAATTTCTCCGAAAAGGGCATTCTCATCAAGATGCTGGAAGCCTCGCCGGTCAAGGAGTGAGCGCCTGTCCGCTCCGCCGGGAGGTATAAAAAAACACTTGACAGGGATCGCTGCAAGTGATATAATAAAATGAAACGACCGGATTATTGTGCTGCCGCATACTTTTACAGTATTATTATACCACGCGCATTCTGGTTTGTCAAGTGCTTTTTATTGCTCCGCCAACAAACAAAAGCTGGACGGAATTGGTATCCGCTGCCTGAACCCCGGGCGGAGAAAGGGTTCAGGCAGCTGCACGTTTGAAAACCAGTGTTAGAATTGCTGTCGCAGTAAAAATATCCTTTGGAAAGGCGGTGCGCATATGAACGGACTGATCCCGATCGAGCGTTTGTCCCCGCAGCCGGTGACGGCGGAGCTGCTGGCGCTGAACGATATCACCTGGGAACGCGGTCTCACGCTGACGCAGGAGGAGGCGCGGGAGCTGTCCGAAACCCGGATCCGCGCGCTGAAGGAGAACGACAGGATCGAATTCGGCACCGAGGTCATGCGCAAGATCATGAACCGGTTCGCGGACTCCCGGTATCTGGACAGAGGCAGCTGGGCGGACGTCCTCAATGAAATTACATATTACTTCTATTTTATAAAGGCAGAGACGGAGGATCGGATCAGCGACACGGCTCTGGTGGAGGAGATGTTCATCCGGTTTGAGCTCTACTGCCGGGGCTCCGTGGACCGCTTTGAGCAGAAGGAGGTCGAGCGGATCATCCGGAAGGTCAACATGGGCAAGGCCTACGACCGGTACTACGGAGACGAGGACGCCATGGATCCCGCCGATTTCGGACGCAGAACGCCGGATAATCTGCTGGACGACACCTACAGCGCGCAGACCGACGGCGAGGAGGACTATACGGGCGGAGCGGCGGAGGAGATCGCCCGGGACGAGACTGCGGAGATGGATATCTTTGACGACTTCCCGGAGGAAGATCCCTTCGCGGCCGGGTATGAAAACGGGGAGGACGAATCTCTGTACGACGAGGTCACGGACGAGGTGCTGGAGGAGGACGCCCCCGCGCATCCCCTGAACGGCGCGGAAAGGACCGTCAGCGGCAATGCCGGAAGTCGTTCGGCTGCGAGAGACTACTTCAGCCTCGGCCGCTTGACGGGACGCGGAAGAAAGAACCGATCCGGGGAGGACGACGCTGCTTCCGTTCCGGGGTCCCCTCAGACGCTGGAGCTGCCTGGCGGGGCGTCCCTGTCCGTGGGAGAGGCTTATGGCGACGATTTCGCGGGCTTTACCGAGGATGAGGACGCGTTCATGGCCTCCCTGCTCGGCGGCGGAAACGATGCGGAGGATATGGACGCGCTGGACGCCTTCCTTGACCGGATGGCGGGCGGCAATGAGGCGGGAGGCGGCGATCATGAATGAACGGGAACTGACGGCACGGCGCCGGATCGATCCGGACAGACTGGACCGGGAAAACTATGCCCAGTCCCTGGCGGAAGAGGCGGTGCGGTCCGGCATCATGACGGAGGCGGACACGGAGCGCATCCGGGGAGATCTTCTCAAGGCCCTCTCGGAGGTCATCGGCTACAAAACCGGTGGAGAATCCACCAACGTCAGTACGGAGGACGCACAGATCCTGTCGGAAAGCCTTCTCTACAATATCGGAACCGCTCTGCGGACGGAGCCGGATCCCGACCGGGCGGCCCTTGTCATGCGGGATCGACCCATGAGCGAGCTTTACGCAAAGGGATATGCCATCAATCGCAAGCGCTGGGAGAATGCCCGCCGTCTCTGGGCCAGAGTCCGCTACACCCGTCTGCCGGGGGGCGGCGAGGATTACGACCGGGCCATCGACATAAACATCCGGATCTATCTGGAGAAGTACGATCCCCGCACCTCGGCCCACGACAAACTCTTCCTGTCCCTGCCGAAATACGGGATCAGGGGCGCGTTCCATCTCTCCGGCGTGCTGGCCGTGCTGAACAAGCTGCTGGCCGCGAATACGGGGAACGGGGAGGGAATGGACGCAGATTTCCGCGCAAAAGAAGAAGAACCGCGCAGTTGAGAACGGTCATGGATCCCAGAAGGAGATCCGCGGCCAGCCACATCACACCGGGAGACACCGCCGCGCCGAAAAGGGGCATCAGCACCGACAGGGCGAGGAACAGTCTCCCGGCCGTTTTTTTCTCCGACAGAAATCCCACTGCGGTCAGGCCGTAGTAGATCTGGGCGATGATGCTGGCGTAGGCGAACAAAACCGTCGCGATCCGGACACCTGCCGACAGCCGGGAACCGCAGAGCAGCCGGAAGGCGTCCATGACCACGGGAGCGGCGTCTCCCGATCCGTGCCACGGGATGACCCCGCCGACCTCGTCCGCCGTCAATAACACCAGGGCGGAAAGGGTGCAGAGGATCAGCGTGTCGAAGATCACCTCGCAGACGCCCAGCAGAGCCTGATTGTGCTCCGAATCGGTGTCCGCCGCCGCGTGAGCCGTGGGGGAGGTGCCGCAGCCCGCCTCGTTGGAGAAGATCCCCCGCATGATCCCGAAACGGAGCGCCTCCCGCATGGAGAAGCCCAGCATTCCCCCGCCGAATGCCCGGACCGAAAAGGCGGCGCGGACAATCGTCGACAGGATCCCGGGGAGCATGGCGGCGCGGGGCAGGATGGCCAGAAAACAGACCGTGATGTAAAAGGCGGTCAGGGCGGGCATCAGGCGGGCGGCCACACGCTCGATATGGCGCGTCCCGAAGCAGACGGACAGGGCAACAAGCATGGAGAGCAGAAGGCCCCACAGCATCCGGCGGTCCTGAGGCAGCAGGCTGACCGCGGCGTTCGACTGGATGAGATTGCCGGTCACCAGGGCATTGGCGGCGCAGAGGACGGCGAAAAGGGCGGCCAGCCAACAGGCAGCTCTGGTCCCTCCGAATCCGTCCCGGATCACATACATAGCCCCGCCCCGCCAGCCCTCGGACGTCCTCTCCCGGTACCGAACCGCCAGACGCACCTCGGCATATTTTACCGGGACGGCCGCCAGCGCTCCTATCCACATCCAGAATACCGCCCCCGGTCCTCCCGCCGTCATGGCCGAGGCCACCCCCGTGATGTTGCCGACGCCCAGTGTTCCGGCCAGCGCCAGGGAAAGGGCGGTGAAGGGGGAGGTTCCAGCCTTCCTTTGTTCTTTTCCCCGGAAAAGGGGACGCAGATCGAAAACCTGACGGATGCCCGCGGTCGCAAGGATTCCCGCTGAGGCGGCGAACAGCATGGCCGGCGTCAGGACCGTTCCGACCAGAGCGGAGAAAAAGGACAGCATC
>CACWLT010000278.1 GCA_902761695.1 uncultured Ruminococcus sp.
GTTCGTACAGGCGCAGAAGCGTCCGTCCGGTTGTGGTCTTGCCGCAGCCCGACTCGCCGACGAGGCCGAGCGTGGATCCCCGCGGGATGGAGAACGACACATCGTCCACGGCCCTGACCCAGTTCTTCCGGAAGAGCCCGCCGCCCGTGACTGGGAAATACTGCTTCAGATTCTGAACCTGTACGAGGTTGTCGGAGCCTGTCATTCGTCTTTCTCCTTTCCGCTGCCTTCCATCTCCGCTTTTTCGTAGAGCCAGCAGGCGGAGGTGTGAAGATCGCTGTGTCTGTGATACGGGGGCATTTCCCGCAGACAGATTTTCATGCAGGAGGGACACCGCGGCGCGAACGGACAGCCTGCCGGCGGATTCAACAAATCCACGGGCGTACCTTCGATCGCAATCAGCCGTTTGGGCTCGATGTCATTGATGTTGGGGACGCTCCGCAGAAGCCCCTTAGTGTATTCGTGCTGCGGTTTGTAGAAAATATCGTCCGTCGTGCCGCATTCCACGACCTTTCCGGCATACATGACCGCGATCCGGTCGCACATGGAGGATACGATCCCAAGGTCGTGCGTGATGAGGATCACCGCCATATTCAGCTTGTTTCTCAGCTCATTGATCAGATCGAGGATCTGCGCCTGGATTGTGACGTCAAGAGCCGTCGTCGGTTCGTCCGCGATGAGCAGCTTGGGTTCGCAGGCCAGAGCAATGGCAATCATGACTCTCTGCCGCATGCCGCCGGACAGCTCGTGGGGATACTGCCGGATCCGTTTCTCCGGCTCGTTGATCCCCACGAGGCGGAGCAGCTCCGTCGCGCGTTCCCGTGCCTCGGTTTTGGTTTTGTCCGTATGGAGCAGGATCACTTCCTCGATCTGGGATCCGATGGTGTACACCGGGTTCAGAGAGGTCATGGGATCCTGAAAGATGATAGAGACCTCTTTGCCGCGGATCTTCCGGAGGTCTTTTTCCGTCAGCTTTTCGATCTCATGACCGTTGAAGGTCACGGTACCGCCGATGATTTTCCCCGGATCGGCGGTCAGCCCCATGATGCTGTACGCGGTCACGGATTTCCCCGAGCCGGACTCGCCGACGATCCCCAGAACCTCGCCCTCGTCGAGATACAGGGAAACATCGTTCAGCGCTTTGACCTCCCCGGCGGGAGTGAAGAAGGAGAGGCGGAGATTTTGAATGTCCACAAGATGATCGGTCATATCGCTCACTCTCCTTTACTTTTTCAATTTTGGGTCAAACGCGTCGCGCAGTCCGTCGCCGAACAGGTTGAAGCTGAGGATAATCAGGCTGATGAGGACGGACGGGGCAATCAGAAGATACGGATACGTGTTCATTCCGTTGATCGCCGAGCTTGCCAGACTTCCCAGACTGGGCAGCGGCACGGCGACGCCGAGTCCGAGGAACGACAGATAGCTCTCCGTGAAGATGGAGGAGGGGATCTGCAGGGTCGTGGTTACGATCAGCGTGCCGATGCAGTTTGTCAGCAGATGCTTGCGGATGATTCGTCCGTTCCCGGCTCCGAGCGCCCGTGCTGCCGTCACGTATTCGCTTTCTCGGAGCACAAGCACCTGACTGCGCACGATACGCGCCATACCAACCCAGTACAGAAGGGCGAAAACGATAAAGATGCTCACGAGGTTCGGCCCGACGGTGCTGAGCCACCTCATCCCGGGTGCATTCGCAAGGTTTTCAAGCGGCACCCGAATGGCGATGGAGATCAGGACGATGAGGAGTACATCGGGAATAGTGTAGATAATGTCCACGATGCGCATCATAATGATGTCCACCCAGCCTCCGAAAAAGGCGGCGATCGATCCGTAGAGCGCGCCGATGATCAGAATGATGCCGGCCGCGACAAGTCCGACCGTCAGGGAGATACGGCTTCCGACCATGATGCGGACGGCGTAGTCCCTGCCGAGCTTGTCCGTCCCGAGAAAGTGGGGCGTGATCTTCTCTCCGGCGGCGATCCGTTCCTGCTCCGCCTGCGAATAGGTCATGGGACGAAGATTCTCCGCGCCCTTCTGCTGTTGTTCGTAGGAATACGGGTAGAATGCCGGTACGACGAAGGAGAAGAACATGATGATGACAATCACGGCGAGACTGACCATCGCGACCTTGTTTTTCACCAATCTCCGGAGACTGTCCTTCCAGAAGCTGACAGAGTCGCGCATCACCACAAGCCCTTGTTTTTCCTCCTGTGAAGCGGGCAGAAAATCCTCCGCTTTCAGCTGCAGTGACAATGGATTTTTGTTCATGATACTTCCTCATTTCAGCTTGATCCGGGGATCGATGAATTTGTAAACGATGTCCACCACGAAGTTGATGAACACCATCAGCGTCGCCAGAAAGATCGTGGTTCCCATGATCATCATATAATCTCTGTTCGAGATGGAGCTGACGAACTCGCCGCCGAGTCCCGGGATCGTAAACACCTTCTCCACGATGAAGGAACCTGTCAGGGTGTATGCCATCATAGGCCCAAGATAAGTCACCACCGGGAGTACGGCGTTGCGCAGCGCGTGCCTGAACAGGCTTGCCATCCGGGAAACGCCCTTGGCTTTCGCTGTGCGCATATAATCCTGTCCGAGCACGTCCAGCATAGCGGAACGCATGAGACGGACGATGTAGGTCGTTGGATAAAAGCTGAGCGAAAAGACCGGCATGATGTAGTTTTTCCAGCTTGTGAGTCCGACGGTCGGGAGCCACCGGAGCTTTACGCCGAAGAAATACATGGACAGAGAGCAGACCACAAAGCTCGGCACCGCGATCCCTATCGTCGCGATGACGATGATAGTGCTGTCCGAGGCTTTGCCGCGGTTCATCGCCGCGACGCATCCGACGGGGATGCCGACTATCAGGGAAACGAGGACGGAGATGATCCCCACCTTCGCTGAAACGGGGAATTTGGTCAGGATGATGTCGATTACGGTCCGCCCCCGCTGTTTCAGGGAAGGTCCGAAGTCTCCGTGCAGGATGTTTTTTAGATAGGTAAGGTACTGCTGAAACAGCGGCTGATCGAGTCCGAATTTCGCTTCCAGAGCCGCTTTGGCCTGGGGACTGATCGATTTTTCAGCCTCATAGGGACCGCCGGGAACCGCGTTCATCAGGAAAAAGGTGAGCGTGGCAACGACAAATACGGTCAGGACCGCCATGAGAAGCCGCTTGAGTATATATTTTGACATAGAGTTGTCTCCGTTTGCGTGGATTTGCAGATGTTGTCAAAGCGCTCTTTTGATCCGTCCCCGCTTAAGGCACCCGCAGCTTCGTTTTCTTCCGCACGACAGATAGATCAGAGGAACGTCCACCTCGCGTCCACACGCGCATCGCATATGCCAGATTGCGTTTCCGAACTTGTCGCTCTTTTCCGTATCATATATAGCTGTGAGCTTTCCGAAGGACTGACCTTTTATATCACGCCGTCTGCTCATTTTAGTTACTCCTATTTCAGCGTAACGGTCCCGCCGCGATGAATTAATACGTTATTACAATTTTATTTATTATAGCACGCTGCCGATACGTTGTCAAGAGAGTTTTGTAAATTGTTTCAAATGAATGAAAAAATATTCAAAAACTCTGTTGAGAGCGCCTCGAGTTTGCCGCTGCCCAGACTGATTTTTCCCCCCAAAAAACCGAACCCCAAGAAATCAAAAGACAGGCCTTTTTATTTTTTTGGCTATTATCAAATAGATCATTATGCTATTGCGCCAAATATGTCTGTTTTATATCAAAGGTATGAGCGGGCGATCAATTTCCTCCCATCGTATTTTTCGATCTTGTTAATGGCCTTGCCCATCATCTTCTGTTTGAAAGCATAGGCATCTATGAACAGATGTGCCTGATCCAAGACCTGCAGGATTTCATCCATGACTCCGCTCTGAAGCCTGCAATTGTCTCCAACATCTCTACTGCCCCCCCAAGCAATTTCCCGGTCGACCAGCTCAAATGGATCGCGGGAAGGGCATCCCCCGAGCAGCAAGCTCTCTTCGCCGGCCTTGACATGAGAGTCCCCCTCGATATTTCCTGCGCCGTAAAGCGGGTAAACGGAAAT
>CACWLT010000279.1 GCA_902761695.1 uncultured Ruminococcus sp.
ACGTCGTCCGCAGTGACCGCATGTCAGAGATTACAGTAAGGGGGTGATGTCATGCTGCAGATCAGAGAACTTGACGAGATCCAGAAGAGGCTTTTAAGAGAAGTCGCAGACCTTCACAATATTCCGGAGGGCGCCTACAATATCCGCGCCAACGGCCAGTCCGCGGGACGGCAGAGCTCCGCGAACATCGACATCGTCCCGAAGGAGGGCGGCTCCGGCCTGGACATCTATGTGAAACCCGGGACAAAGAACGAAAGCGTGCACATCCCGGTGGTCATGACCCAGAGCGGGCTCACGGAGCTGGTGTACAATGATTTCCATATCGGCGAAGGCGCGGACGTGTTCATCGTAGCGGGCTGCGGTATCGACAACTGCGGCAACGCCAACTCCGAGCACGACGGCATCCACCGCTTCTATGTGGGAAAGAACGCGAAGGTGAAGTACGTCGAGAAGCACTACGGCTCCGGCGACGGCACCGGCAAGCGGATCCTGAACCCCGGCACAGAAGTCTATATGGAAGAGAACAGCACCGCAGAGATGGAGATGGTGCAGATCAAGGGCGTGGATTCCACAGAGCGCACGACCACGGCGGAGCTTGCCGCCGGCGCGAAGCTGGTGGTGCGGGAGCGCCTGATGACCCACGGGAATCAGTATGCCACCAGCAAGTACGTGGTGAACCTGAACGGCGAGGGCGCCAGCGCGGACGTAGTCTCCCGTTCCGTGGCGAGGGATGATTCCTTCCAGCTCTTCGACGCGAAGATCGCGGGCAATGCCGCCTGCAGCGGCCATACCGAGTGCGATTCCATCATCATGGACAAGGGACGCATCCTGGCGGTCCCGTCTCTGGAGGCGAACAATGTGGACGCCGCCCTGGTGCACGAAGCGGCTATCGGAAAGATCGCCGGCGACCAGATCATCAAGCTCATGACTCTGGGTCTGACTGAGGCGGAAGCCGAGGAGCAGATCATCAACGGTTTCCTGAAGTAACGGGACGGCAAAGGAATTCAGTATTTTTATGAAGCGGTTATCAGTCATGCGGCTGGCCCTGGGCTATGCCGGCATGTTTTTCGGCGCAGGCTTTGTGTCGGGACAGGAGATCCGGCAGTTCTTCGTTGTATACGGAACTGCCGGTCTTTTCGGTCTCGTTCTGTCTGCGCTGCTTTTTTTTGCCGTGGGGGTCCTGTTTTTCGAGGCGGGGGTGCACGAGCTCAAATACAACATCACGTTTCTGAACAACACGGAAGTGCATCTGGAACGGGGCGCCCTGATCTATGCCGTCATGCCGGATTGCGAGGAACCTTTGTTTCAGGATCCGGACTGGGCCGGACAGCCGTGCTGGTACGCGTTGTTTCAGGGGAAGGGTGTTACGAACGTGAGGATCAGCGGTCACGGCATGGTCGATCTGTCCCGTCTCGACTGGCACGCCCGCCTGTTCGTCTGGTTCGACGCGTCCAGAAATATCGCCATCGACGGTCTGAGCTGCAACAACTGCCCCGAATGGACCGTCCATATCTCTCAGTGCGAGGATGTGACCGTATCGGATGTCATGCTGATAGGATACAGACAGAACAGCGACGGGATATGCGTCGAAGACAGCCGCAATGTGCTGGTGAGGGACTGTTTTGCCCGCTCCGGCGACGATTTGTTTGAGGTGAAGTCAAGGTACGGAAGCTGTACGATTCCAATAGAGAACATCATTTTTGAGAACTGCACGGCCTGGCCCGACAAAGCGCGCGGGATCGGCATCATCTGCGAAACCAAGCGCGATATGAAGGACATCACGTTCAAAGACTGCTCGGTGGGATTTGCGTCGGCGGCATGGATGGAGGATCTCGGCGCGCTGGTGGTCTACGCCGAAAACGATGCGCATATCGAAAGCGTGACCTTTGAGAACATTGAGATCCATCAAGCGTCGAAATACCCGATCAACGTGACGCTGGGAAACGAATCCCGCGCCCGGATCGACGGCCTTATCTTCCGCCGCATCGACATCGGGAACGCGGATCGGATCCGGATCTGCAATCGCTCAACGGCGGGCGGGTCCGTCGGCGGCATTGCTTTTGAAGCCTGCTCGCGCCGGGGCCGGATCGCCTCGGACGAAAAAGCGCTGCAGCTGTCCGTTCAGAATGTGGACGGAAAAGTCATCTCCGTTACGGCGGGCGAACCCTGATCGGTACGACACTGGAGCAGCATCGTGCGTTTTCGGATGGTTATTACCGCATCATTTTCTTCGAGGGAGGATGTTTATATGAAAACACGCAGGATCACAGCCTTTCTTCTTGCTGAAGCGCTTCTGCTCCCAATGTGCACGGTGGGATGCAGTGAGACGGAACAACCCGCGCAGCAGAACACGGACACCCTTTCTTCTCCCATTTCCACTGAAACGGAGCTGGAAACGGAACCACAGCCGGGACTGCTCGATTCTCTGCCGGAGGCCATCGATCTCGGTGGAACTGAAATCCGCTGTTTCGGCCGCGTGACGGTCCTGGGCGACGAGCTCACCGTGGACGAGCTGACCGGAGAGGTCATCAACGATGCCGTCTATACCCGAGATCTGAACGTGGAGAACCGACTGAACGTGAAAATCGGCGACTACCTTCTCGTAAACGGGAGCGACTACGACGCCTTTTACGAGATGAGAAGCACGATAAACGCCGGAAGCGACGACTACGACCTCTTCATCAACAACTCCTACACCTCGGCCCAGATGGCAGCGGAAGGGTGCTTTGTGGATCTGAAGAGCCTCGAATACATCGATCTGGAAAAGCCGTACTGGTCACAGGGCTACAACTGGGCGTCTTCGGTGGGAGGGCGTCAGTTCCTTGCTACCGGGAAGGGCTTTTTGGGCTTCTACCGCCACATTTTCATCACCTGCTTCAACAAGACCCTGTTCCAGCGGTACGGCGTCGAGGAACCGTATCAGAGCGTGCTGGAGGGGAAGTGGACGATTGATCTGCAGAACAGTATCGCGTCCGGCTTCTATTCGGACCTGAACGGCAACGGAAAAAAGGATGCCGCAGATCAGTACGGCTACGTTACAAACGGTGTGCGGGAGACCGGCATCAATGATGGCTTCTGGGCTGCGCTCGATATGCGCGCGGTCAGCAAGGACGAGGGTGACTGGTATATCGCTGCCTTTGACCTTGAGAAGGTTTCGGACGGAGTGGACAAACTGCTTGCGCTTCTGCACGGTGAGGGCTCCGGTCTGTTCGGGGAGAATCTGAACGACGGACCGGTGACGAAGATCTTTACCGAGGGCCGGGCCGCCATGATCAACAATATGCTGAACTTTGCAGAGTCCGGAGTCGCGCGGGAGATGGAGGACGAATACGGGATCGTCCCGATGGCAAAAGCGTCGGAGGAGCAGAGCGAGTATTACGCATTAGATCAGGACCAATTCATCGTGTACGGGATCCCGATCACAGTTCCCGCTGACAGAACGGACAACATTGGGATGTTCCTTGAAGCCTATGCGTCCGAGAGCTTCGCCACCGTCCGCCCTGCCTATTACGAGACCGCCCTTTCCAAGAAATACGCGAACGACCAGGAGTCGGTCGAAATGCTGGACATCATCACCAATTCCGTACTGATCGACCCGGCCATCCTGTATCTGACTCTGTCCCCGATCAACATCTACTTCCTGCGGGATATCATCGCAAGCGGTGAGAACACCACGGCATCGTCCTATGCACGGGTCGGGAAGACATTCGAGAAGTTCATGGAGAAGTTTAACAAGGTCTATTACGGAAAGGAAGACTGAGCCGCAGATTTCAGCTCATTATGACTGACGCTCATTATGATTATGGAGTTCACCAAAGAAGAGACTCCTGGCAATACGGCAGCCTGGAGCAGCATGTCTTATTCCGAGAAGAATCAAGCCCTCTACGATAGGCAAGTAGCTTTGCTACAGCTGTTCCTGGAAAAGCACGCCATTGAACGCACTCAATACGAAAAAAGCCTTGCTGACCTCACGGCCAAATTCAACCACTGAGACGAAAGGAGTGTTTTCATGAAGGGAAAAATCCCTACATCTTTGTCAGCTACAGCC
>CACWLT010000280.1 GCA_902761695.1 uncultured Ruminococcus sp.
CACCCGGGAGGAGCTTCTGGAGAAGATCTGGGGCTACGACGGGTATTTCGGAGACATCCGTACCGTGGACGTCACCGTGAGCCGCATCCGCAAGAAGATCGAGCGGGATCCCGCCAGACCGGAATATCTGATGACAAAGCGGGGAGTGGGCTACTTCCTGAACGGCCGGTAATATGCTGAAAAGTCTGTACTTCAAGATCGTCCTGATCCTTCTGATTTTCATCGTGGCCGTCATGGCGGCGGTGGGGGCGATTCTTCTGAACGGCGTGACCTCCTTCTATCGGGAGGACTTTGCCGCCCAGATGACGGAGTGCTTCGGCCCGGATACCTTCCTGACCCGGGATCTGGAGGAAGCGGCCAGGTCGGAAAACGCCGCCTATGAGATCCGCAACGTCCTGGCCTCCTACCGCAGCGTGCTGGGCATCGACGATTTCCGCAACTTCTACGTCCTGGACATGGACGGGGAGATGCTCTACGGCTCGGATCCGGAGCTGGGGGCTGCCCTGACCGTGACGCCGAACCTGCTCTCCGCCATCTCCGGCTCGGAAACCAACCAGCGGGGCGGCGGCATGGACTACGCGGACTGGGCGGTGCGCATCCGGGCGGAGAACGCGGAGGACTGTCTGGTCTACATCAAGGACTCCCTGGACGAAATGCGCCAGCTCAACTCCGTCCTGTTCTCCATCATCCTCCAGGCGCTGCTCATCGGGGTGCTGATCGCGGTGCTTCTGTCCTTCTTCCTGGCCAAATCCATCTCCGCCCCGCTGCAGAGTCTGACCTACGACACGCAGCTGGTGGCCTCCGGAGAGTTCACCCACGACATCGAGGTGGCCGCGGAGGACGAGATCGGCGTGCTGGCGGAGAATTTCAACTACATGAAGGAGCGGCTGCGCTCCACCCTGGACGAGGTCAACGGCGAGCGGCAGAAGCTGGACACCGTCCTCAGCGGCATGCGGGACGCGGTGGTGGCTTTCATGGCGGACGGCACGGTGCTCCACTCCAACCGCAGCGCGGAGGAACTCTTCGGGGACGAGCTGAGGGAGAACCGCCTGACGCTCGATAAGTGTCTTGAAACGCTGGACCTGCCCCTGGCCGACGAAGGGAACGGGCTGAGCCTGACCATTCCGGACGGTGCGGAGATCACCCGGGACGGCTATATCTTCCACGACCGCATCACCGACGGGAAGGTCTACGACGTGGGCTACGCCAGACTGCGGTATTCCGCCGACGAGCGGGGCGTCATGGAGAACGGCTGCGTCTTCATCATCCACGACGTCACCGCCCGCTACGAGCTGGACAAGAGCCGGCGGGAGTTCGTGGCCAACGTGTCCCACGAGCTGAACACGCCGCTGACCGCCATCAAGGGCGCTACGGAAACGGTGCGGGCGGACCCGGACATGGACGCGGAGACGAGGGAGTATTTTCTGGATATGGTGCTTTCCGAAAGCGACCGGATGCACCGCATCGTCTCGGACCTGCTGACCCTGTCCCGCCTGGACAACAACCGCACCAAGTGGGCCGTCGAGACCTTCGACATGCGCGCCTTTGTCCGCCGCATCTGCGAAGTCATGCGCCCCGAGCTGACCGCCCACCGGCACCGGGTGACCTTCGGCGCGGAGAAGAACCTGCCCGAGATCACGGCGGACCGGCAGCGCATCGAGCAGGTGGTCATCAATATCTTATCCAACGCCATCAAGTATACGCCGGACGGGGGAAAAATCGACCTCATCCTGACCCACAAGGGCCGGGAGAGCGTGACCCTGGTGGTGCGGGACAACGGCTCCGGCATCCCCGAGGAGGATCTGGAGCATCTCTTCGAGCGGTTCTACCGGGTGGAAAAATCCCGGACCCAGGACGCCGGCGGAACGGGACTGGGCCTGGCCATCGCCAAGGAACTGGTGGAGGCCCACGGCGGCACCATCTCCATCTCCAGCAAACTGGGGGAGGGGACTGCCGTGACCATCGAGCTGCCGGTGGAATGCCGTCTTCCCTCGGGAAAGAGCTGACGGGAGGCGGTCATGAAAAAGAAAAAGACAGCGGACCGGCTCCTGCTCCTTCTGCTGGCCGCGCTGCTGGTTCTGCTGATCGTTCTGGCCGTCGCCCTCATCGCCGCCTTCCGCCAGAGCGCGGACCTGCCCCCGGACTTTGATTTTTCCTCGGTCACGGCGGACAGGAGCGGGGCAGCCACGGACATTTCCGACTGCCTTCTGCCGGAGTTTGCCGGGGTGACGGTGGGCGGCGCGGGATATGCCGTCGTGGGCGCGGAGAGTACCATGCGCGAGCTCTGCGGCCTGATCTATCCCGCTCTGTCCGAGGCCATGGAGGAGGGCGCTGTCCGGGAAGGCACCGCGTCGGAGTGGCGGGAATTCTCGGAGGCGGACTATTCGGTCTATCTGCGCTGGCATACGGAGCTGCCCGACGCCGCCGTGGCCCTGTTCGTATCCGGGGACGGCTCGGGGACGGGGAAGGGCTCCGGGGAGGGATACCAGACCGAGGTTTTCCTGATGCCCTATGCCCGTGGGGGCAACACGGCGACGGCGGCCCTCAGGGGAGCGGACGGGAGCGTGCGCGTCCTGACGGTCACCATGCCCGGCACGATCCTTGCCCGGGAGGATCTGATGCGGTTCGCGGGATTCTTCCGCAATTCCATGCGCGCCTTTGCCTTCCGCATCTCCGGCGACCGCCTCCAGCCCGTGGTGACGGAGCGGTTCAGCGCGGGATGCATCCTGATGACCAGGGGGACCGCCTCCTTCGTGCTGGAGAGCTCCGCCGAACAGAACGGGATCCTCTCCGCCTTCGGTCTCAACCCGGATAAGCTGTATTCGTCCCATGAGGAGCCCGACGGCGGGACCCGCTTTGCGGAATCACGGGGCGAACTCTACGTGGGCTATTCCACCCTCGTCTACCGGGCCACCTCGGAAAACGGCATCGGCCTGGGGGACCTGATCGGATATGCGGACAACGTGAGCCTGGCGGGCTACATCCAGGCCGCGCTGAAGCTGCTGGACAACATCCGGGAGGTCAACCGCTGGCTGACGGGCGGCGACGCAGGCATCCTCCTGACGGGGATTTACGCAAAGGAGGGCGAGGTCAGGCTGTCCTTCGGCTATGTTTTCGACAATCTGCGCATCGCCATGGACGAACCTGCCTATACCGTCGTCTTTGAGAACGGACGGGTGCGGGAGGCGTCCCTCTATACCCTGGCCGTCCGGAACCAGGGATCCCGCGGGGAAGTGGCGGAAGGCGCCTGGTTCTACCGCTGGATGGAGGCCGTCCGCGGCGTTCCGGACCGCATCGCGCTGGTGTACCCCGTCGATTACGTATCGGAGGCCGTGACGCCGGAATGGGCCGGGGAACAGACGCCGTGACGGGGGACGGCAGACTACTTTTGGGAGGTTTTCATGGAGACCAGACGCATGAAGGCGGTGCTGGCGGTGATCCTGGCCATGTCCTGCCTGATCCTGGGCTTCGTTCTGGCGCGGATCCGCCGGGAGGGGAACAGCCTTCCGGATTCCGCCGTGAGCGATCTCATCTCCTCCCTCGAGGCGTCCGGCATCGCGGTGGACCCGTCCCTGGTGTCCGGCAGGCGGGAGACGGCAGCGGTGTACGTGCTGGATTCGGAGGATTACGCCCTGACGGTGGCCTCCCTGCTGTCCGGAAGCACGCCCGCCAGGACCTACGCCACCCCCGACGGGGAGATCTTCCTCATGGAGAACGGCGCGCGGCTGGACTTCGGCGAGGACTTCTCCTTCCGCTACAGCCGGAGCGGGGAACCGGTGGACGAGCGCCGGACGTTCGATCCCGGTCCCCCCGCAGTCATGATCAGCGAGGAGCGGCAGACGGCCATCGGGGAGATCGTTTCCGCCTTCCTGGACGCGGGCAGCGGCGCCTTCAGCACGACCGGAGGACGGCCGGTGGATGTGCGCTGCCTGACGGACGTGGTCTGGGAGGACAAGGGGGTGCAGTATGCCCTCTGTTCCCGGACCGTGGACGGCGTGCGGATCTCCGCCAACCGGGTGATCTGCGCCATCCGGGACGACGAGGTGGC
>CACWLT010000281.1 GCA_902761695.1 uncultured Ruminococcus sp.
GTTCCGAACCTGGGGTACAAATTCGTCCGCTGGTCCGACGGCAGTACTGATCCCGTGCGGCAGGACACCCCGGACAACGTGAAGAAGAACACGGTCTTCACCGCCTACTTCGACTACGACGTGCTGGATATGCCCGTCATCGCCATCGACACCTCCACCGGCCGGGACGTGCAGTCCAAGAAGGACTACATCGAGGCGGGCTTCCGCATCTGCGGCACGGACGCGGCATTCGAGCTGAGCGAGACCGTGCAGATCCGGGGCCGGGGCAACAACTCCTGGGGCTACGAGAAGAAGTCCTACAAAATGAAGTTCCCGGAAAAGGTCAACCTCTTCGATCTGGGCACGGGAAAGGACAAGGTCTGGGTGCTGCTGGCCAACGTCTGCGACCAGTCCCTGCAGCGGAACCACGTGGCCCTGGAGCTGGCGCGGCACCTGGAGGGCATCGACTTCTCGCCCGCGTCCCTGTCCGTGGAGGTCTATCTCAACGGGGAATACCGGGGCGTGTACCTGCTGGCGGAGGAGATCCGGGACTCCAAGAACCGCGTCAGGATCGACAGCGACGGATATGAGACGGAGACCGACATCGGCTATCTGGTGGAGCTCTCCTCCTACGCCACCGGGGACGTGTTCTCCGTGGGCGGCAAGAGCTATCAGATCCACAGCGACCTGTCGGAGAATAAAAACGTCAAGAAGGAACAGATCAGATTCATCACGGACTACATGGCCAAATGCGCCGAAGCGCTGAAATCCGGCGACCGGACCGAGATCGAGCGGCTCATCGACGTGGATTCCATGGTGGACACCTATCTGGCGGAGGAGGTCGTCAAGAACCTGGACACCGGATGGGACAGCTTCTATCTCTACAAGGAAAAGGGCGGGAAGCTCTTCATCGGCCCCATCTGGGACTTCGACCTGTCCCTGGGCAACGCCAACGAGGGGGAGGAGACCATCGACGGGCTCTTCGCGGCCACCCGGTCCGGCTCCGGCGGGGGCAATCCCTGGTGCTACCGGCCCATGGAGCTGGACTGGTTCCGGGAGCTGGTGCTGGCCCGGTGGGAGGAGATCAAGCCGAAATACGTGGACACCATTCCCGGCGAGGTGCGGGAGGAGGGGGCCTCGAAGCTCCGTTCCTATGAGCGCAACTTCATCCGCTGGCCCATCTTCGGCACCACCCAGAACCGGGAGACGGAGGCCATCCGCCGCCTGAAGAATTACACGCAGCACTACGAATACCTGGCGAGCTGGGCCGAGCAGCGCATCGCCTGGCTGGACGAGACCTATCACAAGGACAATTTCCTCACCATGAAGCTCTCCTCCGGCGGATCGGCGGACGAGGCCGGATTTGCCGACAAGGAGACGAAAAAGCTCTTCGAATCCCTTACCGACATCACGGCGGATAAGGGCGTGAAGAACGTGAAGACCACTACGGACGGCTTCGGCGGCGAGGGGGTGGAGAACCTCTTCGACGGGGAGGCGGGCTCCAAGTACTGCTGGCCCTGCTACGGCGATACCGACATCACCTTCGAGCTGAAGGAGGCGGACACGGCCACCCACTACGCCTTCATGACGGGCAACGACACCAAGAGCCACACCTCCCGCAATCCGGAAAAGTGGAAGATCTCCGGCTCCGAGGACGGCAAGACCTGGACCACCCTGGCCGACATGAAGAAGGGCCGCTCCGCCATGAACAAGGAGAACTTCACCTGGAACGTCTTCGCCTTCGACAAAACGGGCAAATACAAGTACTACAAGATTCACATCGAGAACGACGACATCGTCCAGTTCGGCGAATTCGCCCTGTTGAAATAAGCGGAACCCGTCATCCCGCCGTCTTCTTCGCATCCGCGCGGGGAGACGGCGGGGTTTTTCGATAATGGATGCACACTATCATGAGAAAATAAAGGCTGCGCCTTTGGAAACGATGTATGCCCTCTGCGCAGCATGACGTAGTCAAGCAGCGGGCAGGGACATTATTCCCGAAACGTGCAGCGTTTCTTTCCTCATAGTGTGAACACACTATAGTATAAAAAAACAAACACAGGAGGGATCATCATGCTGCAGGAAGGATGTGCCGCGCCGCTTTTCACGCTGCCGGACCAGAACGGGGAGATGCGTTCCCTCGCGGATTACCGGGGGCAGCGCGTCATACTGTATTTTTATCCCAAGGACATGACCGCCGGGTGCACCAAGCAGGCCTGCGCCTTCGCGGAGCTTTACCCGCAGTTCCGGGAGAAGGGGGCGGTCGTGCTGGGGGTCAGCCGGGACAGCGTTGCGTCTCACAAGAAGTTTGAGGAAAAATACGGACTCCCGTTCACCCTTCTCTCGGACCCGGAGCTCGAGGTCATCAAAGCCTACGGGGTCTGGCAGGAGAAGACGAACTACGGCAAAACCACCATGGGCGTCGTCCGCACTACCTATCTGATCGACGAAAACGGCGTCATCGTCCGGGCATTCGGTAAGGTGAAGGCGGCAGACAATCCCGGGCAGATGCTGGACGCGCTGGGAGAGGGATGACATGAACATTCTGAACATCACCTGCGGGGAAAACGTGGTCATTCTGCGCACCGACGCGAAGGACGGTCCGGCCGTTCCCCGGTTTGTGAACGGACGGGACGGGCTGAGGCTGCGGTGGGAGCTGTCCCGGGAGGGAGACACGGCGGCCGGGAAGAAATACGCCGAAGACCTTGATTTTCCCCCTGCCTGCGCGGATCCGTACCCGAAGGCAGACAGCAAAAAGGGACTTCAGGTCGCCATGATCGAGGACGCGGTGAAGCTCGGCGTAAAGCACGCGGCGCAGAACGTCTGCATCGGGGATTTCATGCGGCCCGCCGACGAGTGCGCCGACCCGGTCCGCTTTACTCACGACGGCCGGGAATACGTCTTTGACGGGGATCACGTCCGATCCTTTGACGAGCGGCTGAAGACCCTTTCGGACCACGGCATCCTCGTCACCCTGATCCTGCTCAATTCAAAACGCTGGCAGAAGGACACGTCGAAAGCCCTGTACGGCGCCCTGCTCCACCCGGATTTTCTCCCCTTCATGAACGAGCCGGACGTGCATCTCAGCGCGTTCAACATGACGACGGACGAGGGGATCCGGTACTACTGCGCCTTCATTGCCTTCCTCGCCGGGAGGTACATGAAGCCGGACGCGGACGGGACATACCCTCACGGCCGGGCAGTGGGCATGATCGTCTCCAACGAGGTCAATTCCCAGTGGATCTGGGGGAACGCCGGACACAAGACCGTCGGGGAATACATGGCGGAATACACCCTCGCCATGCGCCTGGCCTGGCAGACCGCCGCCTCCGCCTGGCGAGACGCCCGGGTGTACATCTCCCTCGACCACTTCTGGACCGGATCCCAGAAGCCCGCCGAGGATACGAAGTACTACGGCAGCCGTCCGGTGCTGGAGGAACTCAGCCGCAGAGCCCGGGAAGAGGGGGAATTCCCGTGGAACGTCGCGGCCCACCCCTACCCGGAGGATCTGCGCTTTCCTGACTTCTGGAACGACAGAAGCGCGACGGACGACAACGATACGTACCGCGTCACTTTCAAGAACCTCACCGTTCTCCGGGACTTTCTCTACCGGGAGGAAAACCTGTACCGGGGAGAGCGGCGCCGGATCATCCTCTCGGAGCAGGGCTTCAACTCCCACTTCACGCCGGAGAGCGAGATTCTGCAGGCCTGCGCCTACGGACGGGCATACCGGATCTGCATGGAGATCCCGGAGATCGACAGCTTCATCCTCCACGCCCACACGGACAACTGGCAGGAGTTCGGACTGAACCTGGGCCTCTGGCGCAGAAAGAAGGACGGCCCGGAGCTGGACGCGCCGAAGCCGATTTACGACGTCTTCCGCATGATCGATCAGAAGGACGAGAGCGGGAAATATCACTGGGAACGGTACTGATCCCCACGCTTGAAAAACAGTGGCGGATGTGCTATAATGGCCCCGCACAGCAACTTTATTTCGGGAGGATACGACATGAAAATCCTGTTTCAGGGCGACAGCATCACCGATGCCGGCAGACGGCGCGAGGACTGTCATGATCTCGGCTGGGGTTATCCGAAATACACCGCCGAGCTCATCAAAAACCGCCATCCCGGCACGGAGTTCGAGTTCATCAATCTCGGCATCAGCGGGCACCGGGCGGAAAATCTCAGAGACCGCTGGCAGACGGACTGCGTCGATCTTCAGCCGGACCTCGTCTCCATCATGATCGGCATCAACGACACCTGGCACCGCGCCGGGGACCGGAACTGGATGCCCCACGATTATTTTGAGGAGTGCTACCGGTTTCTGCTGACGGAGATCCGGGAAAAGACCCACGCGAAAATCCTTATGATCGAGCAGTTCCTTCTTCCCGTTCCGGACAAGGAATTCTTCCACATCGACCTGGACCCGAAGATTCAGGTCACCCGGAAGCTGGCCCGGGAATTCGCGGACGCCTTTCTGCCCATGGATGGCCTCTTTGCCTCCCACTGCGTCGGAGAAGCCCCGACGGCGTGGGCAGCGGACGGCGTTCATCCCACGGAAGCGGGCGCGCGCCTCATCGCGGGGTACTATGCCGACGCGTTCGACAAGCTGTTCGGGAAGATGAAATAATACTATTCTCAAGCAAAAAAGGAAACGCGGCTTCTTGAAAGGGAAGCCCGGAGCAGCAGGCTGCTCGGCAAGAACTTTAAAAATACACTGGTGCAGCTTTCTTCTCAAAGTGCAGCACGGGGCAACGTACAGCGCATCTTGTCATGTTCTGCTTTTTCACACGTCTTAATCATATTTCCTTTTTTGGCCGAAAATAGTACGAAAGAAAGACAACCGGCCGATTCGCGGGGGAGATGTGCGGGGTGCGCTGCTCCTCCCGTTTTTATCTGTGCCGGGGCAGGTATATCCCGGGAACGGAAAAAGAGCTTCCGTCTGCCGTCTGACAGGGAAGCTCTTTTGTTTGTGTCCGTCGATCTGCGGGGGATCGGGTCAGTCGAGGAAGTAGACCCACATATCCTTGACGAGGCCCTCCTGGCTCATGAGAGGTGCGTTGGGGTCGTCGTCCGGCATCCAGATGTCCACTTGCCAGGGATCCAGATGGCCGGTATCCTCAGACACGCGGTAGCCGAAATCGTAGCGGTCGTTCTTGATGTACATGCGGGTCCCCAGGGGGATGTAGTCGAAGTTGGTGGCCACGGTGCGGGTGCTGACGTAGTTCCCGGAATAGGTATTGCCGTAGATGTTGTAGTAGGTGGCCTTGCACATCTTGCGCCAGGAATAGGAGTAGGTGACGCCGTCCCCGCCCACGAAGGTGCCGCCGACGCCGATCTCATACCGCGCCGGGACCATGGCGGTGACGGGCTCCTCCCAGTCCAGCCGCCGCTCGATCTCCGCGCCGTTTTTATAGACGACGGTGTAGTGCATGATGCTCTCGCCGTCCACGCCCTCTTCGAGCATATTGATGTCGCCGCGCGGGATGGTGTCGACCTCGATTTCCTCGTTGGTATGGGGGACGAACTGGGGGACGTCCTCGTAGACGGTCTCGTACCGGTCCACCGTGACGGTCATGTCCTCCGCCAGCCAGTCGTTCCAGAGATCCACGGAGGGCACGTCGCCGTCCTCAAGCGCAATGCCGTTCTCGGAAAGGAGCATGCCGAGGGTCGTACCCTTCGTGTAAAATGTCATGTCCTCCCGGCCGAAGAAGTCCACGGTGATTTCATAGACGGGTTCTTCCGGCTCCGGGGCGGCCGCGGGCTCTTCATAATAGGAATACGTCCAACCGTCGTCGTATGCGGCCGTTGTGAAGGACAGGCGGGAGGAGGGATCCATCATGCGGGTGAGGATCGCCGCCACCTCGCTGCGCTTGATGTAATCCCAGGGACGGCAGGCGTGCGTCTTGTCGCCTTGGACGATTCCAGCCCGGTAGAGCGTGTAGATCGACCAGCCGTCCGGATCGTACAGGGAGACGTCCGGAATCGATTCGTCGGGGATCGTATTGATCCCGGACAGGGCGGAAGCGGGCAGGGCTCCGGCGAAGAGGGCGAGGAACCGGCCCCGGGTCGCAAAGTCCTCCCAGTCGTACGCGTCATAGATGATCCCCGTGTCGAAGCAGTAGTCGGCGTAGGGCTGATACCAGGGTTGTCCGTTTTCCAGAGTGACGGTGCCGTCCCACCAGAGCTGATTCAGGCACGCCGCCAGCTTCACGGCCTCCGCGTAGGTGAGGTATTCGTCCGGGCAGAAAAGGGTCTCGGTCTTTCCGTTCACCAGGCCCGACTGCACCGCGTTTATGACGTCGTCGTAATACCAGTCGGAGGGCGAGATGTCATAAAAGGGGTTCCAGGTATAAGCGGCGGCCGGGAGAAGCATGCCCGCTCCCAGCACAAGGGACAGAAACAGCGTCAGGACCCGTTTCGCCCAAGGCCGCCGGTTGCTTCGTGATGATGGTTCCATTTTGTTCTCCTGATCCGGGGCCGTCCGTTCCCGTGGTTTTTCCGGAGTCCGGCCCGTGGTCGCAGTATGATGAATTTGTATGTTTATCCGCGCCTCATACGCCGTTCCACATCCGATTTCGCGCG
>CACWLT010000282.1:0-1368 GCA_902761695.1 uncultured Ruminococcus sp.
GATTTTGGAGGATTTGGGGCCGACTTTTGTGAAGTTGGGCCAGATCATGAGCATGCGTCCCGATTTTTTGCCGCAGGAATATTGCGACGCCTTGACGACTCTGCAGGCGGACGTCAGGCCGATGCCCTTCGATGCGGTGTGGGCGGCGAGGCGTCTGGTTTCCTCCCCGGTCCCGAAGCGCAGGGCCACGGTGGTGCCGCAGTCGCCCTCCGGATCGTGGGACGGCGCGACGGTGAATTTTCCCTCCAGCCGTCCCCGGAGCTCGTTCTGGATCCGCTTCAGATCGGACCGGATCCCGTGCATCCGCTTCAGCTGCTCCCTCAGAATCGCGCCGGTCAGGTCGGACACCCGGAATTCCGTGCCGCCGAAGAGGGGTTCCGTGATGCCGTCCAGCTGGGAGCCGAAGAAGGCCACTGCCGACGCGTCGTGATAGATCAGGGCCCGCTCGTAGATGGTCCGGTCATCCGTGGCCAGCGCGCCGCCTTCGCCCGCCGTCAGCATCTTGAAGTAGTTGAAGCTGTAGGCGCCCGCGTCGCCTACGGAGCCGAGGGGAGTTCCGCGATACGTGCCTCCCGCCGCCTGACAGGCATCCTCCAGAATCCGGACGCCGTGCTTTTCACAGACCGCGCGCAGTCCGTCCATGTCGGAGGGGAAGCCCTGGATATGGACGGGGATCACGGCCTTCGTGCGTGCGCTGATCTTCTTTTCACAGTCTGCGGCGGAGAGGGTCAGGGTCTCGTCCGTGTCCGCGATGACGGGAATCGCCCCCGTCTGGAGCACCGCCAGGGCCGTGGCGATGTAGGTGTAGGCCGGAACGATGACCTCGTCGCCGGGGCCGATCCCCATGCCGATGAGCCCCGTCACCAGCGCTGCGAAGCCCGAGGTCATGAGCAGGGCGTAGTCCTTGCCCACGGCCGCCTTCCATTCCTCCTCAAAGCGGAGAACCTCCTGCCCGCTGCCGTTGATCTTGAAAAAGTCGCGGCTCATGAGCGTCCGTCCCAGCGCGTCGATTTCTTCCTGTCCGATGCGATACATATGGCTGCCTCCTGAATTGTAGGTATGAGTCCGATATTGCGGAGAATTCGTCCGACGAATGTGTCACCTTTGGTTTAGAATAAACAGGATGCGTAATCTTTGGAGAAACGCAAAATAGATGGAACTTCACGTAGAGCTATTGCATCCGTGTCATGCGCGTTTCGATCGCTGTTTTCGAGGCCCCCGAGAAAACCGTGAAATTCCATCTCTGATGGGATTTCACGCATGTTTCAACTGACGCAACGTGGTCCGCCGGAGTTGCGGAGCAACTCCCGAAGAATGCGGAGCATTCTTCAGGCGAGGACTTGGGATAAGCAATCGATTTTCGATGCG
>CACWLT010000282.1:1381-5402 GCA_902761695.1 uncultured Ruminococcus sp.
CACGGGGGGAAACCGATTTGCTTGCAAATCAGTCGGCCATGAGATGGTTGTCCCCCGCACCGACGCAGTCGTGCTGGCCTCCCGCCCTGAGCAGGGCATATGTTCATGAAACGTGCAGCGTTTTTTACCTCAATAGCTCGTCCTCGCGATGACGTTGTCCTGCAGGTCCCGGGACAGGCGGACGAAATAGTCGCTGTACCCGCCCACCCGGACGATGAGATCCCCGTACCGCTCGGGGTGCGTCTGCGCTTCCTTCAGCTCGTCGGCGGAGAGCACGTTGACGGAGAGCTGCTGACCGCCCCCCGCGAAATAGGCCTTCGCCAGATGAACGAAGGACGCCATGCCCTTTTCCGTCCCGAAGACCGCCTTGTCGAACCGGAGCTGGAAAACGAAGCCGCTGGTGACCTCGGTCTGGTCGTAGGTCAGGGCCGATTTCACCGCCGCCGTGGGGCCGCAGACGTCCTGGCCGGGAACCGCACCGATGCAGTCCGCGAACATGGGATCCCCCCTGAGATGGCCGTTGGGCAGAGCGGGGCAGACGCGCCCGTTGTTGGCCGCCCGGCTGAAGGTGGAGCATCCTCCGGCGAAGGTGCCGCCCCGGAAGGTGTGCTTCGTCTTGAGGTAGGCGAACCAGTGGTCGGAGAGGTCCTTCATGATGGAATCCACGTAAGGATCGTCGTTGCCGAACTTCGGAGCGGTTTTCAGGACGGCCAGCATCTCTTCATGCCCCTCGAAATTGGCCTTCAGGGCGTCGAGCAGCTCGGCCATGGTGTACCGGCCCTCGTCGAAAACGAATTTCTTTATGGCCGCCAGCGAATCGACGCAGTCCGGCATGCCCTCGGAGAGCACCTGCCCGTCGCCGTAGAGGGGACCGCCGTTCTTGTAGTCCCGGCCGCGCTCCAGGCATCCCTCCAGTAGGCAGGAGCGGAGAGGGGAGGGAGCCGTGGCGGCGTAGGTCATCTGGGAGCAGATGGAGAGGGAGGTCGAAACGTCCGTGATGTAGTCCACCTGCCGGTTCAGGGCTTCCGTCAGCTCGTCAAATGAGGTGAAGGCCGCCGCGTTTCCCGTGTGGATGGAGAGCTGCTCGCCCCGCATGGTGTCGAAGCCGTCCCAGAGGGCGTATTCCAGGCACTTGCCGAAGTTGACCTCGCCGTCCTCCAGTCCCATGTGGGATTTGCCCATGATGTCCACCTGATTGCATCCGTTCATGCAGTACAGATGGCTGTGAACCGGCGGGATCCCCATCTTCTCCAGGGCGGGGCACATGACCTCGTCGTTGTAGAGGGCCGGCATGCCGATTCCCGTGGAAAGCACCTCCGCCGCCCTCTTCCAGAGCGCCTCCGGGGTGTTCCGGTGGACACGCATGGTGATGTTCGGGGTCTGGTAGCGGTATTTCTCCGCCAGATCGAGAACAGCCCAGGTCACGGCGTTGGTCATGTCGTTCCAGTTCTCGTCGCTGCCGCTGATGCAGAGGTTCCAGGTGCGGGTCCGGTGGAAGGCCTGCCAGAGCCGATCCAGCCAGAAGACCGCCTCGTCGTGCTCCGTCCGCTCCCAGGCGGGCAGGAAGAACTGATCCAGCCGTCCGGGGGAGTCGATGCCGTCGAAGGTGAAGACCATCCAGAAGAGGCACACCGCCGCGCACATGTCCGGGGCTGGATTCTGCGGGATGATCCGGAAGGCCGCGGCTAGCTTTTCATAGATCGCTTTCTCTTCCGCCGAACCCGCAGCGGCCTCCCTTTCCTCCGCCAGCTTCAGAAACCGGGCACCCAGGATGTCCAGCGCGTCCATGACGATGTCGCAGCCGTCGTAGAAGTCCCCCTCCGCCGGATTGGCCGCCCGGTATGTCCGGATCAGATCCCGGATACCCGATGTGCCCAGGGAGAGCAGGCGGTCGTAGTCCGGGTTGGCGTGTCCGGCCCATCCGCCGCCCCAGCAGGCCCCGGACGCGGCGATCTTCTCCATGTATTTGTCCTTGCGTTCGGCCAGAAGCGCGCCGGTATTGTACTGCCGGACGTCCTCCCGGATGGCCTCGAGGTCCTGCGCCAGCTCCGGGAACTTCTCCTCATTCCGCCAAAGCTTCCCCTCGTCCACGGCGAATCCGGAGCCGAAGGTGTACCATACCCCGGAGTCCGGCCCGATGGACGCGGCGTTCGGCATGTACTCGCCGGGAATGAAATCGACGGGCAGACGCTCCGCCGCGGCCTTCAGCGCCAGAGCCACGCGGACGTTGTGGGGCCTGCCCGTACTTTCGTGAAAGGCCGCCCCGAAGGGTTCCACTGCGTACAGATCGGTCATGATGCACCTCCGGATCATGTCTCCGCCGGGTTGTTCCGGGGAGCTTCGAACAGTTGAACGGTTACGGATCGAGAAAGACGTCATCCCGCGCCAGAAGGGCCTGGCAGTCGAGGATCCGCCGCTGCGCCTCCTCTGAGAGGGCGGCAAAGTCGTCGGGATCCAGCAGGGCCATGGTGGAGCGGTCGTAGACGCGGTAATTGGAGCGGATGTTGTTGTGGGGCTTCTGGAAGAAAACCTCGTCGGAAATGAAGGAGCCGATGGACACGTGGGCCTCCTCGCAGACGAAGCCATGCTCCGCCTCGAGCAGATTCTGCCCGAACATGACGGCCCGGTCGTTGGTGATCCCCAGCAGGCAGAGAAGGGTTGGCATCACGTCCATGTGTCCCCCCGCCCGGGAGAAGGTCTCCGTGACGCCGGAGCCGGGGATATGGATGAGGAAGGGCACGTTGAAGACGTCGAAGATGCTGTAGTCCCCGTCGGTGATGGCCGCCACCCTTCTGGCAATGGCCGCCGTGGTGTTGGGCAGGGCGTAGTGGTCGCCGTAGATGAGAATGATCGAGTTGTCGTAGAGCCCCCGCTCCTCGAGATCCTCCATGAAGGATCCGATGGCCCGGTCCGCGTAGTTGACCGCCTGCAGGTAGAGGCCGAAGAGGGTCTGCTCGTCCTGGGGCAGCAGCGCGATCTCCCGGTCCTTCAGCGGAATGCCGTAGGGATAGTGGGAGGACACCGTCACGCAGAGGGCGTAGAAGGGCTCCGGGGTCTCTGCCAGCAGGTCCGCCGTCTGCCGGAAGTATTCCATGTCGGAGAGGCCCATGGGGAACATGTCCGTCTCCTCCAGATCCTCGAGGGACGTGAAGTCGTCGAAGCCCTGAAAGGGATAGGCTGTCTCCCGGTTCCAGAAGCCGCCGATGTACCCGTGAAACGCCCGGGCCGCCGCGTAGCCGTGGTCTTTCAGAAGGATCGGGAGGGCGTAATAGCGGTTCGCCGGGTACTGCACGTACGCGCCGTTTGCCTCCGGGGCGAAGAGGGAATTGTTCACCGCGAATTCCGCGTCCGCCGTGTTGGCCCCGCCGATCTGATAATAATAATGATCGAAGTAGAGGGTGTCCTCCGCGATCATGCGGTTGAGGGTCGGCGTCAGCTCCTGTCCCTCGTAGAAGGACCCCACTACGAAGTTCTGCAGGGCCTCCACCTGAATGATGATGACGTTCCGCCCCGCCGCCAGCCCGTACCAGGGGCTCCCGGACCAATCGGGGGAGGCGTAGCGGCTTTTGTCCACCGGACGCTCGGCAATGCCGGGTCTCACCGCGTCGATCATGTCCCGGGCGTGGTAGGCGAAGATCTCGTTTTCCAGGTATTCCGCCCGGAAGCCCGGCCAGAGGAAGACGCACCCGACGGCCGCCAGCGCGCATCCGGACAGGGCGGCGGAGGCGGGGATCCGGGGAAGCTCCCGGTCGAGGAAGGCTTCAAGGGCGGCTCCGGCCCGGGTCCTCTCCAGCCGACTGCGGAGCCCGCGCCGGTGGATCATGAGGTTGAGCCAGAGGGGCAGGTCCATAATCAGCATCACGTGGCGCGGCCGCATGAGATCCATGACGGTGGAGGAGACGTCCCCGATCTGCCAGGCCATGCCCAGCTGGGTGACGGAGGGGAGCTTGGAGGTGTAGGCCAGATAGACGGCGTCCACCGCCATGAACACCGAGATTACGGTGTAGACGCATCCGGAGGC
>CACWLT010000283.1 GCA_902761695.1 uncultured Ruminococcus sp.
AGAGGAGGGTGATGAGGATCTTGAAGCGGGGGTCCAGACGATGGATGAGGGAATTCCCCTCCACATACTGGCCGAAGGTGATGTCGGATTTCATATGGCGTTCCGGATTTTTTAGGAAGGAAACCCTGCGGGTTTCCAAATCATTGAATCCCGTTGCGCACGGGAGGCGGATTGCCCTGCTCAGGGCGGGAGGCACGGGGGGACACCAGCTCTGGCCGCAGGTTTCCCCCCGTGCGGGGGTTTCCTTGGCCGGGGAGCATAACTTGTCCTCTCATACCTATGTCGAAAATCGATTGCATATCCCACATCCTCGCCTGAAGAATGCTCTGCATTCTTCGGGAGTTGCTCCGCAACTCCGGCGGACCGCGGTGCGTCAGTTGTAACATACGATGAACTCCGTCGGGGACGAAGTTCATCGGTTTGCAGGGTAACCTGCAAACAGCGATCGAAGCGCGCATGACAAGGGACGCGATGAGGGATAGCTGAAATACTTCTTCAGCTCCGCGTTTAGGACAGATCGAACAGGATTTCGGGAAGAGGAAATAGGAAGTATGGTCAGAGCTGTTCGAGGATTTTTTCGGCGGCGTAGTCGACGGTATAGACGTCCAGGCCGATATCGACGCCGTATTGTCGGAGGGCGGCGGCGGTGCGGGTGATGAGGGGGACGTCCAGACCCACGGCGGTCAGCTCCTCCGCTCTGGAAAACACCTCGGCGGTGGGGCGGTGCATGAGGATCTTCGCGTTGGCCATGACGATGACGTCGTCGCAGTACATGGCCATATCCTCCATGGAATGGCTGACGATGAGGACGGTGGTGCCGCTCTCCCGTGAGAAGCGCTTGATGCCGCCCAGGATATCCCTCCGTCCGGCGGGGTCCAGTCCGGCCGCGGGCTCGTCCAGGATCAGGATTTTCGGGTTCATGGCGATGACGCCGGCCAGGGCGACCCTTCTCTTCTGTCCGCCGGAGAGGTCGAAGGGGGATTTTTCCAGAAGATCCTCCGTGAGGCCGGAGAAGCGGGCGGCTTCCCTGACCCGTTTATCCAGCTCGTCTCCGTCCAGGCCCATGTTTTTCGGCCCGAAGGCGATATCCTCCGCGACGGTCTCGGCGAAGAGCTGGTACTCGGGGTACTGCATGACGAGACCGGCCTTGAAGCGAACCTCGCGGATCTTCTTCGGCTCGGCCCAGATATCGATGCCGTCCAGAAGGACCGTGCCGGAGTCGGGCTTGAGGAGGCCGTTCAGCATCTGAACCAGGGTGGACTTGCCGCTGCCGGTATGTCCGATCAGGCCGGTGATGCCGCCGCTTTCCACCTCGATGCTGACGTCGTTCAGGGCGGGGACGGCGCCGGGGATATGCTTGGAATAGGTGAAGGTGACGTTTTTCAGCTCGATGGCGTTCATGACTTCCCTCCCCTGCCGCTCTTTGCCATCTTCCTCTGGACCGCCGCTGCCACGGCTTTGGCGCAGTCGTCCGGGTCGAAGAGGTCCAGCGGCACGTCGATGCCCGCCCGGCGCAGCTTATACGCAAGCTCCGTGGTCTGGGGCACGTCCAGGCCCGCCTTCCACATGGCGTCGGGGGAGCCGAAGACCTTCGACGGGGTGCCGTCCAGGATGATCTTCCCCTGGTTCATGACCAGGATGCGGTCGGCCATGGCGGCTTCGTTCATATGATGGGTAATGAGGAGGACGGTGACGCCCTGCTCCCGGTTGAGACGCCGGATGATCTCCATGACCTCGCGCCGTCCCATGGGGTCCAGCATGGCGGTGGATTCGTCAAAGATGATGCAGCGGCGGTTCATGGCGATGGTGCCCGCGATGGCGACCCGCTGCTTCTGTCCGCCGGAGAGGTTATAGGCCTGCTTCCGGGCATATTCCGTCATGCCCACGGCGGCGAGGGCCTCGTCCACCCGTTTCCGGATCTCGGCGGGGGGCAGGCCCAGGTTCTCGCAGCCGAAGGCCACGTCCTCCTCCACGATGGTGGCGACGATCTGGTTGTCGGGGTTCTGGAACACCATGCCCACGTCCCGGCGCGCTGCCAGGATATCCGCCTCCGTCGCGTCGGGGGAGGTGATTTCCCGGCCGGCGACCCAGAGTCTTCCGCTGTCGGGCAGGTTGACCATGCAGAGGAGCTTGGCCAGGGTGGATTTTCCGGATCCGTTGTGGCCGAGGACGGCGGTGAAGGAGCCCTCGGGGATTTCAAAGGACACGCCGCTGAGAGCGCGGACGGGCTTTGACTCCTCGTCGCCGGGATAGGAAAAGGTCAGGTTTTCCGCTTTTATGATGGGGTTCATGTTTACGTGAATCCTTTTATGTCAGGATGTTAGGACGCGCTGCCGGGGATTATCGGAAGACGACCCGTACCGATGCTCCGCACGGACTCATCCGAGCGGGTTCGGAATCATCGGAATGTCACACGCACCGATGCTCCGCACGGACTCATCCGAGCGGGTTCGGAATCATCGGAATGTCACACGCACCGATGCTCCGCTCGGATGGGGGAGGCAGGTTTCGGTGACGGGGAGGCAGGTCTCGCCCACCTCGGTTTCCGCGCGGGACCGGAGCTGCTCGGGCAGGGCGGTCAGGAGCAGGTACTGCATGACGGCGGGGGAGAGGCCGGTGGTATAGGAGTTGACCAGGAAGAAGAGGGGTTCGTCCGAGAGGAGCTTTACGGCTGTCCGGATCAGGCCGTCCGCCATGTCCTCCAGTTTCCAGAGCTCGCCCTTCGGTCCTCTGCCGTAGGAGGGGGGATCCATAATGATGGCATCATAGCGGTTCCCCCGGCGGATCTCACGCTCGACGAACTTCATGCAGTCGTCCACGATATAGCGGCAGGGGGCGTTCTCCAGGCCGGAGAGCTGCATATTCTCCCGCGCGGCGTTCGTCATGCCCTTCGAGGCATCCACATGGACCAGGGAGGCCCCGGCTTTGGCGGACGCGACGGTGGCGCCTCCGGTATAGGCGAAGAGGTTCAGGACCCGGGGGGCTTCCCTGCCCGCTTCCACGGCTCCCCGGATCAGCCCGGCGGCCCAGTCCCAGTTGGCGGCCTGCTCGGGGAAGAGCCCCGTATGCTTGAAGCCCATGGGACGGAGGCGGAAGGTCAGCTCTCCCACTACGGAGGGATAGGCGACGCACCAGGACTCGGGCATGCGGTTCACGGTCCAGGAGCCGCCGCCGCCCTGTCTGCGATAGACGCCGTGGGGATGGTTCCAGAGGGGATTTTTCCGCTCGCCGTGCCAGATGACCTGGGGGTCCGGGCGGATGAGGATGTACTCACCCCAGCGTTCCAGGCGTTCCCCGCCCTCCGCGTCGATGAGCTCGTAGCTCCTCCATTTATCTGAAAGAAACATAGTATCTCTCCACTGTTTTCAGGACGAATGGTTTTCGGCCTCCGCGCGGGACTCCTCCCGGTGTTTTTCCTCGATGCGCTCCACCCGGGCCAGCACTTCCGCGTTGGCGTTCCCCAGCTTGGAGGCCCAGACGGCGCGGCTGCCCTTTCCCTCCTGACCGATCTTTCCGGCCATGGTAGTGGGGCGGTTATAGAACTCCGACAGGCGGGAGGTTCCAGCGAAGGAATGACAGATGGCCGCGGCCAGGGCGTCCGCCGTATCGTCCGGCTTCGGGGGCTCCTTCAGGCCGAGGAAGGTGGTGACCATGCGGATGACCTGCTGCTTGTCGGCGCGTCCGTAGCCCGCCACGGCTCCCTTGATCTGGAGGGGGGTATATTCATAGATGGGAACGCCGCCCTGACGGCAGGCCAGGATCAGCACGCCCCGGGCCTCGGCCACGATGATGCCGGTTTTCTGGTTGGTATTGAAGAAGAGCTCCTCGATGGAGGCGGCGTCGGGGCGGTAGGTCTTCACCACGGCGGTGAGCTCCCGGTGCACCTCCCACAGGCGGTCCTCCGTGGGCATGTCGGAGGGGGTTGTGATGGCGCCGTAGTCCACGGGACGCAGCTTTTTCCCGACGCCGAAGCTCTCGATGACCCCCCATCCCACGATGGCGATGCCGGGGTCACATTACGACAAATCATTATAGCACGGCGGAGGGGAGATGTCAAAATACAATCTGTTAATTTTATGGTAACGAGCGGGAGACGGCTGAGACATCTTTACAAAATCAGACAGATTCCGGCGTTTTTTTATGCTATAATGAAGAAAACGACGCATCGGGGGCGACGGCATGGCACAGAAGACAAAGCGGATTTCCGCCGAGGAACGGATACGGGAGGCGGTGCGGACGGTTCTCGGCGCGGGGACGGTCGAGGCCTTTTCCTACGCGCTTCCCTCGGAGCAGGGGGCGCAGTTATCCATGGCGGGAGACGCGGAGGCCTGGGGCAACCGGGCGGACTTCCCCGCGGAAGACATGGCGGCAGCGCTGGGGAACCTGCCGTCCCTGGCGCGCGCATCGGAGGAGGAACGGAGGAACTATGC
>CACWLT010000284.1 GCA_902761695.1 uncultured Ruminococcus sp.
TGCCCTCGCCCCAGGCCTTGCCCCATTCCAGAGCGCCGCCTCCATTGGTTTGCGGCGGAATCTCCCAGATCTGCCAGTAATCCAGCGCCGCATCGCCGTAATCCAAACCGGATTTGCTCGCGACCTCCGCCAGCGTGGGAAGCACGTAATTTGCACCGTAGGCTACCGTGTCATACGTTCCAGAGACTTCTGCACCGTCGGCCGAAGCAAAGCCGACCCTGAGCGTGATGCTCTTCCAGGTGGCAACCACGGTCGTGTCCGCCTCGATCTTATAGACCGAATATTTCTCGCCGCCGATGGTCCATGCGTCAAACGTCTTGCCCTCCCGCGCGGTGAAAGTGCATGCGGGCAATGTATATTCTGTGCCGGGTGCCACATCCACAGGTTCCATGGTGCCGGAACCATCGCCCGGATCAAAGCTGACGGTCACGGCGCTCAGCGCGGGGATCGCCGTTTCCCTGCTGGAGAAGCTGATCCGCGCGGGGGCCTCCATGGAGACGTCCCTCAAAATGCTGAACCAGATCATCCGCTCCACAGGGAGGGAATGCCCGGCCACCGTGGACGCCGCCCAGATCGATCTCACCACCGGGGAGGCCAGATTCATCAAGTCCGGGGCCGCGCCCTCCTTCGTGCTCCGGGACGGCAGCATCTTCCGCCTGCAGTCAAAGACAGTCCCCATCGGGATACTGCGCGCTCTGGACGCGGAAATGATACGCTTTGACGTGCGGCAGGGAGATACGGTCGTCATGGTATCGGACGGCGCGGCAAGGTCCTTCGAGGAGGAGCCGTGGCTCTTGGACCTTCTGACCTCGGACGAGGAGATTTTATACGGAGACGAGAAGCGGGCGGCCATGACGGTGGTCGGCGAAGCGGCCGTCCGTGGATCGAAGGACGACATCACGTGCGGGGTATTCCGCATCATGAGGAAGGCGGGGTGAGGAAAAAGCCGCTGTTTATCCGGCGCGGAACTGCTGCAGACGTTCTGCGCCGGGATTTTTCTTTACAGTTCATACACAGTTTTTTTCCAGCTTTCCGGATTCTTTTCCGTTATAATAAAATTGATTTTGATTCGGAAAGGCAGGATTTTCATTCATGAAAAAACTCTTTGCGGTTCTGCTGGCCGCGCTGATGGTGACGCCTCTTCTGACGGCGTGCAGCGAATCCGGCGGGAACAACGACGGAGGAGACGCGCAGAACACCGCGCAGGTCTCGGCCGGGGAAAACCCGGAGGCCCAGCCCGAGGAAGAGGAAATCACCCGGGCCAACTATCCGGACACCCTCTCCCCGGATCTGAACTTTGACGGGGTGCAGCTGGACATCTTCTCCTTCGGCTCCGAGAACTGCCAGAAATACGACGCTCTGGGTGAGCTCAACGGCGACGTGGTGCTGGACGCGGTGTACAACCGGAACATCACGGTGGAGGACAGGCTGAACGTGAAGTTCAACTTCATCGCGGGCTCCGCGGACTGGGGCGGATTCCCGGGCGAGGTACTGCAGGTGCTCCAGGCGGGCACGGACGACTATGATCTGGTGATGGAAGAATCCTCCCAGCTCTTCTCCCAGTCCATTCAGGGCTACTACTACGACTTGCTGACCCTGGACAACGTGAACCTCGAGCAGCCCTGGTGGTACTCCGACATGATGGAGGAGAGCCAGCTGGACAACAGCAAGCGGTTCTTCCTGAACGGCGACATCTGCCTGACGGTGTTCTTCGGCGCGTCCGCGATGTACTACGACAAGCCCCTCTTCATCGATTACTTCGGCGACACGAACCAGCTCTACGACTCCGTTCTCGACGGCACATGGACCTACGACAAATTCGCGGACTACTGCCGGAACGTCTACACGGACACAAACGGCGACGGCAAGGCGGACGACGGGGACATCATGGGCTTCCGCTTCGAGCAGTGGGGCATTCCCAACTACATGTCCATGTCCACGGGCCTGAAGTACGTGACCCGGGACGAGGAAGGCTTCCCGATCCTGGACATCTACACGGACGAGGGCATCCGCTGGGGCGAGACCCTGTACCGGCTCCTGTATACGGACAATATCTCCATGCTGGGCAGCAAGCAGGACACCTTCATCGCGGGCAAATCCCTGTTCTATCCGGGCATGTTCGACACGGCCATGACCCTCAGACAGGTGGACTTCGACTACGGCATTCTGCCCTATCCGAAGCTGGACGAATCCCTGGATTATCTCTGCGGCGCGGCGACGGCCAACGGATGCGGCGTGGCCATTCCGGTTTCCGCCAATCCGGAGAAGATGAGCGCCACCACGGCCGCCGTCGAAGCCCTCTGCGCCGAGGCCTACCGGAAGGTGGTTCCCGCCTGGTACGACACGGCGCTGAAGATCAAGTACTCCGACGCCAATATCGACTCCCAGATGGTGGACATCATCTACGACCACATCAACAGCCCCTTCATCATGATGGCCGACAAAGCCCTCGGCACCGGCTCCATCTACACCAACGCCGTCTTCGGTTCCTCAAACGAGGGCGCCTTCGCCTCCTGGTGGGGTTCCAACCAGAAGCTCCTGATCAAGAAGCTGGACAAGGCCATCGAGAACTACAAGAAGCTGCCGTAACACAGCGGGAAGATAAGCGATCCTCCCATATTCCCTCCTCCGCACATCACGGGGGAGGTTTTTATAATGGGGAACCATTAGGACAGACACTCCTTCCACCGCAGGCGGTCCCCCCCTCTGAGAGGGAGGCAGAAAGACGCCCTGCGCTGAAATCATCAGCTGAGAAAGCGCATTCTTTCCGTTCTTCCTTGACATTTCAGGAGATTTGTGGTATAATGGTTCGGTATATAATTATTTGAAAGCAAACACCGGAGAACGGTTCATGAACCTATACAGAGACGCGGAAAAAATTTGTTTTTCCCCATCCTTTTTCCCGGATCCCGGACCGGCGCAGGACGCGGACAACGTCCCTCCCGGAAAGATTGACGCGGGAGGAAATTCCAGCCGGGACGAGCTGGACGAGGTGCGGCAGGCGCTGGAGGAAGCCATGCGGGCCCGGTACGAGGGTTCGGATCACTCCTACTCCCTCTGGTTCGACCGGCTGCGGCTGACCTCCCTGGAGGCGGACCGGGCGGTCTTTGCCTGCGAGAACAGCCTCAAAGCGCGGATCATTGCGGAGCGGTTCCGGGAGCTGATCCTGGAGGCGCTGGAGGAGGTGCTGGGCTACCGGCCCCGGCTGGAGCTGAAGGTGGATCCCGCCTCCCTGACGCCCGCCGATTCTTCTGAACCCGGGCGCCTATCCGCAAACCCGGCCGCAAGCCAGATTCCCCTGACCGCCGGGGAGGACGACGGGATCCTTTCCCCGGACGATAACGCAGACGTTGTGTCCGCATCCGAAGAGGAGGACGACGGCGGATGGGACGACGCGGACGAAAATGAGACGGAATTCACCGTGATCCGCGGGCAGGACGGCCGGGAGGGTCGCCTGGACGCCGCGGGACGGGTGAACTGGACCTCCCATCCGGTTCCCGACGCGGGCTACTCCTTCGGGGACAGGCCGGGATACAAGCCGGACACCTTCGGTTCCAGGCCCGGCATGGTCTCCCCCTCCCGTCCGGCGGTGCAGGATATTCCCAAAGACACGGACGGGGCCTCTCCCGCCTCCGGGGAAACGCCGCCGGAGAGCAGGGGCAGAAAGCGGCCCGCCTTCCACGACGGCTACACCTTTGAAAACTTCATCGTGGGCAGCTCCAACCAAATGGCTCACGCGGCGGCGCTGCGGGTGGCGGACAACGTGGGCATGTCCATCAATCCCCTCTTCATCTGGGGGCCTTCGGGACTGGGCAAGACCCATCTGATGTACGCCATCGCCAACCGGGCCGTGGAGCGGGATCCGGCGCTGCGGGTCATCTGCGTCAAGGGCGAAGAATTCATGAACGAGATGATCGAGGCCATCCGGAACAACCGGAACCAGGCCTTCCGGGACAAATACCGCAAGACGGACATGCTCCTCATCGACGACATTCAGTTCATCGCCGGGAA
>CACWLT010000285.1 GCA_902761695.1 uncultured Ruminococcus sp.
CCGCCGGCAACTGCTGGAACTACGCAAAGGAAGCCTTCGGAAAGAACGCCTCCTATCTGAAGCTGGGCCTGCTCAATCCCCTGCCGAAGCAGCTGATCCTGGACTTCGCGGCGAAGCACCCCCGCCTCATCGTAGTGGAGGAGCTGGATCCCGTCATCGAGAACCACTGCAAGGCCCTGGGCCTGAGCGTCACCGGCAAGGACGTGCTGCCCCTCTGCGACGAATACTCCGAGGAGCTGCTCCGGTCCCGCCTGCTGGGCATCGAGCCGGACTTCTGCGAAGTGGGCGCCCCCATTCCCGGACGTCCCCCGGTCCTTTGCCCCGGATGTCCCCACAGAGGCGTCTTCTATACATTGCAGAAGCTGAAGCTCCGGGTGTCCGGGGACATCGGCTGCTATACGCTGGGGGCGGTTCCGCCGCTCTCCGCCATCGATTCCGTCTACTGCATGGGCGCGTCCATCTCCTCCCTCCACGGCACCTGCAAGGTACGGGGCGAGGAGGACAAATATGTGGCGGTCATCGGCGACTCCACCTTCATGCACTCCGGTCTGACCGGCCTTGTGAACGTGGTCTACAACGGCGGGAACACCACCACCCTGATTCTGGACAACTCCATCACCGGCATGACGGGCCATCAGGACAACCCCCTGACCGGCAAGACCCTCATGGGCACTCCCGCGCCGAATCTCTCCCTGGAAGCCATCTGCGCGTCCCTGGGCGTTCCCGCGGACCACATCCGGGCCGTGGATCCGAACGATCTGGAAGCGCTGGAGAAGGTCATCCGGGAAGAGGTGGCCGCTCCCTGCCCGTCCGTGGTCATCTGCCGCCGTCCCTGCGCGCTGCTGAAATCCGTGAAGAAGAACCCGCCTATTCAGGTGGACGCGGAGAAGTGCGTCGGCTGCCGTTCCTGCATGCGGATCGGGTGCCCCTGCGTTTCCGTCACGGACAAGAAGGCAAAGATCGACGAGAGCATGTGCGTCGGCTGCGGTCTGTGCAGTCAGATGTGCCGCTTCGGTGCGCTGTAAGGAGGCTGCCATGTCTAAGAATATCATGATCGTGGGCGTCGGGGGTCAGGGTACCCTTCTGGCGTCGAAAATCCTGGGCAAAGCCGCCATGGACGCGGGACTGGACGTGAAGGGCTCCGAGGTCCACGGCATGTCCCAGCGGGGCGGATCCGTGGTAACCTACGTGCGGTTCGGGGACGAGGTGTACTCCCCCGTGATCGGCCGGGGCGACGCGGATGTGATCCTGAGCTTTGAGCTGCTGGAGGCCGCGCGCTGGCTGCCGCACCTGAAAAACGGCGGCACCCTGGTGACCTCCACCCAGCAGATCAACCCCATGCCCGTCATCACCGGCGCCGCGGAATATCCCGAGGGCCTGGTGGAGGACATGAAGGGGCTGGGCGTTGACGTCCGTGCCTTCGACGCGCCGGCCATCGCGGAAGCCGCCGGAAGCGCAAGAGCAGCCAACGTCGCGCTGATCGGCCTGGCCGCCGATGTGCTGGGCTTCGACCACGACGTCCTCCGGGGAGCCGTGGCGGCCTGCGTTCCGGCCAAAGCCCTGGACATCAATCTGAAGGCCTTCGACACCGCCGTGGGGCTGGCCGCCGAAGCCAAAAGCTGACATAATCCATAACCCGCAACGAAATTAAGGAGCTCTGCCGTGGTGGACCTGTTATCCCTTCAGAAGCATTTTATCCTTTCCCACCTGAGAGAAGGAGACACCGCCGTGGATTTCACCATGGGCAACGGCTATGACACTGTCTTTCTGTCGAAAACCGTGGGTCCCTCCGGCTCCGTCACGGCCTTTGACATCCAGCCCGACGCCCTGCTCTCCACGGAGAAGAACCTCCGTCAGAACGGCTGTCCGGACAACTGGAGGCTCATCTGCGCGTCCCATGACCGGGCGCGGGAGTTTGTGAAGGGCCCCATCCGCGCGGGTATGTTCAACCTCGGCTATCTGCCCGGCAGCGGGCGGAAGCAGCTGACAACAATGCGTTCCACGACCCTGCCTGCGGTGGAGCGCGCCCTCGCCATGCTGGGTGAGGACGCCGTGCTGCTGGTGGCGGTCTATCCCGGACATCCGGAGGGGGCGGCTGAGGGCGAGGAGCTGGACAGGTATTTCTCTTCCCTGTCCCGCTTCCGCTATTCCATCGCCCAGTTCCGCATGCTGAACTCCCCGGAGAGTCCGTTCTTCATTGTATGCGAAACAAGAAAGGAGGAGCTCTGATGAACCGTTCCACGAACCGTCCGCCGAACAGTTCCATGAACCGTTCCGGGGACAGTTCCGCGAACCGGGCTGCAAGCCGGCCGCCCAACGGACAGCGGAATACGGACCGTCGTCAGGGCGAATCCGCAGTCCGCGTTCCACGGCCGAATAATCCCCGGCCCATCCCCCGGACCAACGGCGCGCCTTCTTCCGGAACAGCAGGCCCCGTCCCCGGAAACGGCTATCCTCAAAACGGATACCCGCAAAACCCATACCAGCCTAACGGTTATCCCCAGAACGGATACCCGCAGAATCCCGCCCAGCCGAACGGTTATCCCCAGAACGGATACCCGCAGAATCCCGGCCAGACGGGCGGTTATCCTCAAAACGGATACCCCCGTCCCCGTCCAGCGGGCTCTCAGCCCGGCAGTCAGCGGCAGAATCCCGCAGGCCGGAAGCAGACCCGAAGCTCCCGCCCGCAGGCCAGCCCACCGCCCCGTCAGCGTCCGCCCCGTCCCGACAACCGGGATCCGGAGCAGATCCGGCGCGAGCGGGCCAGAGCCGAGATGGAAAAGGCCGTCCGGGCCAAAAAGAAGGCGGAGGACCGGGAGGTGCGGCGGAATGGACTGCGCGCCGTGGGCCGTTTCGCAGTCTATCTGCTGTGCGCGGTGCTGCTGCTGGTGGTCCTCATCGGCGGCGGCGTCCTGATCGCCCTCCATCACGCGCCCTCGGCTCCCGTCAGTACCGGGAACATCTCCTTCTACTACGGCGGGACGAAGGTGCGCACCGAAGCCGCCTCCCGCTGCGTGGATCAGGACGAGCTCTACGTTTGCTTCAACGACCTGGCGGAATACCTCGGCATGAAGCAGAGCGGATCGGCAAAGGAGATGAAGTTCGTTCTCCGTACCTCGGATGATCTCCTCCTCTCCTCTTCCGGCGACGGCACGGAGGAGAGCGTGGTGTTCTTCACGGACGAGCACCGGGTGGTCATCAACGGGCAGATGGAGCTGCTGGACGTGCCGAACATCCTCATCGGCGAGGAAATCTGGGTATCCACCGATTTTCTCACGGAGTGGATGGAAAACCTTTCCGTCACCTATAAGCCCGCCCAGCGGATGGTGAAGGTCTCCCGCATCCTGGTGGAAAAGCCCGAGGAGGAGGAGAACAACAGTCCCCCCGATTACCTGCCCATCTCCTTCAGGCTGAAAAAGAACGAGCCCCTGGCCTCCATCGAGGAGGATCCCGGCATCGGTCTGCTGGCGGACTCCCTGCAGGAAGCCACTGCCTACGATCTGGCATTCCAGACGGATCTGGAAGAGTACGAGGATTACATGAATCCCCAGGGCGACCTCCGCGACGCCTTCCTGATCCTGGTCAACGCGGATCACCCCCTGACGGAGAGCGACGTGCCGCGGGATCTCACCGACGTGATCTACACCAGCTCCGCCAGAAGCACCCAGCAGCTGCGGGACTACCCGACGAAGGCTCTGGAAGCGCTCTTCAAGGAAATGCACTACTACGGCTACTACAACATGGCGGTGTATTCCGGATACCGCTCCTACGATTATCAGGCGACGGTCTTCGAGCAGTATGTGACCAACGAAATGGCCAGCAATCCTTCCCTGACCCGGGAGGAGGCGGAGGCCCTGGTCCTGAGCTATACGCCCCGCCCCGGCACCAACGAGCATCAGACCGGCCTGGCGGTGGATATGGACACCATGGGCTCCTTCACCACGGACTTCGCCTGGACGTCGGAGTACTACTGGCTGCAGG
>CACWLT010000286.1 GCA_902761695.1 uncultured Ruminococcus sp.
AACTCAAGCTAAAGGGATACGCGGCTTCTTGAAAGAAGCCTGGCAAGAACTCCTGAAATAGATAGGGAAAAGCAACACCAATCTTGTACAGCTGAACCTTTGGCACACCAATACAGCCATCCAACCTTATCAGAGTTATTGTACGCGAGCTCATCGCAAGGCGATTCGCCTTCTACATCTTGCGATCAAAACCCATAGAGTCTGCTGTTTGGTTCGGTATAATTTCAGCTTAGCTTCCAGCGGCCGAGGTCTTCAAACTCGAGAATATCGGAGAGGATGGTATTGGACACGAACATGCCGGCGGGGGTCAGGGCCGTCGTTCCGCCCTGCATGGTCATGAGGCCCATTTTGACGTACCGGCGGCATTTATCCCCGTAGAGGGCTTCAAAGGAATAGCCGAAGCGGCGGGCGAACTCCCGGTCGTCGATGCCGTCACAGAGCCGGAGCCGGAGCATGATGTATTCGCCGATGCGCTCCCGCTCCCCGATTTCGTCGCACTCGTCGGTGATGCGCACGGGGCTGTCCTTGACGGTGACGCCCTGGATGTACTTCTCCACGTCCGGGGTGAAGGAGAAGCGCTGTCCGTTGAAATAAGAGTGAGCGGACACGCCGAAGCCCAGGTACTCGTCACAGTTCCAGTACTTGAGGTTATGCAGGCAGCCCTTCCCCGGGTGGCAGAAATTGGAGATCTCGTACTGGACGTAGCCGCGGTCCTTCAGGAACTGGATGGCGGCCAAGTACATATCGGCCTCCAGGTCCTCGCCGGGCAGAAGGGGCGCGATCTCCCGGTAGTTCTCGAAGAACTTCGTTCCCTGCTCGATCTTGAGGTCGTAGAGGGAGATATGGTCCGGGGAATAGCGGGTCAGGTAGGTGAGGGTATGGAGCAGGGAGTCCATGGTCTGCTCCGGGATCCCGAACATGACGTCCACGTTGATGTTGTCGAATCTGGCGTCCCTGGCCATGCGGAAGGAACGGGAGAAGTCGTGGCGGTTGTGGATGCGGCCCAGGGCCTTCAGTTCGTTCTCATGGGCGGACTGCATGCCGATGGAGAGGCGGTTGACCCCCATCCGGCGCAGGCGGGTCAGGGTGGAATAGGTGACGGTGGCGGGGTTGGCCTCCACGGTAAACTCCGCGTCCCGGGGGAGGGAGAAGATCCGGCGGATCGCCTTCACAAGCCGGAACAGGTCGTCGGAAGGCAGGACCGTGGGGGTGCCGCCGCCGATGAACACGGTATCCGGCTGGTATCCGTCGCCCACAGCCCAGCGGTAGCTCTCCATATGGGTGATGAGGGCGCTGACATAGGCGGACATATAGTCCTTCGAGCCGGGGACGGAGGAATTGAAGTCGCAGTAGGCGCACTTCGACAGGCAGAACGGGATGTGTACGTAGATGCCGAGCTTTTTCGGCAGTCCGATGGCTTCGTAGTAATTCATTGATCGTCATCCAGCTTCAGCACGGCCATGAACGCCTCCGGGGAGACCTGCACGGAACCGAGCTGACGCATTTTCTTCTTGCCTTCCTTCTGCTTTTCCAGCAGCTTCTTCTTTCGGGTGATATCGCCGCCGTAGCACTTGGCCAGAACGTCCTTCCGCATGGCCTTGACGGTCTCCCGGGCGATGATCTTGGAGCCCACCGCCGCCTGGATCGGGACCTCGAAGAGCTGGCGCGGGATGTTGTCCTTCAGCTTCTCGGCGATCTTGCGGGCGCGTCCGTAGGCCTTGTCCGCGTGGACGATGAAGGTCAGGGCGTCCACCATTTCGCCGTTCAGAAGGAAGTCCAGCTTCACCAGATTCGACGGCTCGTAGCCCTCCAGCTCGTAGTCCAGGGAGGCATAGCCCCGGCTGCGGCTCTTCAGGGCGTCAAAGAAGTCGTAGATGATCTCGTTGAGCGGCAGCTTGTAGTGGAGCTCCACGCGCTCGGTGTCGATATACTTCATGTCGATGAAGACGCCGCGGCGGTCCTGGCAGAGGTCCATAATGCCGCCCACGTATTCCGTCGGGGTGATGACGGAAGCGGCCACGATGGGCTCCGCGGCGACCTCGATCTGATCCGGGGCCGGATAGTTGGTGGGGTTGTCGATGCGGACCACCTCGCCGTTTTTCTTGGTGATCTCATAGATAACGGAGGGGGCGGTGGTGATGAGGTCCAGGTTGAACTCCCTCTCCAGCCGCTCCTCGATAATCTCCATGTGGAGCAGGCCCAGGAAGCCGCAGCGGAAGCCGAAGCCCAGCGCGATGGAGGTCTCCGGCTCGAAGGTGAAGGCGGCGTCGTTGAGCTGGAGCTTTTCCAGGGCGTCCTTGGTTTCGTTGTAGCGCGCGCCGTCCGCCGGATAGATGCCCGCGAAGACCATGGACTGGACCTTCTTGAAGCCGGGCAGCGCTTCCTCCGCCGGTTCGGCCGCGTGAGTCACGGTATCGCCCACCCGGGTATCGCTGACGTTCTTGATGGAGGCGGTGAAATAGCCCACCTCGCCGGCGGAAAGGCAACCGGTGGGGCGCAGTCCGAAGGGATCCATGACGCCGACCTCCACCACGTCGAACTCCGCGCCGGTATGCATGAGGCGGATGCGGTCGCCGGTCTTCAGGGTGCCCTCCACGACGCGGATATAGACCACCACGCCCAGGTAGCTGTTATAGACGGAATCGAAGATCAGGCAGCGAAGGGGGGCGTTTTCATCCCCTTCCGGCGACGGGATATCCCGGATGATGGCCGCCATGACGTCCGCGATATTGAGGCCGGTTTTGGCGGAGATCACGGGACAGCCCTCCGCGGGGATACCGATGACGTCCTCGATTTCCTCCTTGCACTTATCCGGCATGGCGGAGGGGAGGTCGATCTTATTGATGACGGGGACGATTTCCAGATTGGCGTCCACGGCCAGATAGGCGTTGGCCAGGGTCTGGGCCTCGATGCCCTGGGTAGCGTCCACCACCAGCAGCGCGCCCTCGCAGGCATTCAGGGAGCGGGAGACCTCGTAGTTGAAGTCCACGTGGCCGGGGGTATCGATCATATTGAGGGCGTACTGCTCGCCGTCGGGGGCGGTATAATCGATGCGGACGGCGCGGGCCTTGATGGTGATGCCCCGCTCGCGCTCCAGGTCCATATTGTCGAGGAGCTGCTCCTCCATATCCCGGGCCTCGACGGTATTGGAGAATTCCAGGATCCGGTCCGCCAGGGTGGATTTGCCGTGGTCGATATGGGCGATGATGGAGAAATTGCGGATGTGCTTCTGCTTCTCTGTCTGAGCCATAGTTTTCCTTCCCTCTGTGGGATGACAGAATAGCGCAGCTTCGGCTTGAAAATCCGGACGCGACGATCGGAGAACTCGGGGAAATGTCTTCTCCACCACATAATAGGTATAGGGATTAAGGAAGAATCACGCCCGCCCAGGGATGCACCTTTGTTCTCCCCTTGTACTTCTACGTTAAGCAGACTGCTGTTTTTTCGCAGGCCGGCATATCGGTCTTTCCGGATCACGGCCGGGGTGGAAATAATTCTCTGTATGCCGGATTCACGCCGGTGCGTTTTCATTGCCTCACGCTTTTATGTGCGCTGTGTTTTTTCCTCCCTTTGCCCTGAATACACATCAGGCCGGGCGAATGTTGAAAGTTGCTGAAAAAATTCTAAAATTTTTCGGGATATTCCCCCTCTCCGGGGAAGTTTTCGGGAATGCCTGCGCAAATGCGTCGGATACGGGCGGCCGCAATCGATTTGCTTCATATTATCCCGCACGCACAGGGTGATTTTCAGGTCGCCGGGTGCCGTTTCATGCGCGGGGAATTGACGGCGGCTGCGCTTTCTGCGGAATTCCCCCGACGGGATCAGGCTTTTTTCACTTCCCGGCAGAGCACCACGCGGCCGAGATGGGACACAATGCCCTGATGGGAACGGAACCGGAACTGATAGACGCGATACTTCTTACCGGCGCTTATCCGCGCGGCGTGGACAGCCAGGCCCTTCATGCCGAGGAATCTGGCGTCGCCGTGAGCCACGATCTCCCAGCGGAAATCGGCGCCCAGGCCCAGCAGCTGCCATTCGCCGGGACACCGCTGCGGTTCCGCTTCCTGTTCCGGGGCGTTCGTCAGGATGATCCCGCCCACGGCGAAGGGCTCGTCCGCCTCGACCACGGAAGCGGCGGGGTTCCGCTGGCAGATATAGGGCAGCGCGGGATCCGCTATCCACAGATTCTCCGGACCCGTCTCCCGGATCAGGCCCGGATTGCCCCACACAAAGCGGAGGCGGGTGACGGGATCGAGACCGAGGGCTAAGGCTGCCTCCTCCGGCGAGGCGTATTCCCGCCCGCTGTTCTTCAGGAGGGGCACGGAGCGCAGCTTTTCTTCATTAATATATGCGCCCGAGAAATGGAAAACGTCCTCGTACTGAGCCGGGGCTTCGGGGGAGGTGAGGATGACCCGGTTGAATTCCAGAAAGAGGTTGGTGGCCGAATAGCAGCGGAAGCGGAAGCAGCGGTACGGGTCGGAGGTTTTGATCCCGGCGGCGAAGAACATATAGTCGCAGTCAATCAGCTCGGCTCCGTCCCCGGCGGCAATGTCGACCCATTCCTTCAGATCGTTGGAGCCGGACAGAACCCAGTTTTTCGGAAGCTGTCCCTTTTCCTCGAAATTCGCCTGGCAGGTCATCAGAATAATGCCGTCGATCCGGCGGGGCGTGCTGTAGGCCACCTCCGTGAAGAAGGGATTGGTGGAGGTCTCCACCCGGAAGACATGGGGATAGTGCGACGTCGTCCCGGGCTCCTCGATCCGCTCATCCCAGGCGTAGGCGGCGCTGCTCCCGTCAAAACAGGGACTGCCGTCCACAAAACGCCCCGGCTCGGTAATGGGGTTCGAGCCCAGGGACCGGACCGCGTCGGACAATCGGGGAAAGGGTCCGCGGAATACGGCGCGGTACGGTGCGGCAAAGGTCCGGGGGGCAAATTCCGGCTGGGGTTCGGAGGGATCGGAATCCGTCAGATAAGGGATATTTGAGACAAAAAGCGGGCAGTCCCCGTGGCGGGCCCGTCGCGGCGTCACTCCCTGGACGGCGGTGAACGCTTTGCAGAAGGTGACCTCGGAGGAATAGCCGAAACGGCGGGCGATGGAGGAGGCGAAAATCTGCTCGAATTCCGCCACCGACAGGTCCGTCTGCGCGGCGGCCCGCTCCAGGGTTATGTCTTCCCGGATGTGGTCCTCCATCCAGCGGAGCGCTTCGTTGATCTGGTCTTTATACTGCATCTCGATCCTCCCCGGATGTCAGAAGGACGACGGCGGACAAGCTCATGACGGGATTGCCCCGGCCGAAATCCGCGCCGTAAAACTGGAACTGTATCCAGCGGAAGGGGCCTGCGGGACGAAAACGCGCCATGTTCCAGTTTTCCGCGCCCCCTTTGAAAAAGCGCCCGTCTCCCTCCGCGAGGACAGTCCAGGTCTCCCGGTCGTCCGATCCGATCAGCTGCCAGCCGACGGCGTCCTTCTCGGTCGGGGTCTCCTCGGTCCTGCGTATCATGATGCCGCAGAGGGGGGCTTTCCCTTCCGTCCGTATCAGGGAAAAGGGGAGATGCTGAAAGGATTCATAGGGCAGATACGAATCGGGATCCCAGAGGTTTTCCGGTCCTGTGTTGTCCCCGATCCCGAAGGCTCCGGCAAAGAAACGGAAGGCGGTATACGGCCGAAGTCCGGAGGCGCGGATAATGGCTTCCCTGTCGGGTCCGGCTGTCTCCGGCTCCGCGAAGAACGCGGTCCCCTCCGTGACAATGGGATTCCGGATGGGGGCGGGAACGACGACGTCAGTATAACGCTCCTCACTCTCCTCCGTACACAGGATCACCCGGGTCAGGGCCATCCGGAGAGGGTTTGTCACATCGACGGTGAACCGATAGAAGCGGTAACTGTCCGGGATATACAGGCGGGCGGCAAAAAACGCGTAATCGTTCTGGCCGAAGCGCTGCCCCTCCCGTCCGGTGATCAGATGCCAGTCCGTGCCGTCGTCGGAGCCCCAGAGCTTCCAGTTGTCGGGCTGCTCGCTGCCGTCCGGATCCGCGTCGTCGGCGGTCTGGAGGATGATGCCGGTCACGCGGATGGGGGTACCGAAATCGGCGGCGGAACGGAAATCCCGGTCGAAGGTCACGGTTTTCAGAATGCGGGGATAATGGGTGCCCGGCCTGACGCCGTCCTCACATTCCGGATTCCAGATCATCTCCGGACCGTATCCGGTTTCGCACTCGCTGCCGTTCACGAAGGTCGGGGTGATGTCGGCGGGAGCGCTTCCCACGGCTCTGACCGCCTCCGACAAGCGGCGGAAGGGTCCCGCCATGCTCTCCCGGCAGTCCTCCCGGTACACGCTGACCACCAACTGGCTCCCGCTGTCCGGAAAGCGCAGGCCGGGCCAGTATGTGAGGGGGCCGTCCGACTCTCTGGCTTCCCCGGGGGACATGCCCTCCATCTCCCGGAAGGCGCGGGAGAAGGCGGCGTGGGACTTGTAGCCGTACCGCTCCGCGATGTCCGCGATGGAATCGTCCGTCATTTTCAGATCGTACAGGGCGGCGGACAACCGTCTCAGCCGGACGTATTCGCTGAGCTTTTTGCCGGTCACCATGGGAAACAGGCACCTGACCCCGGTTTCCGACATGGACAGAATCCCGGTGAGGTCAGAGATCAGGTCTGTTTTGGAGAGATTGTCGTCAATATAGGAGAGGGCGGCGTTCAGCTTGTCCGTATACACAGGCGATCCTCATTTTCGTATAATAGTTCAATTTTATTATAGCATCCCCCAAAGCGAATGTGTTGTGCATTTTCACGTTTTTCAGGTGAATTTTCGCTTTGCGCCGGGAGATCCCGAACGGTGGGGGAACAAAAAACAGGGGCGGATTCCGATTCTCCGCTCCTGCCGTATTGTCTGCTGCGCGTATGTCCTGCGCTCCCGCGCTCAGTCCCCGGCTTCCCGGATATACGTCTGAATGCTCCGCCCGAAGGCACGGCCCAGCGCGGTCATGGCGTCCTGGGAGATCTTCCCCTCTCCGGTTTCCACGCCGAAATAGGGGGTCTCCATGGTGACGGACAGGCGGACCGTGGGCTGTTTGCTGAAATAGTTCTTGGAATTGGGGCTGGTCTCGTCGTTCCACATCTCGTTGGGGCCCACATCCCATTTGCCAGTATACTTCATAACGTCGTCCGCACACTCGCGCTTCATGATCTCCCCGAACCGGTCGGCAAAAGGCTCCATGGCCTCGGTGGAACGGCTGAAGAAGACATAGTCGTTCTGCTCCCCCATATGCCAGGGAGAGTGGAAATCGAAGCTGTACCGCAGATCGTGGGTCTGCCCGAAGCGGATCATCTCCCGCACGGAGGCATAAAGCGGAGAATCAATATAATCCCGGTTGTGGTCGTGGGGCTTGCGGTTCTTGCCCTGGTCCCCGTCCAGGACGCCGTCGTAATCCACGAAGGGCACAACGAGGACGGAATATCCCGCCGGCAGATCCCGGCACAGGGTCTCCGTCACCGCCTCCAGCACATAGCTGCCGGTGGATTCGCAGGCGTGGTGGCGGGCGGTCAGCAGGATCCATTTGTCCCCCTGCCCGAATCGGACGGCGGGAAGCGGCCTGCCCCGGACGGAGGAACAGAAGACCTCCTTCGTCAGGCCCGCCCGGCTGCACAGATCGTCGAAGCGGCTCACCGGATAGAGCATATGGTGGGCGAAATACACCCTGTCCTCCCCGGGGGAGAAGGTATAGGAAAACCGGTCCCCGGCGCCGCTCTCCGTCCAGCTCCAGTGAAGGAGGTCATGGCTGACGGCGGCTCCGAAGCGGCCCACGCGGTTGTGGGAAGGAAAAAGGAAGGTGACGGTTTTCCCGGCGAGGTTCCCGGTATCCTCAGCGCAGAAAGACCAGTAGAACCAGTCCCCCTCCGTATCCCGCAGATCCCGCTCGACGCGGACGGTGTCCTCCCCGATGTGCTGCACAATAACGTTGCCGCCGGGGAAATCAGTGCGAATTTTCATGGCAGATCCTCAGTCTTTCTTCGCCAGCATGTCCAGCTGCTTGTGACGACCTTCCCGATGGACGGAATCGGGAAGGATGAGATGTCCGTTTCCTTCATTATTATTTGAGCATAACTGTATTCGTGCCGCAGGCGGATCCGGGGAGAAAGCTGTTCCGACGGCTCTTCCGTTTTTTCAGCCGCCTCTGTGTTTTTTGTTAATGAGACAGCCTAAGGAGAAATTCACACCAGGCGCTCCTGCAGGTCACGGACATCCACGTTCCGGAGGCCGACGCCCTTCTTCACCGCCAGGGCAGCCGCCGCTCCCGCCGCCGCGCCGATTCCGGCACAGATGGGCATGACCCGGAAATTGGAGTGGGCCAGATGGGTGCCGGAGATATTGCGGCCGGAGAGCAGAAGGCCCTCGGTCTGCTTGGGGATCAGGCAGCCGTAGGGGATCGTATAGCCCGCGGGCTGCTTCCATTCATGCTGGACGCCCGTGGGATCCAGTCCCGCGCCGGTCAGGTTGTGGACGTCGAAATTGAAATGCGCGCCTCTCACCGCCCAGTCGTCGAACTGTCTGGCGGCGAGGATGTCCTCCTCGGTAAGGGTCCGCTTACCGGAGAAATGGCGGGTCTCCCGGATGCCCATCATGGATCCGGCGCTGATGATATAGCAGTGCTCAAATCCGGGGACGAACTCCCGCAGATAGGCGACGATGGCGGGCATCTGGGACCGGCAGACCAGCTCCGCCCGGGTCAGATCCTCCGCCAGGGTGCCGTCGATATCCGTGCAGTTGGTCATATTGCAGGTGACGATGCCCGGGAGGGTGGAGCGGTAGACCAGCAGGTGTCCGGCGGGGGCGGGGATATGCTCCTTCGCCAGAGCCTGCAGTTCGCCATTCTCCGTCCAGTGCTTCGACTCAAAAGAACCGAGGAGGACGGCCCGGGAGAGATCGACCCCCGCCACCTTGAACATCAGCGTGCAGGGCTGCATTTTTCCGTCGGATTCCCGGCCCTTTCGGAAGGGAACGCCCGCACCCGGTTTCCCTCCTTCACGACGCCGCAGACGAAGGTATAGAGCAGCACGGTGACCCTTGCCTCCCGGAGCATGTCCAGCCAGACGGACTTGAGGACCTCCGGGTTGATCCAGGGGACGATTCTGTCCTTCCCCTCCCCCTCGCACAGGGCGGCGCAGCGGGTGAGGATCTCGGTATAGAGGGGCGAGGTGACGGTTCCGGTCCAGTGGCTCATGAGGCCGGAGGTGGACATGCCGCCCACTGCGTTGTTCCACTCGATCAACAGGACGCGCGCCCCCAGCCTCCCCGCCGTGACGGCAGCCGACGCGCCCGCGGGACCGGATCCCGCCACGATCACGTCATATTCTCCGGCAACGGGAAGTTCCCGCGCCGCCTCGGTATAGGTTTTCATCCGCATATCCTCCGCCGGGTCAGCCTTCCCCTTCCATCTGCTTCAGCATCTTCTCATAGGTCTTGTTCAGCACCTTCATGATGGACTGGGAATAGCTGGCGGGGTTGGCGGAGAGATCGGTCACGAACTTGGAGAAATACTTGTATTCGCCCAGGGTCCCGGAGGGGTCCACGTTGTAGGACAGGTCGTAAATGGCCTTCTCGCGCATGAGGCGGTAGACGTTCCGGGAATCCTCGTCCCGAAGCACCTTGCCCTCCACGTACTGCTCGATGAAGGCGTCCTCCACGTACTTGTCCGAGCCTGCGCTGAGAACCTCGATGATGGTCCCGGTACGCAGGGGATCCGAAAGGGTGATGGGAACCGCCATCATGCCGCCCACCGTCCAGACGGTGTAGTCGTCGGTCTCGTCCAGCTTGGGGTAGGGCAGGTAGCCGAAGTCGAACTCCAGATTCCGCAGAAGGACCGGGTCAGAGCCGTAGCCTTCAAAGAGGGCGTTCCCCGCCTCGAAGACCTTGTAGTGGTCGTTGCCGCTGGTGGTGAAGAAGGTGTCCGGATCCGAGGGGAAGGCCTGCATCAGATCCACGATCCGCACGATGCGGTCGGAGAGCAGGTTGAAGTGGTAGCCCTCCTCGTCCCAGGTCATGGGAAGCTCGCCGAAGTTGAAGCCGAAGCCCGCCGTATAGGCCGGATTCAGGGCGATGCCGTAGCGGTCGTCCTTGTCCGCCGTTCCGTTGCCGTTGAGGTCGGCGTAGGCGTCCTTCACATAGCCTATCATGCAGTCGAAGGTCCACTGGCCGTTGAAGACGGATTCATAGGGGAAATCCAGGCCCATGGAGGTCATGAGATCCTTGTTGAACAGGATGCGGAAGTGCTGCTGGACCGGGAAGGTCAGGTCGCTGACGGCGAAATACTGCTTGCTGCCCAGCGTGACGACCGACTTCGGCGACGCTGCCACGCGGGAGTTCCAGAGTTGGAGCGTGAGCACTTGCCGGATGGTCGAGCCATAGGCTGCAATCAGGTTGGCGTTGTGCTGTTCGGGCTTCTGGTAGCCGTTCTTGTAGGGGATGGTGTCAATCACCGATGTATTGGAGAAAAGCAGCCCGTAGCCCATCTCGCAGCGGATGGTGTTGTTGCCTTCAGTCTTCCACTTGTCGGTGCAAAAAATACTATCGACATTGATTTCGTCGGGGAAAACGCCACCATTGGCGGTGTAGTTCAGGTCGTTGGCCTCTTCATCCTGCTGGCGGCGGACGAAGCCTATCTCGAAATCCTGCAAGGGGAAATAGCCGTTAATATTTATCATCAAAATGTCGAGCGTCCTCACGTCGTTGATGGCGAAATAGATTTTTCCCGTCAGCGTCGTGGTGATGGGAATGCCCGTGCCGTCGTATTCCGTCTCAGTAATCGAGGTGCGGGTGTCGGCGACACCCTGGCTGTCGCATTCCAACACGAAGGTGCTGGCGGTGGTGGTCCACGTCGTGCCGTTCCAATACATATTGCCCACCTTCAGCACGCAGGTGGCCTCGCCTTTCCATTCGTTGTCGGTCTTGCCGTTGATGAAGAGGATGCCGTCGCTCAGGATATAGGCGGCTTTCGACTCTATCTCAATCAGTGGTGTCGCGCTTTGGCGGTTGCCGTAGTCCTCACTTCTGAAAGCATCCACACTCACCGTCCAGTTGTATCGCAGTTTGGGTTCTGACATATCCGTATCGAAGATGGCCAACTTGCCGAAACATTGCGGCTCACTATCATCAGCCGAATCGTGCTCCACGTAGGTCTTCAGTTTCATCAGGGCGTTCTCGTAGTTCACGGCACCGTGGTATAGGAAATAGCACTCGTTGGCATCGTGGTCTTTCCAATGTTCACCATGCGTCACGTTGTCGTTCTTGTGCTGCTTCAGCAGTTCATCCTTCGGCACTTCGATGATGGTGTCGAAGGCGTTGAGCTCTGAATTGAATGATACCGACTTGCAGCCTGGTATCCATTCCTCCGTGTGATCGTTGCTGGCGAAGTCAGCATCCGTCAGCGCGATGTCGTCAAACCAAACGTGGTCGCCTACTGTGCCTGCTGCCAGTTGTGCGAGGGTACACACTGCCACCGTCTCGTTGCGCTCGTCGTCGGTGATGCTGGTGAACCATATCCCGTCGGCATGAGTACGACAGGAAAAGCCGTAGAACTTGCAGAGCTCTTCGAG
>CACWLT010000287.1 GCA_902761695.1 uncultured Ruminococcus sp.
GTCAACGAAAACGCGCTGCGGCCTTATCTGACCTTCCAGTATTCCGCCACGGAGGAGACCTTCTTCAAAGGGGTGTACAAGCTGCCCCCGGCCACCCGCTTCACCTTCCGGGACGGAAAGATGGAAAAGACCCGCTACTGGGACGTGGACTTCACGAAGAAGACTTCCCTGTCCTACGAGGAGGCGGCGGAGCAGATCGACCGGCGGGTGCACGAATCCGTCAACGCCCATCGGATCAGCGACGTGAAGGTGGGTTCCTTCCTGTCCGGCGGCGTGGATTCCTCCTACATCACGGCGGTGCTCATGCCCAACGACACCTTCTCCGTGGGCTTCAACTTCGAGAAGTTCGACGAGACCTCCGAGGCGAAGGAGCTTTCCGAGCGGCTGGGCGTGGCCAACTATCTGAAGCACATCACGGCGGACGAATGCTTCGACGCGTTCTCCACCATTCAGTATCACATGGACGAGCCCCAGTCCAACCCCTCCTCCGTTCCCCTCTACTTCCTGGCGAAGCTGGCCCGGGAGCATGTGACGGTGGTGCTCTCCGGCGAAGGCGCGGACGAGATCTACGCGGGTTACGAATGGTACGACCTGGATCCCTCCATGCAGAAGTACCGGAAGCTGCCGGGATTCCTCCGCAGGGGCGCGGCGAGCTTTGCCTCCCATCGCTCCTACTTCAAGGGCCACGACTTCCTCATCAAGGGCGCGGGGATCCCGGAGCTGTGGTTCATCGGACAGGCGCTGGTGTTCCCGGAGGACGAGGCCGTGTCCATACTCCGGGACAAGTATAAAAAAGGACCTGCGGTGGGCGACATCACCGGCCCGATCTACGAGAAGACGAAGGGCCTCTCGGAGCTGGAGAAGAAGCAGTACCTGGACATCAACCTCTGGCTGCCGGGGGACATCCTGCTGAAGGCCGACAAGATGAGCATGGCCCATTCCCTGGAGCTCCGGGTTCCCTACCTGGACAAGGAGGTCATGGCCGAGGCCCAGCAGCTGCCGTCGAAGTACAAGATCGACGGGCACGACACCAAGGCCGTTCTCCGCACCGCCGCCAACAAGACCCTGCCGGACGCCTGGGCCCACAGACCCAAGAAGGGCTTCCCCGTCCCGATCCGCCAGTGGTTCATGGAGGACAAGTACTATAACTACGCAAAGGAAGCCTTCTCCTCCGACGCCGCCGCGGAATACTTCGATCAGGCCGCGCTCATGAAGCTGCTGGAGGACCACAGGTCCGGCGCGGTAAGGAATCAGCGCAAGATCTGGACGGCCTACACCTTCCTCACCTGGCACAAACAGTTTATGGAATAACCGGATTTCGGGAGTGAAACAGACATGGAAAAGACCATCACGCCGGTCATAGTAGGGGCCGACCTTAACTGCTACAATGTGGCCCGGGCCTTTCACGAGGCTTACGGGGTGAAATCCCACGCCTTCGGACGGTACGAGGTGTCCGCCACGAAGTATTCGCGATTCGTTGACTTCAAAACCGTGCCGAAAATGGACGACAACGCGGTGATGCTGGACGAGCTGCACCGGTTCGCCGACGCCCATATCGGGGACAAAATGGTGCTCTTCGGCTGCACGGACGATTATGTTGCCATGCTGATCCGGAACCGGGAGGAGCTCTCGGACTTCGTCATTCCCTATCCGCAGAAGGAGCTGCTCTCCTCCGTGGCGAAGAAGGCGGAGTTCTACGAGACCTGCGACAAATTCGGCATCCCCTATCCGGAGACGGTGATTCTGACGGAGAAGACCGACGCGGCCGCCCTCACCCCGGAGAAGCTGGGATTCCCCTACCCCATCATCGTAAAGCCCTCCTCTTCCGCCGACTACTGGAAGCACGAGTTCGAGGGCATGAAGAAGGTCTACACGGCGAAGGATCCCGAGGAGGCGGCCTCCATCGTGAACCGCATCTACGAATCGGGCTATCCGGACCGGATGATTTTACAGGAGATGATCGTGGGCGGCGACTCCCAGATGCGGGTCTTCACCACCTTCTCCGACATGCACGGCAAGGTGCGGGCCATGTGCCTGGGACACACCATGCTGGAGGAGCACACGCCGAAGGGTCTGGGCAACCACGCCGCCATCATCACGGAGCCGGTTTCTTCCCTGCCTCTGACGGAGAAGCTGAAGGACATGCTGGAGGCTATCGGCTACACGGGCTTTGCCAACTTCGACATCAAGCTCCGCGAGGGCACGAAGGACGACTACCGGGTTTTCGAGGTCAACCTCAGACAGGGCCGGAGCAACTTCTACCTGACGGCGGCGGGGCTCAACGTGGCGAAGCTGGCGACGGAGGTCTTCGAGTCCGAGGGCGACGACTGCCTGCGGGTGGAGAAGCAGGTCTTCTGGCACCACATCCCGAAGAGCACGGCCTACAGGTATACGGAGGATCCCGCGCTGGTGGAGAAGGCGAAGGCGCTGACCAAGGCGGGGGACGAATCCTCCTCCGTCTGGTACAAGCCCGACATGGCCTGGAACCCGCTCAGGACCATCTGTGTTCTGGAGCAGCTGCGGAGGCAGAAGAAGAAATACGCCGTTTATTATCCCAAGAAGAGCTGAGGCGCGCCGTTCATGGAAGAAAAAAGAAAGCTGCTGGGCATCATCGGCGGACTGGGTCCCGCGTCCAGCGCCTATTTCTACGAGCTGATCACCGAGCACACCAAGGCCGCCCGGGATCAGGACCACATCGATATCATTCTGTCCAGCCGCGCCACCACCCCGGACCGGACGGACTACATTCTGGGGCGGAGCGATGAAAATCCCCTGCCCGCCATGATCGAGGACGCGAAGTCCCTCGAGACCTACGGGGCTACGGCTATTGTCATCCCCTGCAACACGGCCCATTACTTCATCGACGAGGTGCGCCGGTCCGTGTCCGTGCCCATGCCGTCCATCATCACGGAGACCGTGCGCCACGTACAGAAATGCGGATTCAAAAAGGCGGCGATCCTGGCCACCGAGGGCACCATTCACACGGGCACCTATCAGCGGGAGTTCGACGCTTTCGGGCTGGACTGCGCCGTCCCGGACGAGGCGGGCACGAAGCGGCTCATGGAGATCATCTACGGCGAGGTCAAGGGCGGGCGGATTCCCCCGGCATCGGAGCTCTACGAGGTGACGGAGCCTCTTTTCAGGGCGGGCTGCGACTGCGCCATCCTCGGCTGCACGGAGCTCTCCCTCATCGGGCGGCAGATGACGGACGATCCCCGCATCGTGGATTCCCTGACGGTGCTGGCGGACGCCGCCATCCGGCTGATGGGCCACGAAACCACCGGTTTTCCGGAATCCTTCCGCTGACGGAGGCAGTATGAGCATCGCACTGAACAACCTGATCCCGGCTTATCCGCTGGAGGTCCGCGGGGACGCGTCCGGCTTTGAGATCGGCTCCCTGGAATACGATTCCCGGAAGGCGGACTCCTCCTCCCTCTTCTTCTGCATGCCCGGGGCCAGGGCGGACGGACACGACTACGCTGTCCACGCCTACGACCGGGGCTGCCGCGCCTTTGTGGTGGAGCGGATCCTTCCCCTCCCGGAGGACGCGGTGCAGTTGCTGGCGGACGACGCGCGGCGGGCGCTTGCCTTTTTGTCCGCCCGGTTCTACGGGGATCCGGCGAAGGAGCTGACCATCATCGGCGTCACGGGCACCAAGGGCAAGACCACCACGGCCATTCTGATTTCGGAGATCCTCTGCGCCTGCGGGATCCGGTGCGCGTACATCGGTACCAACGGCGTGGTCATCGGGGAGAAGCGGTTCGAGACGGTGAACTCCACCCCGGAGAGCCGGGAGCTGCACCGGTTCTTCGCCATGATGCGGGACTCCGGCTTTACGCACGTGGCCATGGAGGTGTCCTCCCAGGCGCTGGATCACTGCCGGGTGGAAGGGATCCCCTTTGACACGGCGGTCTACACCAATCTCTCCGAGGACCACATCGGCGCGGGAGAGCACGCCTCCTTCG
>CACWLT010000288.1 GCA_902761695.1 uncultured Ruminococcus sp.
GGATCTGGTCCAGGGTCTCCTGGGTCGCCACGATGGGGCCCATCTTGACCACGGGGGTCTCCAGATACTGGCTGGGCTGGATGTCGGCGGACAGCGCGTACAGCATCAGGCGGAACGCGGTCTTGCCCTGCTCGATGTACTCCAGCGCCTTGGTCTCGCCGTCGGCGCCCCAGATCTGCATGCCCTCGAGGCGGCCCAGCGCCTCGGCGGCCTGGGAAGCGCCCTCGGCCATGGCGTCGTTGGCGCAGAACACGCCGTCGATCTGCTCATACTTGGTCAGGAAGTCGCGCATGACTTCGTTGGCCTTCTCGGTCAGCCAATCACCGCTCTGCTTGTCCAGCAGGGTGATGTCGTCCGCGTCCTTCGCCAGATACGCGCCGCCCACGCCTGCCCTGACCCCTGCCAGCCCGGCGGAGGACAAAAGGCCCAGGGTATTGCGCACGATGACCGGATTGACGCTGATGCTTCCGGCCAGAAAGTCGGAGGTGACCTTCTCTTTTTCCGAGAACAGGGCAATGCACAGCAGAATGTGCGTCGCAATGGTGAATCTGGATGAAAACTGCATGGGGACCCTCCTTTTCTTCCGCCATTGTACCACAAAGCTGCTGTAATGTCAATTATTACAACAAAAAAGGCTGGAATTTGTGCATTCTCATGAATTTGCATTGTAAGGCTTGACATTACAACGAGAATGTGGTATGATACCGGTGTAATCGATGGAATTACAACGAAACCAAATCACGGAGGATAAGAAAATGAGCAGCTACAGCAAGATCAGCGTCGGAAACGAAGCGAGAACGGAGCTCCACGACAAGCTCGGCCTGAGCGGAGCGGAGATCAGCGTCAACAATCTCCCGGCGGGGGCCTGCGTTCCCTTTGTCCACGCCCACAAGCAGAACGAGGAGATTTATTACGTCCTCTGCGGCAGCGGAAAAGCCGTGATCGACGGGGATACGGTGGAGCTGAAGGCAGGCGACTTCGTGCGCATCGCTCCCGCCGCGAAGAGACAGTTTTTTGCCGCAGCGGACGAGGGCATCGGTTACCTCTGCATCCAGGTCCGTGAGAACTCCCTGGATGCCTACACCGCCGACGACGCCGTGATCGGCTGAGAACGATTCCCGGCGGCATATCCGGTTCATGTCCGATCCGGTACGGATGACGGCAGCCGGTCCGCGCCTCTTTCCATGCCTGTGAACCATCACGGGCGGGGGAGGGGCTTTTTGTTTGCCGTTCCGTCTGAATGAACGGTGTTTTTCCTTCATAGGCTTTGGCGGAGGTGATGACATGCGCGGTGAGCGTGAGGAGAGGGAGAGCCTGTGCCGCAGCGTCTTCAGAAAGGGGACGGAGCCGGACAGGGAGGCGTTCGCTGAGGCCATGGCCGGGGTGATTGCCCTGCTTGAAGGAGGCGTGATTTTGAAGGGAGAGCGGAAGAAGGGCGGACCTGCGGAGGGGGACAAAGGCTCGGGCGGCGCAGTCCGGGAGGGGAAATGAAGGCGGCTCTTTACTGCCGTCTGTCCGAGGAGGATCGGGACAAGGCGGTCATGACCGACGACAGCGGCAGCATCCGGAATCAGAAGGCCATGCTGACCCGGTACGCCGAGGAGCAGGGCTGGGAGATCTACGACATCTACAGCGACGACGATTACGCCGGATCGGACAGGAGAAGGCCCGCCTTCAACCGGCTTCTCACGGATGCGGAAGCGGGGCGGTTCGACATCGTCCTCTGCAAGACCCAGTCGCGGTTCACAAGGGAGCTGGAACTGGTGGAAAAGTACATCCACGGCCTGTTCCCGCAGTGGGGGATCCGGTTTGTCAGCATCGTGGACAACGCGGACACGGACAACCGGGGAAACAAGAAGTCCCGGCAGATCAACGGTCTCGTCAACGAGTGGTATCTGGAGGACATGTCCGAGAACATCAGGAGCGTTCTGACCAGCCGGAGGATGAGCGGACTGCACATCGGCGCATTCGCCCTGTACGGTTACGAGAAGGACCCGGAGCGGAAGGGGCATCTGATCGTGGACGAGGAGGCGGCCGGGGTGGTGCGGGAGGTTTTCCGCCTGTTCGCCTCGGGCTGCGGCAAGACCGCCATCGCAAGAATCCTCAACGGCCGGGGGATACCGAATCCAACGGAATACAAGAGACGGAAGGGGCTCAGGTTCAAGGGCGCGGACGGCGGGGGCGGGGGACTGTGGAGGTATGCAGCCGTTTCCGCCATGCTGACTAACGAGATGTACATCGGGAACATGGTGCAGGGGAAATACGCCAGCGCATCCTACAAGACGAAGATCAACCGTCCGGTGCCGAAGGAGGAATGGCTCCGGGTGGAGGGGACCCACGAACCCATCATCGAACGGGAGCTGTGGGACCGGGTGCAGGAGATGATCCGGGAGCGGTCAAAACCCTTCGCGGGCGGGCGGATCGGCCTCTTCGCCGGGAAGGTGCGGTGCGGGTCCTGTCATGCCTCCCTGCGCTCCAGCCGGCACGCGGCGGTGAAGAAGGACGGCACGCCGGACGGAAAGCGATACCTGCAGTGCGAGACGCGGTTTGTTGCAAGGGACGCCTGCCCCGGGGCCTTTATCGGCACGGAGAGGCTGGAGCGGGTCGTGCTGGAGGAGCTGCGGCGGCTCAGCGGGCTTTATCTGGACCCGGAGCTTCTCATGCGGTACGTCCGGATCGGGGAGGGGAGGCAGGAAAAGCTGGAGGCGCTCCGGAGGGATCTGGCTGCTCTTGAGCGGAAGGCGGGGGAATACGCCCGGGGGCTCAGAGAGCTGTATCTCGACAAGACCAGGGGGATCATCACGGAAGGAGAATACCTCGAGCTGGCGGAGGATTTCCGGCGGGAGAAGGCGGGGACCGAGGAGACGGCTGCCGGGATGAAGGCGCGGATCGAAGCGCTTGAGAAGGCGGAGGAGGGCGGGGAAGACAGTTTTATAAAGTACCTCCGTCCCGGTTCGCTGAGCCGTGAGGCGGTGGACGGGCTGATCGACTGCATTTACGTCTTCCCGCGGATCCCAGGCACAAGGAACGTCCCCGTGGAGATCCGGTGGAGGTTCTGAGGTTGTTCTTCTGCGCGTGCAGCAGAGCAGAAGGCGAGAGTCACCTACGACAACCTGATCCGGCTCATCGACGACCCGGACGTCTGCGATCCCATCCGCTATCTCCGGGAGCGGGAGGTGGTGCACTACCAGCGGTTCGCGGAGAGCCTCGGCGTGGTGCGGAACAATCTGGACGCGAAGAACTTCTACGGCTGGAACCCGGAGTTTGACAAGAGGGCGTAAGCGGCAGGCAGGTTAAGGCAAAAAAAGGACCGTTCCGTCCTCCCTCTGCGGGATACGGCGGAACGGTCGGTTTATTTTGTCTGACAGGCGGGGGTCAGTTCACTTCCGTGATGATGACGTCCGCCTTGCCAGAGATCTTGACTTCGCCGGATCCGGCGGGGATGAACCAGCTCTCTCCCTTGTGCACGGGCTCGAGGAACCGTTCGCATTCCAGCTGCGCGTCCTCGGTGTACTCGGTTATCCTCACGCCCGTGAGCTTTGGAATATCTGCCATTTGTCAAACCTCTTTCCGGAATATTACATTAAATGTGTTAATTTTATGGGCTGAAATATTATATATCCCGCACAAAAACAGCTGTCCCATTTTGTGCGAACATATGATTTTTAATTTAATCAAGACTTATTTCGTTCAATGTTGCACGTTTGCGTGCAACAAAATGCCGTTTTTTCGCTATTAGTAGAAGGTGCTACGCGCACGGCGTGTTCGCGGGACGCGTGCTTTGGCACGCTTGACTGTGTTTTGGACTATCATGCCGTCCCCGCGGTCGTTCATTTGAGAAGAACTATCCCTCTATTGCAAAAGGAGAAGTGAAAATATGGCTGAGAAAAAAGACTACCGCACCGACAACAAGAGCTTCATGCTGTACAAGGACTGGGAGCGATATTTC
>CACWLT010000289.1 GCA_902761695.1 uncultured Ruminococcus sp.
GGAAGGCCAGAAGTATGGGGACTGCGCCGTGGCCGCCTCCTCCAAGGACGACAACTTCACCCATATCCCGAAGACGGACCGCTCCTCCTTCCGTCCCGACGCGGATTACGTCCACATCTGCTATAACAACACCATCTACGGCACGAAGTTCCCGGACGCGCCCGACACCGGCGACGTTCCCCTTGTCGCGGACCTGTCCTCCTGCATCCTCTCCGAGCCCGTTGACGTGACGAAATTCGGCGTCATCTATGCCGGAGCCCAGAAGAACATGGCCCCCGCCGGTCTGACCGTGGTCATCGTCCGGGAGGACCTCCTCGGGTGGACCCATCCCCTGACCCCCTCCATGCTGGACTGGAAGCTCATGGCGGACAACGGCTCCATGTACAACACCCCGCCCTGCTACTCCATCTATATGGCCGGCCTGGTCTACGAATGGCTCCTCTCCATCGGCGGACTGGAGGAGATCAAAAAGCGCAACGTGAAGAAGGCCGCCCTGCTCTACGACTATCTGGATTCCCAGTCCTACTACATCGCGCCCGTGGAAAAGGACAGCCGCTCCATGATGAACGTCACCTTCGTCACCGGGGACGCGGAGCTGGACAAGAAATTCGCGAAGGAAGCCGCTGCTGCCGGGCTGAAGAACCTGAAGGGACACCGTTCCGTGGGCGGTATGCGCGCCTCCATCTACAACGCCATGCCTTACGAGGGCGTGGAAAAGCTCGTGGCGTTCATGAAAGCCTTTGCCGCAGACAATCCGAAGGGGGAAAACTGAATCATGAAGGAAATCAAGCTTCTGAATAAAATCGCCAAAGCCGGCACCGACCGGTTCGATCCCGCCGCCTATACCGTTTCCGCAGACGCCTCGTCTCCGGACGGCATCATGGTCCGTTCCGCCGCCATGCACGATCTGGAGTTTCCGGCGTCCCTCAAGGCCATCGCCCGCTGCGGCGCCGGTGTGAACAACATCCCGGTGGACAAGTGCGCGGAGGCAGGCATCGTGGTCTTCAATACCCCCGGCGCCAACGCCAACGGGGTGAAGGAGCTGACCATCGCGGCTCTGCTGCTGGCCTCCCGGAATATCATCGGGGGTGTGGAATGGGCCAATTCCCTTGTGGCGGACGCGGCTGTTCCCGGCGGCGTGGCCAAGGCTGTGGAGGCCGGCAAGGGCGCTTACGGCGGCGTGGAGCTGAAGGGCAAGACCCTGGGCGTCATCGGTCTGGGTGCCATCGGCGGTCTGGTGGCCAACGCGGCGAAGTCCCTGGGCATGGAGGTCGTGGGCTGCGACCCCTTCCTGACTGTGGAGGCGGCGTGGGGCCTGTCCAGCTCCGTCAAGCGCGCCGCGACCTATGAGAAGGTCTACGCCGTCAGCGATTATATCACCCTCCATGTGCCCGCCACCAAGGACACCAAGGGCATGATTTCGGCCAAGTCCATCGCGCTGATGAAGAAGGGCGTCCGCATCGTCAACCTGGCCCGGGCGGATCTGGTCAACGCCGCCGAACTGAAGGAAGCCATCGCGGATGGACATGTGGCTGCCTACGTGACGGACTTCCCCACGGAGGATGTGGTCAACGTCCCCGGCATCGTCGCCATTCCCCATCTGGGTGCGTCCACGGAGGAATCCGAGGAGAACTGCGCCGTCATGGCAGCCAACGAGCTGATGGATTTTCTGGAGAACGGTACCATCAAGAACAGCGTAAACTATCCCGCCGTGGATATGCCCCGCACCGACGCCGGACGGCTTGTGATCCTGCACAAGAACATTCCCAACATGATCTCCCATATCAGCTCCACCCTGGCGGACCGTGGCATCAACATCGAGAACCTCGTGGACCGTTCCCGGGGCGAATACGCTGCCTGCCTTGTGGATACCTATGCCGAGATCAACGCGGATATCATCTCCGCCATTGAAGCCATGGAGGGCATCATCCGGGTCATCGTCCTCTGATCCCGTTCTTTTCATACTTAATCCTTTCTAAGGGGATATGCGGCTTCTTGAAAGAAACCCAGAGCAGCAAGCTGCTCGGCAAGAACTTTAAAAATACACTGGTGCAGCTTTCTTCTCAAAGTGCAGCACGGGGTAACGTACAGCGCGTTTTTTCTGGTTCTGCTTTTTCACACGACTTTATCAGATTTCCTTTTTAGGCTGAGCATAGTATAATCCATTCTATTCACAGCAGAAAGTCAGACAGGACTGCGGTTTTCCTGATTCCGCAGTCCTGTGTTTTACATTTTGGGGGGAGGTCACCGCACGATTTCCCGGGCCTCCAGATAGTACCGCTTGCTCTCCGCCTCCCCCATGGAGAAGGTTTTCCGGGGCAGCCGTCCGAACTGACGCACATAGGGGAAAAGCTCTCCCTTGTCCATCCCGCCGAAGAGGAAGCCCGCGGCGTCCGGAGCCTGCGCCAGACGTACGAGGGAGTCCTCACCGTGGATATAATCGCAAACCGTCCCCGGATGGTCCGCCGTGTACCGGTCGATGAAGTCCTGCAAGCTGCCCACCGTCAGGGAGTGGGTGGGGGAGAGGAAGGTCCGCGCTTCCCTGCCGTCCTTCGTCACAAGGGTCACCGTCTGCCCGTCCGGAGCGGATTCGCCGGTGACAGCCTCCAGCGCCGCCTCAAGATCTGCCGGATCGCAGTTTTTGACCAGGCGGTAGATGGGCTCGAACCGGAGGGATTCGTCTCCCAGAGGCGTGATCTCGCAGAGCGCGTACCGTGCCGGGTGATTCATGTCGGCGCCCTCGCCCTTCACCTTCTCCCAGTGGGCCTTCGCGGCGGCCAGAGAGTGATTGCCGTCCCCCACCGCGTAGACCATGTCCTCCATGGAGCCCTCGTATTCCGCGAGCTTCTCCGAAAGCCGCAGAGCCCCCGTTCCGGCAATCGCCCATCCCCGGATATGACCGCCGCCCTGCATCAGATCAAAGTCGTACAGCAGGGATCCCGCGAGGTGCCGCGCGCAGTCGAAGAGCCCCGCCCGGTCGTCCGCCAGCACCAGGATGTGGGGGAACTCCGCCGAGGCCTCCGCCCTCACCTTCTGCCGAGGCGGGATCCGCTCCAGCACCGTCCCTTCCGTGGCCCGGACCGGCGGCGTGGAACCCGCTGCGTAGTCGTAGGCCTCGAGGTCCACACACCCGACAATGCCCCGGCGAATTGACCCGTCCGGAAGCGTGCGCTCCACGTATACGAATCCGTCCGTCTCCCGCATGTCGGAGGGCAGAAAGGACGCCATGTTCTCCCGGATCCGCTCTGCCTGCCGCCCTTCCTCCTCCGTGCCCAGCCATGCTTCCGGCATGACGTAGCCGAGGGCCGAGGGGGCGTCCCCGATCATTTTCCCGCATTCGCTCCAGTATCCGGGTTCCGAGGTGAACTGGTCGCACGCGATGACGGCCCAGGATTTCATGGCGGCGGGATCTGCGGAGAAGGCGGGCGTCAGGATCCTCGCCTTTTTGAAAATCGTATTATATTTATTCATGTCTGCCTGTTTCTTTCCGGCGGTACAGCCTGATTTTTCACCTAATTATACAGGAAGAGAGCCATTCTGTCAAGAAGTTTGTACAGAAAGACGCCGCGCTCTCTATTGACAAAAAGCGCGCGATTCTCTATAATGTATAGGGGCGGAGAAGCCGTTCCCGGATGAAAGCAGGTATCTGCGTACAGAGGTCGACAACAGTGAATTTTAATTCGTTTCATATCATTAATTGATAATCCATTAAAAAGTTGTTCTGCCTTTTCAATTAAATTTTTCTTCTCCTCAATTCTTTCTTGGGGAATATAAAGCTTTAATAATTTTATTAGATTACTTTTTTCCTCAAAATTAAAATGTTTTATTTCTATATTATTTTTTAATTCATCTTTTGCTATTTTCAAATCTTCATCTTTTAATGAAA
>CACWLT010000290.1 GCA_902761695.1 uncultured Ruminococcus sp.
AAGGAATACGAGGTCAAGGCCGGCGGCGGCGTGGTCACCGTGAAGATCAACGGCAAGCTGGAAGGGCTTTCCATCTCCATGGAACCCGAGGTCGTGGACCCGGAGGACATCGAAACCCTGTCCGATCTGCTGGTTGCCGGCGTCAACGAGGCCATCAAGAAGGTCACCTCCATCAACAATGAAGAGATGGGCAAGGTGACGGGCGGCCTCAACGTCCCCGGCATGAACGGTCTGTTCTGATCCCATGGCTGACAATCTGGAACCGCTGGAGAGGCTGACGGACATGTTCCGCAGACTGGACGGCGTCGGCAAAAAGTCCGCTGCCCGGTATGCCTTCTGCGTGCTGAACTTCACGGAGGAGGAAGCCGCCGAATTCGCCCGGGCCATCATCGCCGCGAAAACGGAGATTCACCGCTGCGCCGTCTGCCAGAACATCACGACGGACAAGCTCTGTTCCGTCTGCGCCTCCGAGGCCAGGGATCACGGCACCGTCTGCGTGGTGGAGGACCCCCGGGCTGTCCTGGCCATTGAAAAAACCAGACAGTACGGCGGCGTATACCACGTGCTGCACGGCACCATCTCCCCCATGCGCGGCATCACCCCGGACAAGCTCACCATCCGCGAGCTCCTGGCCAGAATCGCCCCCACGAATGGCGGACCCGGAGAGGAACCCACGGACGAGAGCACTCCCGCAGAGGATACCGGCTCCCCGATCCGGGAAGTCATCCTCGCGACCAACCCCACCGTGGAGGGAGAAGCCACCGCCATGTATATCGCGAAGCTGCTCACTCCCCTGGGCGTGAAAGTCACCCGGATCGCCAACGGCGTCCCCGTGGGGGGAGACCTCGAATACGCCGATGCCGTCACCCTGCGCCGCGCCATGGAAGGCCGCTACAGTATTCTGTGAATCCGCTGCGGATCCCGACTGCCCACAAATCCATCTGTCAAACTGCGTTTCCGTACCAACCGGGGGATTCTTCCGGCGGAAACGCTTTTTTTATTGCCCTGATGAACCTGACGGCACTCTCCCATGTCCCGCCCGGAGCCGTCTGCGGCGAATCCCCGGATTGCACGAAAAAACGCCGCCCCATGGGAGACAGCGTTTATTACGTCTTTTGGACCGGCTTCGGCGTCACGTCACTTGGCCTTTGAGATATCGGTCACCAGAACGGTGAAAGCCACCTTCCGCGAGTGGATCTGAAGCTCGCCGTTGTTCACGATGTACCGTTTTCCGTTCAGCAGAAAGCATTTGTTGCCGTCCTCCCGTCCGGACGCGGTCACACTGCCCACCACGTCCACCCGGTACTGCTCGTCCGGCAGCTTGGACATCACGGAAACGACTGTTCCGTTATCCATTTCATAGTACTTCTGCGCGTCGGCAACACTTATCGATCCGTTATAGACGCCGAAATACTCATTGTTTTCGTCCAGATAGAACTCGTCCCCTTCAATCAGGTAGCTGTTCGCGGAGGTTTCCCGGATGTTCTTGATCTGGAAGGTAATGACGTAATCGCTCAGCTCCGCCGCCTGACTTGCCTTCACCCGGCTGTCGCGGTAATACCGGAACCCCGCGCTGCCGGCCACAGCCAGAAGGAGAACGATAATCAGCACGTCCAGTGCGCCGAGTCCCCTTTTTTTCTTCTCGTTTTCGTTCATAGTCTCCCTCCGCTTGATTTGCTTTTATATCTGACGGCGCGTTTACGGCGTCAGGTCCGGGTGAGCTTCCAGAAAGGCCGCTGCCCGCTCTTCATACCGCTCGCGGGGCGTCTGATTTTCCCGCAGGATCAGGGAATCCGTCGTGATGGAGCGGATCGTGTCCGTATCGTACCGGGAGATCTCCGTCAGGATCAGGCCGCTGCTCACGTCGATCTCGAAAAAATCCTTCAGATGGTTCACGGAAACGGTCCGCACCTGAACCGTCCGTTCGCTTGCGCTGATATCGGCCGCGTAATCCGGATCGCTGACGCAGCGCCTGATCTCCGTAAGGTCGGCGGCACCGATCTCAGGTTCCCATTCCGTCCCCGCGCTCAGTCCGGCGAACCCGGCGCAGAAGGCATAGATCCGTTCCCCGTCGCAGAAGATCTCGTCCGGCTCGCTGTAAAGCCGCCAGCAGTCGCCGTCCACCTCCAGGGTCCAGTGTCTCTCCGTGCTCCGCTCCCCCCATCCGTAGGCCACCGTCATGGCGCGGGTGTAGCAGGGGGCGGGGACGATATTATCGAGGGCATCCTCGTCCGTGATCTCGAAAAAAACGTATTCCGGCGCTTCTTCCTCCCGATCGATCACCGGGATCCCGGCCGAGATGCCGTCATCCGCGCCGCCCTCCGTCTCGCCGCCGGACAGCCGGGACAGAATGGCACTCCGCAGGCCGAAGGCGTCCGTCAGCAGAAGAACCGCCAGGACCAGTGCTGGGACCAGCATTGCCGCAAGAGCCGCGGAAGCAGGATTACGGATCCGCTTTTCCGGACTCCCCGCCGCCCGATGTCCCGTCCGTTCCGGATTCTGCGGCTTTATCCTTATCCTCATCCTTCTGTTCATGGTTTTCGTGATCCCCTCCGAGCAGCTCCGGATCGATGGTCCCGCCGTTGTGGAGCTCGATTTTCTTGGCCTGCTCCGGGCTCAGCTCGTGAATATAGTCCTCCGTGGTCATGTCGTCCTCCGTAAGGCCGGAATGACGCCGGGTCTCCGGATTCCGCATGATCAGGATATTGACGAAGAACAGCGCCACGGCGATCACCGCGATGGCAACGGACTTGACGACCCGCTTGTCATCGAACATGGTTTCCGTGCAGAACACCGCCACCAGCCCCATGATGGCGCACAGGGCGTACAGGATCTTGACGGACTCCTTCTGGGTAAAGCCCATGTCGATAAGGCGGTGATGTATGTGGCCCCGGTCTGCCGCGAAGGGACTCTTCCCTGCCGAAACCCGCCGGACAATGGCAAAGATCATGTCGAAGAGGGGCAGGGCGAAGATCATCAGCGGGACCAGGAACGACAGGACGGCGTGGAGCTTGAACACCCCGTGGACGGACAGCACTGCGAAGGAGTATCCCAGAAACAGCGCGCCGGTGTCCCCCATGAAGATCCGGGCGGGGTTGGAGTTGAAGGGCAGAAATCCCAGGCAGGCCCCCAGCATGATGGCGCAGAGCACCGTGGAAACCAGATCCCCGTGGAGCAGCACCACGATCAGCAGGGACAGGGAGGAAATCGCCGACACACCGCAGGCCAGACCGTCCAGTCCGTCGATAAAGTTGATGGCGTTGGTCATGCCGGCCACCCAAAGGATCGACAGCGGGATGCTCATGACGCCCAGGGACACGTATCCGCCCCCCAGGGTCACGTGGTCGATAAGGGTCCCGTTCCATACGGCAGCCCCGGCCACCGCCAGCTGCACCAGGAATTTGATCCAGGCGTTGAGCCGCACCACGTCGTCGATAATGCCCAGAATCACAAGGATTCCGCCGCCCACCCAGATGGTCAGGAGCTCCCGGGAGAAATCGCAGAACAGCATAGTGGTCACGGTGAAGCCGAAATAGATCGCCACGCCTCCGATCCGGGGGATGGGCTTCTTGTGGATGCGCCTGCCGTCCAGGGGCACGTCCACCGCGCCGATGCGGAAGGCAAGCACACGGACTGCAGGCGTCGCCACATAAGCCAGCAGAAACGCGCACAACGCAGCCACGATCGGATAGATAAAATCAATCAGCATGTTTCCGAACTCCGATAATCATAAGTCACTTCGCCGGTTTGTCTTCGGTCAGAGATGTGCAGTATCCGACGCCGTACATGGTCGGAAAGATCAGGCTGTACTGCTTCCCCACCCGGATCACCACGTCGTTGACCTTATACGCGTCGACATCCTTTACCGCCTCCG
>CACWLT010000291.1 GCA_902761695.1 uncultured Ruminococcus sp.
CCGTCCATTTCCGATTTTGTCCAGTATACCACACATCGACGGGGTTTGCAAGCCCTCATGATATCGGAATCGAGGCGAATCTGCCTGACAGGACAGGTTCCGGAAGTCCCCGCTCATTTACCATAGGTCTCCCGGCACCAGACGGCGATCCTTGCGATCAGCTCGACGGGCAGCTCCCCCTCCATCGGCAGGCGGACGGTACCCCGGCTCACGTCGAAATCCTTCAGCTCCTCAGCGAAAACGGTCGTGGCTTCCCCGCCGGGATAGAGCCCGATGTGCTTCTTCGCCGCCGCGAAATGGATCAGGTTCCGCCCTCGCCGGTAGGTGGGCATGGACCAGGAGACGCACTCCTCCGCGTCGGGAAGGGCCGAAAGCAGGACCGCGCGAAGCTCCCGCAGCCTCGGCCGGACGCTTTCGTCCTGAGACTCGATATACTCGTCCACGGTCTTCGGCCTGCCGCAGTAGTGGGACTGATCCGTCCGCTTGAATTCCCGTCCGCAGGCAGGGCATTTCCAGCTCATCTTGTCCGCTCCTCCGTTTTCTCTATTTATGCTGCTCCAGAATCCAGCTCCAGTACGCCGGATCGGAAAAGGCGGGATCCCAGGCGTTGTGTCCGGCGTCGGCGAAGGTGACAAGCTCCGCGCGTCCCCCGGCTGTGTTGACGGCATCAACCATGCGGACGCTCTCCTCGGGAAGGACGGTCCGGTCCAGCGCGCCGTGGAGATACAGCAGCACGGGGTACTTCCCTTCCGGATCCCGGCAGCCTTCATGGGCGGACAGCAGATACCGCATCCTCCTGTATTGCTTTTCTTCCGTGATGTGCATTTCAGTATCCCTTCCCGGCGGTGATGAAGCCGTCAGTCCCAGTAGTACATATATTTTTCAAAGGCGTCCATGAGGGCTCTGATGTTTTCGAGGGGCGTTCCGGCGTACCAGCCGAAGATCATCATGAGTCCGCCGGCCGGGGAGGACAGCTTCTCGACCTCCTCGCGGATCAGGGCGTCCACCTCGGCTGGTGTGCCGAACACGGTGACCTTCTGCCTGTCCACGTCCAGCTCCAGGGCGTATTTGCCGAAGAAATGCTCCCGGATCCAGTCGATGCCGTTGACCAGGTCCTGGATATTGAGGATGTCCACGCCGCCGTCGATGAGGTCCTCGGCCAGAGTGCGGATGTCCCCGTCGGAGTGCATGTGGATGATGGCGCCGGCGTCCCGGGCGGGCTTCATGAGACGCTGATAGGACGGCTTGATGAACCGCCGGAACAAATCGGGCGAGATCATGGGGCCGATCTGCATCCCCAGATCCTCGGGATAGGAGATCATGTCGTAGCCGATCTTCGCCCAGTGATCGGTGAAAGCGGCGTTGTACTCCTCCAGCGCATGGATCAGGGTCAAAAGGACCTCGTCCTCGTCCGCCATGCCCATAAGCACATTCTCGAAGCCGCAGAGGTCCGTCAGGCGGAGGAAGGTGTGGCCGTGGGGAAGGCCGTTCTGGGTGAAGCGTCCCTCCGCCTTCATCTTTGCGACCCGGGCCCGCTCCTCCTCCGTGTTGAAGGCGGGAACGAGAGGAAAGCGGTAATTCCGGATCTTTGAAAAATCTTCCAGGGGATGCTTCTGGATCACGCCCCGGATCCCGTCGATGGCTCCCTTCCATTCCACGCCGAACTCGTCGTAGTAGACGACATCCCGGTCCACCTCGTCGGCGCTCTTCGGCACGAGATCCCAGCGCATCCGCCCCTTCCCCGCGATGACGGGATGGGACTCGAGCAGCTCCTCCACGGCGTGGGGGTCATAATGGCTGAAGACGGATGCGTTGACGTGGAAGGCGACGGGGATATAGTCCGGCCGCTCATACCGGATCACGCGGAGCATATTTTCACGTTGTGTCATGGTCTGCCCCACAGATTTTGTTTTTCATTTCAATTGTCGTGTACAGGATTTTTCCCGGAAACAGAGGGACTCTTCCCCCGATGCGGAAAGGGCTGCCGCAGGGTCCCTCATTCGGAGAGCGCCGCGGCAGCCGGATATCAGGTTGTCTTTCCGCAGAAGTCAGCCGCCGTCAGCCCTCCGCCTTGATGATCTTCTCATAGAGCCTGGACAGGGTCTTTTCCACGGGCTTCTTCACCTTCTCGTAGTGAGAGGCGATGTTCTCGTTGTGGTTCGGCATGAGCTCGTAGAAGCAGTAATAAATGGAATGGAAGGAGGAGTCGAAGCCCAGATAGCTGCCGCCGATATCGCAGGTCATGCCCTCGTTGATGACGTCCAGCATCTCCAGAGATTCCTCGTCCCGGGTGGACTTGCCCCGGATCAGGTTCTCGTTGTAGGCCGTCTGGATCGCCTGGCTCTCATAGCAGAAGAGCTCAAGGACCGCGCCGGTCTTGTCGGGATCCGTCAGGGTGATGGGAACGCAGACGAAGCAGGGCCAGGGGTTGGAGATGTATTTTTCCTGCTCCTCGTTGTACTTCGGTCCGGGCAGGATGCCGAAATCCACCTCGGAATCCCGCAGGCCGGGGATGCCGTTGATGGTGGTGAAGGTGTAGAGGGCCAGTCCCTCGTCAAAGCCCTGCTGGTTGGTATCGTAGAAGCGGAAATAGCCGTTGGAGATCTCCGTATTCATGAAATAGGCGTAGGTCTTCTCGAAGAGCTCTACCACCTTGTCGCTCCAGAAAACCAGCTCCAGTCCTTCGTCCGTGGCCTTCGTGCAGTGTTCGCCGCAGAAGAAGATGATGTCGCAGGAGCGTTCCGTCAGGTCCCCGGTGTAGCCGGTCTGGTCACGGTAGTCGATGAGGCTGTCTCCGTTGACGTCCAGCGTGACGGAGGAGGCCAGCTCAATGAAGCGGTCGTAGGTCCATTCGCCGTTGCGTACCATTTCGTAGTGGTCCGGCATATTGTAGCTGGCGGCGATGGTCTTGTTGAACAGGGTGCAAACCGGAGTCTGCAGCACGAGATCCCCGGCGGCGTAGTAGAGCTTGGAGCCGATGCGGAATTCCTCCATCATGGAGCCGCTCCACCAGGGGGCCGCGTAATCGGTGTGAGGCAGGTCGTAGAGGTCGAACAGCGCCCCGTTCATGGCGTAGTCGCTGATGCCGTAGATACAGTGGGTGTAGACGATCTGATAGGCGTCGTCCCCGGCCTTCACCGAGCGCATGACCACGTTGTGACACTCCGCGTCCGTGCTCCAGTTCCAGTTCACCTTGGTGTTGAGGGTGTTCTCCACGTTCACCTGCCGGTTGTAGGCGGCGTCGTTGACGGCTTCCCCGTTCAGCTCCTCCGTGTACTGATACCGGATGGTGCCCCACTCGGGAGCGAGGAAGGAAATCCCCTCTCCGCCGTAATCCAGTCCGGTCACGTCCGGCGGCGGATACGCGGGCTCCGTTTCGACGGGCACGGAAATCTCCTCGGCCGCGGGGACCGGCGCTGCGGAGGTTTCTTTGTCCGGTTCGGCGGAGTTGTTGCTGCAGGACGCGAGAAGCAGCATGGACGCGAAGAGCAGCGAGAGAGTGCGTGTTGCCGTATTCTTCATGGGTACCTCCTGCGGTTCAATCTTCGATTGAGTGAATCTGCATAAAACAGTATAGCACGGAAGGATTTTTTTGTCAACCTTGCCGTTATGGTTCCGAGTCCTCCTCCGGTCCGGAGTTCCGCGCCGCTCCCCGGGGGGTTATTTCTTCAGGAACCGCAGGGCCAGCGTGCCGTTGACGGTCGCCGACATCTGCAGGGAATTGTATCTCTCCCGGATCTCCCGGATCTCGAACACCCTCTGCTTCCTGATCAGCTCCTCCGCCGCGGCGTCCACCGCAGCCTTGTCCGGGAACTTGAGATATACGGTGCCGCCGCCCAGCTGAGCGCG
>CACWLT010000292.1 GCA_902761695.1 uncultured Ruminococcus sp.
CGGAGATGGAATTTCACGTGTTTCCCGCGCCGACGCAGTCGCGCACCCGAGGGGGCGACGCAAACAGCGATCGAAACGCGCATGATACGGGGGCGCGATGGAGAAGATGTTGCAATGGAGGCAAGCTCCGCGGAAGGATGGAAAACAAGAAAGGAAATCCTCGCTCTTCGGGCTGTCCGGATAAAAATCCGGGAAAAGGAAAAAGCCGGACAGGATCAAAGCGGTTGCTCCGTGTTCCTGTCCGGCAGTTTTTCTCAGACAATCCGTTGACGTATCACCGGACGATCCGACGGCTTTTCTCGGACAAAGTCCAATTTCGTTATCTTCCGCGCTGCTCAAGACGCTTCTTGAACTTGTCAACGCGTCCGCCGGAATCAACGAACTTCTGCTTGCCGGTGAAGAAAGGATGGCACTTGGAGCAGATGTCCACGCGCAGTTCACCGTTGGAGTCCCCCTTCGTCGAACGGGTGGTCACGGTTTCGCCACACGCGCAACGAATCGTCACCTCTTTATACTGAGGATGGATTCCTTCTTTCATTGCTTATCACCTCATTCCTCTGATGCTCACGTTCTCCGATTATACCATAAGCGATTTCAAAAAGCAACCCTTTTTTCAAATTTTTTTCGTTATTTTCGGAGGCCGTGTTTTTTTCAGACCTGCCGGGCGATTTTCGTGCGGAGGGAGGCGATGATCTTCTTCTCCAGCCGGGAGATATAGGACTGGGAGATGCCCATGCGGTCCGCCACTTCCTTCTGGGTCATCTCCCGGTGGCCGTAGAGTCCGTACCGCAAAATAATGATCTCCCGCTCCCGCTCGTCCAGGGCGTCCACGGCAGCCCGCACGGTGCGCTCGTCCTCCTTTTTCTCCAGCTCCGCGCCCACCGGGGAGTCCCCGGATTCCAGCACGTCCGACAGGAGCAGCTCGCCGCCGTCCCCGTCCGAGGAGAGGGGCTCGTCGATGGAAAGGTCTCCCCGGTGGGACGCGTTCTTGCGGATATGCATGAGGATCTCGTTTTCGATGCACCGGGAGGCATAGGTGGCCAGCTTGATGCCCCGGTCGGTCTTATAGGTGTTGACCCCCTTGATGAGGCCGATGGTGCCGATGGAGATCAGGTCCTCGATGCCGGTGCCGCAGCTCTCGAACTTCCGGGCGATGAACACCACCAGCCTCAGGTTATGCCGGATCAGGGTATCCGCCAGGCTGCGGTCCTCGTCGAACCGGCGGAGCACGTCGGCCTCCTCCTCGGGGGTAAGGGGCGGGGGCAGGGTCTCCGATCCGCCGATGTAGAAGGTCTCCCCTCCCCCGAAGGCGGAGCGCAGGGTCCGGATGGCCCAGGCCCGCCATTCAATCAGTTTCTGCATATGTATCAAATCCTCCTTCCGTCACGGGATCAGCGGACCGGGGATCAGGGCGTCCGCTTCGCCGTACCGTTCTCCCTCACCGTCCAGGGCCACCGCCGCAGCCCGCTCCTCCCCGCCGATCTCGATCCGGTCCGGGATGAAGCCGGGCAGAAGCCGCTCGCCGCCGAGTCCTCTCACCGGAATCATCCGCAGGCACAGGCCCGTCCGCTCTCCCCGGACAGTCCGGTCCAGAAGCGGGCCCAGCTCCCGGACGGCCTCTCTCCTGACCAGCACGGCGGGCAGTCCCCCGATGGGCTCGCAGGCGGAGGAGCCCGTATCGCAGAGCCCCCGCATCTCCGCCGTGATACCCGCCGCCGTAATCCGCACGGACGCCTCCCGCGCCCCCGTTCCGTTCCGCCGGATCCGGGTCCAGAGGAAGGAGAAGAGGACGCAGAGCAGATAGGCCGCCGGGAAGCCGTCCCCGCCCGCGAACACGGGGGTTCCCAGGGAGAACAGCGCCGTCATGACCCCGCCGAGCAGCGAGCCCGCGCCCCAGATCATGACCGCGTCCCGGAAGAGGGCGGCCCTGCTCCGGAAGCCGAAGGTGATCCCCGCCATGAGGGCTGAGATTATTCCGCCCGCCGCCGCACGGACAAGGGCTCCCGTCTCCGGCAGGGCGATCATGACCGTGGCGCAGAGGGCACCCAGCACGGCGGCGGAGAGAAGCCTTCCTCTCCCTGCCCGCCTCCCCGTCACGGCGCAGACGGCCCGGAGCGTCAGGATATCCATGGAGAAGTTGACGACGAAGAGAATATCCGCGTAAACCGTCATCCCGGTCACCTCCCGGGGATATTGTACCGCGGCCGCCCCGCGCAATCTGTCGCTACCGGAGACGCGCGGCTGATTTCCCCGTCCCTTTCCCCGCGCTTGACAAGGGGCGGCGAGGGTGCTACAATGGAAGAAAAGAGCTGTGCGCCCGTTTCTTCATCATTTCTTAAGGAGTTCCCCACTGGCAATTTAAAGGGGAAATCCGTATACTGGAGGGGACGGGAAGGAGGGATGCGCCATGGTCAACATCCTGATCTGCGACGACGAGCGGGACATTGTCAACGCGCTGAAGATTTATCTGAACGATCCGGAATACAACATCCTGACGGCATACAGCGGGCGGGAGGCGGTGGAGACGGTCCGGCGGGAGGACGTGCATCTGTGCCTGCTCGACATCATGATGCCGGAGACGGACGGGATCCGGGCCCTCTCCATGATCCGGGAGTTCTCCAACGTACCGGTGATTTTCCTCACGGCCAAGAGCGAGGACACGGACAAGATCCTGGGGCTGAACCTGGGGGCGGACGACTATATCACCAAGCCATTCTCCCCTCTCGAGGTCACCGCCCGTGTCCGTTCCCAGCTGCGCCGGTATCTTGTGCTGGGGTCGCGGACGAGGGAGCCGGAGGTTCGGACGGTGGGGGGCATAGAGCTTGACGACCGGTCCAAATCCGTCACCTGCGACGGGGAGCCGGTGAGCCTGACGCCCATCGAATACGAAATACTGAAGCTGCTCATCACCCATCCGGGGCAGGTGTTTTCCCCGAAGGCCATCTACGAGCAGGTCTGGCACGACGTTCCCCTGGGCAGCGACAACACCGTGGCCGTCCACATCCGCCACCTGCGGGAGAAGCTGGAGATCAACCCCGCCGAGCCGCGCTATCTGAAGGTGGTCTGGGGACAGGGATATAAGATGGAGGACAAGCGATGAATACGCAATCCACGGGCGCGCTTCGGAAATTCGGGCTGTTCCTGGCCGTCGTCGTCTGCGCCGTTCTGGCGGTGGGCTGCGTGTTCGGCGCGTGGTTCCTTGTGTCGGAGAATTTTTATACCACGCCGAAGGACAAGAAGCTGGCGGAGTTCGACCGTAACCTTATGTGGCGGGATTCCGTCCAGATCGCGGAGAGATCGGTTTATCCGGATTCCGATTACTACAGCGACACGCCGACGGACATGCTCTACGACCCCGCCGTCACCAATCTGCGCTACATCTTTACGGACGAGGCGGGAAACGTGCTCTCCGCCAACGTGCCGTACGAGATGAAGGACGGGGAGGCAATCCCCCTGTACGACGGGGAGAACCGGAAGGCCGGGGCGGTGGAGGCGGCGGGCACAGTGCCGGATCCCGGGGAACAGAATGCGGACGTCTGGGAGGGCTGGACTTCCCTGACCTGGTATATCACCACCTTCCGCAATCCGGAAACGGGAGAGGAAAGCTATAACATCGGCCGGAGCCGGTATTCCGCGCCGTATGCCGAAACCTGGGACGGCGTGCGCTGCGAACCGATATCCACCGTGCCCTACGTCTTCCGGGGACGTCTGGCGGACAATCTGCCGGCGGAGGACAACTACCGGTTCATGCACACGGTGTTCAACCTCATTTAC
>CACWLT010000293.1:0-1417 GCA_902761695.1 uncultured Ruminococcus sp.
ACCGCGAAGATGAGGAGGCCGACCGGGAAATCGCCAACCGCAAAGGCGCGCCCCTCGGGACCCTCTGGTTCGGCGAGGACATGCCCACCGCCTACGACAACTGGGAGATCGAGGACGACGTGTTCCTCAAGATGAATCCCGTCACCGCGCCGGAATCCGTGGAGGTCGTGTCCGACGGTGCCGTGGAAGACCGGATCCGCGCGGTCTACGCCGTCGGCAAGAAGTCAAAGGCCGTGGTGGACACCGTCTTCTACGCCGGATCCCGCCAGATCGACTACGAGATGACCGTGGACTGGCACGAACGCCGTCACCTGCTGAAGGCCGGATTCGACGTGAATGTCCGCTCCGCCTTCATGAAGAACGAGATCCAGTTCGGCCACGTGGACCGTCCCACCACCCGGAACACCACTCTCGAGAGCGCCAAGTTCGAGGTCTGCAACCACAAGTGGACGGATCTCTCCGAGACCAACTACGGCGTCGCGGTGCTGAACGACTGCAAGTACGGCATCTCCTGCGCCGGGAGCGATCTGCGCCTGACCCTCCACAAGGGCGGCTGCCGTCCCGATCCCGTCACGGACTTCGGCTGCCACACCATGAAGTACGCACTCCTGCCCCATGTTGGTCCCTTCAACGCCGAGGCGGTGGTCAAGCCGGCCTATGCCTTCAACTACGCGCCGGAGATCTTCACGGACGAGACCCTGAACGTCCCCGCCCTGTTCTCGCTTTCCGCCGGCAACATCATCGCGGAGGCCGTGAAGAACGCCGAGGACGCGGAGAACGCCTATGTGATCCGTCTCTACGAAGCGGAGCGCAGCGCCACAAACTGCACCCTCACCCTGAACGGCGCAAAGAAGGTCTGGCTCACCAACATGCTCGAGGAAAAGAAGGAAGAGCTGCCTCTCACGGACGGCGCTGTGAAGCTGACCTTCCGTCCCTTTGAGATCAAGACGATTCTGGTGGAGAGATAAATGGCGACCTACAAAACAGAGCTGCACTGCCACTCGAAGGACGCCTCCGGATGCTCCCACGAATCCGTGGAGGGGATCTGCGAGAAGTACGGGCGGTACGGCTACACCACCATCTGCCTCACCAACCACTTCACCCCCACCGGGGATTATCTGAATCCCGACGAATGGGCGGCGAAGGTCGATCGGAAGTACGCGGCTTACGAAAAGCTGAAGGCCTGCGCCGGGGAGAGATTCCATATCCTCATGGGACTGGAATTCCGCTTTGCCCAGAACTCCAACGACTATCTGGTCTTCGGCTTCGACCGGGACTGGCTCATCGCGCACTCGGGAACCCTTCTCCGGGACGGCATCCGCGCCTTCACGGACATCGCCCGGGCGGACGGGATCCTCACCATTCAGGCCCATCCCTTCCGCTTCGGCATGGTGGCCACCAACCCGGACCACGTGGA
>CACWLT010000293.1:1468-7368 GCA_902761695.1 uncultured Ruminococcus sp.
CGGTCACCCCGGCCACAACTCCAACAACGACATCGCAGAGGCCTGGGCAAAGAAGTACGGCAAGATCATGACCTCGGGCACGGATCACCACAACCCCGATCACATGCCCGACGGCGGCATCCGCACGGACTTCCCCATCACCTCGGAAAAACAGCTCGTCGAAACCCTGAAGAGCGGAAACTACACGCTGATCAGGGGCGACGAGGACGCAAGGAACTGAAGAACCCAAAAAGGAAAAAGAGGACTGCTCAGGCGGCCCTCTTTCTCTCTGTCATTCGGATCTCGTCAGCGTCTCAATCCGCGCCCGGGTGCTTTTCAGATCCTCCTGCCGCTTTTCGTAAACCGTCCCGGTGAAGTATTCCACATTGAAGTCCTCCCGAAACGCCTCGATTACAGCTTTGGCGCACCGCAGCTGAGAGAGTGCTTTTTCCGCTTCTCCCTTCTCCTCGTAATAATCCGCCAGGAGCAGGAGCATGTCCACCGTCCAGTCGGCGGAGAGACGCTTCTGCTTGTGGGCGGGCTCCAGACGCTCGTCTCCCCGGAGCATTTCCGCCTCCAGCTCCAGCCGGGTGAAGTAGATCTCCGGGATGTGACTGAGAGCGGACTTCATGAGGGCGTACTCCCCCAGGGATTCATAGGCCTGCGCCATGATCCGCCAGGCGTCCAGCCGCACATCGTCGTATTTTGTCCCCTCCGTCAGGGCCTGACATATGGCGATCGCCTCTCCCGCCCGCTCCGGAACGGGTATGACGCAGAGCAGATTGTTCAGTATGATGTCATCCCCCGGGTATTGTTTCAGCCCCTCCCGCAGGATCGCCTCCGCCTCTTCCGGCCGCTCGTCCCGGACAGCCCACGCCCGGCGGCAGATGGCCATGACCTTCTCCTCGGTCTCGTACCGGTTGAAGTCGAAGAGCTCGTCCGTGGACACGCCGAAAAAGGACGCGATGGCGGGAATCATGGCCACGTCCGGCATGGACGCCTGATTCTCCCACTTGCTGACCGCCTGGAAGCTCACCCCCAGCGCCGCCGCCAGGGTCTCCTGTGAAATGTCCCGCTCCTTGCGCAGGGACCGGATTTTTTCGCCCAGTCTGATTTGCATGTGTTCTTCCTCCGTTTGATTGATGTCCGCCGCGGCACATACAGGATACCACAGGTCCCGGAGATATGCAATAACGCGGACGTTTAGAATTCTTCCACCGCCGGTTGAACAGAAGGAGCGCGGAGCGACGTCGGTCTTGCGTACAGCGAGGTTCCGTGGTATAATGGAAAAAAAGGACGGGAGATCTGAACGGATGAAAAAGGACGGTTTTGAGGTAAAAGAGCCCTTTGCCGCCACAGCACAAGAGCTGAAACAGGTGATGCCGGCCGACCGGGCCCTCTCCGTGACCGCCCTGTGCGGCAGGATCAGCGAGCCGTTTGCGGGAGAAAACCGGAAGAAGCTCTGCTATCGTGAGCTGACCGGAGCGCTTGTGGGGATGGGACTTCTGGAGGAGCGGACGCCGGAGGGCGGAAAGAAGGAAAAACGCCCCACCGCGCTCGGCTTGTCCATCGGGATTATTGCAGAGGAGCGGAAATCCCGGACCGGCTCCCGCACGGTGGTCCTTTACGCGCCTTCCGCCCAGCGGTATATCCTGGACCGCTTCGAAATAATCATGCAGCATATCGAGGCGGCGCGAAAGGAGCGGAGGGGTGCACGGCAAAGCAGGAAATAAACCGGTACTGCGCCTGCATACGGAAAAACGCGGAAGGTGTGACCCCTCCGCGCTCTTTTCATTTACGGCTTTACGTGATAGAACAGTACCTTCCCCGTCCGCTTCGGGAGGGTGACGGCAAAGCCCTTGTCCCGGATCTCCCGTCCCGTCACGGCCAGCGGTCCTCCGTTCACGTCCTCGAAGACATAGGTTTTCTCCGGATCCGCCCGGAAGGACACGGTGAAGCTGTCCGCCTCCGCCGCCCGGTTCCGGATCACCTGCACAAATCCCTCGTCCCCGGCGTCAAACCGCATGGCGTACCAGTCTCCGGGATCCTTCCGGCATTCGGTCAGCGGCTCGTAGTCACCGGTCAGCTCCAGCTTCGCCGCACGCCGCCAGAGCTTCTCCGCTTCGATGGTCCGTTTATACTGCCCGTCGTCCGCGTCCCACCAGGTCATGTAGGTGACAGCCGGAGCCATGGCGCACTGGAAGGAGAATTCGTCGTTCTCCACCCACGCCCGGCCAAGCTCCTTTTCCACAAATTCCCGGTCCCAGGACATGTTGTGGGAGCGGAAATAGGGGATCCACTCGAAGAGCTCCCGGAACTGCTTCTGCTTAATCGTGTGCTCGCCGTAGCCCACCGCGCCCCACTGGATCCGCGGCGGATCGTGCGGCAGCTCATAGGACAGGTAGGACGTGGAGATTCTCCAGCGCGCCCTGCCTGTCCTCCGCCTCGGCCGTCAGCCAGCAGGGCTTCGGGTCGAAGTTGAAGTCCTGCCGGTACACCCTGATGTGTCCTTCCTTGATAATGGAGTCCACCCGGTCCGTGATCCAGGCGCAGGCATCGGGATTGCCGAGATTCAGAAGGCTGCTTGTGTCCCCCTCGCGGCCCGTGGGCAGGAGCCAGTCGGGATGCTCTTCCGCCAGCTCCGTCCCGGTCACCACCCGCTCCGGCTCGAACCATAGCAGAAACCGCGCGCCCACCTCGTCACAGGCCTCCCCGATGGGGGACAGACCGTGCGGGAACCGCTCCGGGTCCGGCTTCCAGGTGCCGATATAGGGCCAGTTGTAGTCGCACTTGTACCATCCGGCGTCGATCCACCAGATATCCGGCACAAGCCCCCGCTCCACGTAGGTGCGAAGGGCCTTCACCTGATTCTCCTCCGTGGCCGCCGTGTGCTCCGGCTTGCCCTCGCAGGACCAGTAGTGCAGGCACATGGCCGGGGCAATGGGACTTCCGTTCTCCCGGGGCAGGATATGGGCAAAGTACCACCGCCGCCAAAGGTTCATGCTTCTCAACTCATCCCCCTCGGAGAAGAGGAAGGTCATCCGGGGCGTACGCATGGTCTCACCGGGAAGGATATGCATCCGGCAACGCATCTGACCGGCCTCGTAGCGCACGCCGGTCTCCGTTCTCTCCGCACAGGCCTGCCACATATGGGGCCAGCCCACCGCCGCCCGCAGCACCGCGTCCCCGAAGACCAGCTTCATGTAGGGAAACGCCCCGTTGCAGGAGGTGCCGTCGTTCGGATGGAGGGTTATGCCCCCCGCCGTCAGATCGTCGGAATACCATTCGTAGCCGTCGTCCCGGCAGGTGTCGCCGTTTCCGTGGACGAAGGCGCGGAAGTCCCCCTCGATCTCCCCGCCGATCCGGGCGTTTTCCAGAATGGGCGAGGGCTTCTCCCCGTCGTTTGAGAATTCCGCCATCCATTCAACGACCGGGAAGTCCCTGTACCGCCATTCCGTCACCCGTAGCAGCAGTCCCGAGGCGGGATCCCGGCCAGAGACGCAGGTTCGCACGATATTGGCGTCCGTGCTCTCCCGTTTTTCCACAGGATTCCAAGCCGCCGGAACGCCTCTGTACGCCGCCCCGTCCAGCGTGAAGGACAGGGGAACGCGCTCCCCCGGAAACAGGCCGGAGACCAGCGCGAAGTCCCGTTTGCTGACTGAAATGTTCATACCGTTCCTCCTTGCAGGCAGATTCAGTTCTGCGTTTTTTCCGTTTTCCTTCCGAATGCGGCCAGTCTAGCGCGGAGACGGCGGTTTTCCGGCTTCTCAAGAGCGGGGTCGTCCTCCGCGGTCCGTCTGGCATAGAAGGACGCCCGCTCGATCATCTCCGGATCCCGGCAGAGGGCCGCCAGACGGAAATTCGCCTGTCCGTGCTGCCGGATGCCGCCGTTTTCCGCGAAGAAATCCCCGGGGCCTCTCTGCTCGAGATCGTATTCCGCGATCTCAAATCCGTCCGTGGTGCTCTTCACTGCCCGGAGCCGTTCCTGTGCCTCCGGTTTTTCCGAATCGGACACCAGAATGAAATAGGATTTGGCGGATCCCCGTCCCACCCGGCCCCGGAGCTGATGGAGCTGGGACAGGCCGAACCGCTCAGCGTTTTCCACGATCATCAAAGTGGCGTTCGGCACGTTGACCCCCACCTCGATCACCGTCGTGGAGACCAGCACGTCCAGCTCGTGGTCCGCGAAGGCCGTCATGACCCGCTCCTTGTCCGCCGCCTTCAGCCGCCCGTGGACGAAGCCGATGTTCAGCTCCGGCAGGGCCCGGGCCAGCTCGTCCGCCGTCTGCCTGGCGTTCTTCATGGGAGCGCTCTCCTCCATCATGTCAAAGAGCGGCAGGTTGGCCATCTCCTCCCCCTCGGCGGGCTTCGTCTCCGTTTCCTCCACGGCGGGGCAGACCACGTAGACCTGGTGCCCCTCAGCCGCCTGCTTCCGGATGAAGGCGTAGAGACGGTCCCGATAGCTCTCATTCACGATGAAGGTGTCGATCCTCTGGCGTCCCTTCGGCAGCTCGTCGATGCGGGAAACGTCGATCATGCCGTAGGCCGCCAGCGTCAGGGTCCGTGGGATGGGCGTGGCGCTCATGACCAGGGAGTGGACGTCCCGGGCCTTTTCAAACAGGGCCGCCCGCTGCATGACCCCGAACCGGTGCTGCTCGTCGATGACGCAGAGGCCGAGGGAATCCGCCTCCACATCCTCCGTCAGCAGGGCGTGGGTGCCGATGAGGACGGAAATCCCCTCCCCCATCCTGGGCTGGTCCCGCATGCCGTCCAGAATGGCGTCCCGTTCCTTCTTCTTCGTGGAGCCGGTCAGAAGCGCAACCCGGATGCCGAGGGGGCCGAAGAGACGGCTGAAATCCTCGGCGTGCTGGCGGGCCAGGATCTCCGTGGGGGCCATCACCATGGTGCGGAATCCGTTCCTCGCCGCCGCGTAGGCTGCCGCAGCCGCCACCGCCGTTTTACCGCTGCCCACGTCCCCGGTGAGAATCCGGTTCATGAGGTTCTCTCCCGCCATGTCGGTAAGGATCTCCGAGACGCACCGCTCCTGGGCTCCCGTCAGCGTGAAGGGCAGGGCCTCGCGGAATTCCGTCATGTCCGTATCCGTCAGCCGCAGGGGGCCGCTCTGCCGCTTCGTCTCCGCCCGGGTCATGGCCATGGAGAGGAACATGAGCCACAGCTCCTCGAAGACCAGCCGTCTCTTGGCGGTCTCCATGGCCTCCACGCTGTCCGGCCGGTGGATCTGGCGCACCGCGTAGGCATAGGCGGGCAGCTTCAGATCCTCCAGCGCCTCGGAGGGCAGAATTTCCCAGAGCTCTCCCCGGGCCGCTTCCAGAGCCCGTCCGGTCAGCTCCGCCATGAACCGCTGGGTCAGCCCCGCCGCGATGGGATACACCGGCACGATGGCGGGAAGAGTTACACCCTCCTCCACCGCCTCCGTCAGAGGGGAATTCAGGGACAGCCTTTTGTACTGGGCGTTCCACTCAAACCGCCCGTAGAAGCGGTAGACGGAGGCCGCGTGGATCCGGTTGGCCATGTAGGGCTGATTGAACCAGGTGACGGCCACGGTGCCGGTTTCGTCGAAGGCGCGGGCGGTGGTCAGGTGCATTCCTTTCCGGATATACCGGCCCTGAGGCTCCGTCGAAACGGTGAGGATCGCCGAAAAAGGACCGGTCTCTCCCGCCCTGCACCGCGCCGCGATCTCAGAGAGGGTCTTTGTGTCCCCGCGGTTCTGATAGGCCCGGGGCCAGAAGCGGACCGCGTCGCCCACGGTTTCGATGCCCAGCTTCCCGAGCGCTTCCCTCTTCGCCGGACCGACGCCCTTCAGAACGGATACGTCCCGTTCGCACACGCTCCCCGCTGTCTCCGTCATGCCGTCTCCTCCCCTCTTTTTTTGTTCATTGTATCACAAAGACGGACCGATT
>CACWLT010000294.1 GCA_902761695.1 uncultured Ruminococcus sp.
TGAACTGATGAGAAGAAGCGTTGCTTCAAACAGTGAACGGTATCGGTATCTTAAATATCTTTCCGAACAGATTCAGTCCTTTCCGCTGGAAAGGGAATACCGCTATACGGTTGAAATGTTGTCCAAGGCGCAGGTGGATCGAGCAAGCACAATTAAATATATGATGCGGGTCATTTCCGATAATCCTGATCTGCCGACAATAATCAGGCAGGCGCAGGACAACGAGAAAACTGCCGTTCTGGTTGAGACAGAACTGAATAAACTGCCACCGTATTCGCATAATAGTCCGGATGGCCAGTTTGATGTCTCGTATTGCGCAGTAGAACGGGAAATGGCGAAGTCGGTGGAGAATCTGATCCGTCCCGTAGTTCCCGAGTTTCACCTGATGTTTCATTATACCTCTCCGGCAGGGAAGGCCAGGTATGAAAGAGAGGCGGTCTTTTCGGTTTCCGAAATGACAGGTCTTCTCAAAGAAATGAAAAAAACAGCTGAAAGCAGAACAACCGCAAAATACCAGCGCAGTCTTGTGTCTGATTCTCTTCGTTACGATGTGATGAAGCGGGACGGATTCCGCTGTGTTCTGTGCGGGCGTGACGTGTCGGACGGAATCAAGCTGCATGTGGATCATATCATTCCCGTTTCCAAGGGCGGGCTGTCCACCATGGAGAATCTGCGCACCCTCTGTGAAGACTGCAACAGAGGAAAACGGGACAAGTACGACGAGCAGGGGGTCAACTGACGGAATGCCGCCGTTCTCAAAAAAGTATCTGTAAGACCAAACAATCGCACCAGCGAAATACAGAAAGGATCATCACCATGTCCATCCCCACCCCCGAAAAACGCGTGGCCGCCTTTGAAAAATTCGGCTTCGGCATGTTCATCCACTGGGGCCTATATTCGCAGCTGGGAAGAGGCGAATGGGTCATGAACCAGGAGCGCATCCCCCTGGAGGACTACAAAAAGCTGGCCTCCACCTTCACCGCGTCAAAGTTCGACGGGAGAAGGATCGCCCGAATCGCCAAGGCCGCCGGCATGAAGTACATCACCCTCACCACCCGGCACCACGAGGGCTTCTCCCTCTACGACACCAAGGGCCTCAACACCTACGACGCGCCCCATACCCCCGCCGGACGGGACCTGGTCCGGGAGTTCGTGGACGGCTGCCGCGCCGAGGGCATCGTCCCCTTCTTCTACCACACCACCCTGGACTGGTACAACCCCGACTTCAACGGCAATTTCAAGGCGTATCTCAAATACCTGCGGGACTCCGTGGAGATCCTCTGCACCGAGTACGGCAAAATCGGCGGCCTGTGGTTCGACGGCAACTGGTCCAAGCCCGGCGAGGACTGGGAGGAGGACGCCCTCTACGCCGTGATCCGGAAGCATCAGCCCGACGCCATTATCGTCAACAACACGGGCCTCTCCGCCAGAGGAGAAGCCGGCAATCCCGAGCTGGACTCCGTGACCTTTGAGCAGGGCCGTCCCACCCCCATGGACCGGGAGGGCATGTCCAAGTACTTCGCTGCCGAGATGTGCCAGACCATCAACGCCCACTGGGGCTTCGGCGCCAAGGACTTCAACGCCAAATCCCTGCCCCACCTCATCGAGACCCTCTGCGCCTGCCGGAAGGTGGGAGCCAACTACCTCCTGAACGTGGGACCCACCGGCGAGGGCGAGATCCCCATGCTGCAGGAGGCCCTTCTCCGGGGCATCGGCGAGTGGATCGGAGCCGGCCGCGCCAATATCTACGAGGGCAGGCCCTGCGGCGTGACGGGCACGGGCAAGAACTTCGCCTTAAAGAGCGGGAATACCCTCCACTTCTATGTCCATGACCTCTCCGTGGTGGGGGACGGCAACGTGGTGGTGGCCGACGGCGGCACGGGCAAAAAGACCTTCACCGGCGTGGGGGATAAGATCCGCTCCGTCCGCTGGACCGACAACGGTGAGAACCTGGCCTTCGAGCAGGACGGGGACCGCGTCACCATCGACTGCACCGGCTATCCCTACGGCACCAACCTGGTGGTCCGCATCGCCGAGGCGGAGATCGAATAAACCGTCCTGGCCCATGCGTCGAACACACCATAGCTATGAAAAATCCGCACGGAACGGGGAGAATTCGTCTCTCCCGGACCGTGCGGTTTTTCTGCAGCCTTACCCCGCGAAAACCTCTTCCCGCGAGGGCATATACTCGTCGCCGTACTCCGCCGCGACCTTTTCCGCAGCCTCTTCGTACAGGCGGTTCATGGTTTCGTCGTCCAGACCCAGAGCAGCCGCGCCTTCCCGGACGGACCAGCTGATGAGGGTCCGGCTGTTCTCCCCGCGCCAGGCGGCGTAGGCGGAAAGGCCGGCCTCCCGGATCATGGCGGTTTTCAGCTCGTAGACCGTCACCCGGGGCACCATCTTGCCGGGATCGCCCCCGTTCAGATAGTACTGCTCCACCGCTCCGGCGTTCTCCTCCGTCAGCGGGATGTCCTCCGGCAGATCCAGGAAATACCAGGTGTCGCCGGTGCTGTAGATGTCCTCCGCCGTCAGGTTGAAGCGCAGGGCGAAGGAGAGAATGTTCACGCCGCAGAGATCCTCGTTCTGCACCTTGGTGGCCCAGGATCCGTAGAGCATGGGGCCCACCCGCGCGATCAGCACGTCCGGAATGTCGTGGTAGGAGTTGCGGAAGGTGTCGGCGTGGGCGCAGGCGGTGCGGACGTAGTAGTAATCCAGACCGTTCACTTCCCGGGAATCCTGCGCTTCGTTCGTAGGCGCGCCCGCCATCATGGGGATCTCCCCCTCCTCGGCGGAAACGGCGTGCAGGCCGGTCATGCCGTTTAAGGTGAAGAGCTTGACGCTGAAGAGCCCGTCCTCCACAGCTTCCCCGGCGGCGTCTCCCGCGTCCTCGTCCGGATAAAAGTCCGCCCAGTTATCGAAAGCTCCCCCGGCATAGGCGCTCGACACGCCGGACCGCGCCTCGGCGGGCTCTTCCATTGCGGCGGGAGCCATGGGCGCAGCCTCGTCAAGGGCTTCCTCCGGCTCGGCCATCTCGGAATCCGCCCCGGCGATGTCCGACGCGGATTTCGCCATGAGGCTGCTGTCATAAAGGCTGTCCGGCGCGCTTCCGTCCCCTGCGGCTTCCATTGCGGCAGGGATTTCCGCCGTCACGTACGCAGCGTCTTCCAGCGCTTCCTCCACGGCATCTTCCGCCATTTCGGCCGCTGTATCGGCGCGGGCTTCCTCCGGCAGGGCGGAATCGGCGAGGGCGGCGCTTTTCTGCGTCATGTTCTTCGTGAAGACCGGCAGGACCTTCATCCCGACGGAGCCCACCAGCACCGCGCAGGCGGCCAGAGCGCCCCAGCGGATCAGAGCCCGGCGGAGGCCCTTCTTCCGGGAATCGGCGGCGGGCAGGAGCTTTTCATCTCCGGCCTGCTCTTCCTCCCGGATCCGCGCCATGACCCGGTCCGCCATGCCCGGAGGAGGAGAGGGATACGCGCCCCGGAGCAGGGAAAGCAGGGTGTCGTCGTCCGCTTCCGTCCTGTCCGGCGCGCGGAAATCGTTCTTGTAATCGTTCATCATCGGCTGCGCCCGAAGGCGTCCTTTCCGAAAAAATGGGGTGTGCGAAAAA
>CACWLT010000295.1 GCA_902761695.1 uncultured Ruminococcus sp.
AGAAGGTCTGCTTGTTGTCCCGCTTGATCTTATCCAGCCGTTCCAGCACCGCGGGATCGTCCGCGCAGGCACGGAAGCCGGAGAGCTTCGCGAAGTCCTTCCGGTAGTCGGGGCCCACGGTCTCGTCCAGCAGGGCGGTGAGGCCGGGATTGGAGAAGCACAGCCAGCGGCGCATGGCGATGCCGTTGGTCACGTTGGTGAACTTGTAGGGCATCGCGTTGTAGTAGTCGTGGAAGACGGTCTTCTTCAGAATGCTGGAGTGGAGGGCCGATACGCCGTTGACCGTGTGGGACGCGGCCACGGAGAGGTTCGCCATCCGCACCTGGGAATAACCCACCACGGCCATGCGGGAGATGCGGTCCCAGTCGCCGGGGTACATGTTCCAGAGGTCGCGGCACAGGCGGCGGTTGATCTCCTCCACGATCATATAGATGCGGGGCAGGCGGATCTGGAACAGCTGCACGTTCCACTTCTCCAGCGCCTCGGGCAGGACGGTGTGGTTGGTATAGGACACCACCCGGGTCACCACGCTCCAGGCATTCTCCCAGCTGTAGGAATACACGTCCATGAGGATGCGCATCAGCTCCGGGATCACCAGGGCGGGATGGGTGTCGTTGATGTGGATGGCCACCTTGTCGGCGAAGTTGAAGAGGGACCCGTAGGCGGCCAGATGGTCGGCGATGATGGACTGCAGGGAGGCGGACACCAGGAAGTACTGCTGGGTCAGGCGCAGGAGCTTGCCCTCGTCGTGGTCGTCGGAGGGATAGAGCACCTTGGAGATGACCTCGGCGGAGGCGGTCTGCTGCATGGCCTCGAAATACTGCCCCTGGGAGAAGAGGTTCATGTTGAAGGTGGTGGTCTCCATGGCCTTCCACAGGCGCAGGACGTTGACGGCCTCGCAGTCGTAGCCGGACACCATCATGTCGTAGGGGACCGCCCGGACCTCCCGGTAGTTGTCGTAGGTGATGGAGCACTTGCCGTTTTCCCAGGTCTCGTGAACCTGACCGCCCAGACGGACGTTGAAAGCCTTGTCGGTGCGGGGAACCAGCCAGGTGGAGCCCTCGTTCATCCAGCTGTCGGGCAGCTCGACCTGGTTGCCGTCGATGATGCGCTGCTTGAAGAGGCCGTACTCATAGCAGATGGAGAAGCCCGTGGCGGGATAATCCAGCGTGGTCAGAGAGTCCATGAAGCAGGCCGCCAGACGACCGAGGCCGCCGTTGCCCAGGCCCGGGTCCGGCTCCACCTCGTAGATTTTGTCCAGATCCTGTCCCATGGAGGCGAGCGCCTGCCGGTATTCCTCCTCCAGGCCCAGGTTCTTCAGGTTGTTCTTCAGCTGCCGGCCCATGAGGAATTCCATGCACAGGTAGTACACCCGCTTCGGATGGGTCTTCTTGATCCGGTCGTGGATTACCTGCCGCTTGGCGGTCAGAAGCTCCTTGACGGACAGGGCGGTGGCCTTGAAGATCTGCTCCTCGGTGGCCTCGTCCGGCGAGACGCCAAAGTGACCCGTCAGCTTCGCCTCGATGCCCGCGCGCACCGCGTCCTTGTTCAGATTCTGATTTTTATCCATACGCAATTCTCCGCTTCACCAAAAAATACCGGCGCTCGGGCAGAACCTCCCGGGCGCCGGGGAAAATCTCTGTTTTTTTACCCACCGTATATTTTACTTCAGATTGCGGTAAATATCAATGTATCTTTTTGCCGAAACATTCCATGAAAAGTCGACGTTCATGGCATTTTTCACTAACTTGTCCCATTCGGAATGATCCGCGTACACACGAAGTGCATAACGGATGACGTTCATCATATCGTGGGCGTTGTAGTTGGTGAAGGTGAAGCCGTTGCCGGTCTCCTCATATTCGTTCCAGGGATGGATGGTGTCCGCCAGGCCGCCGCATTCCCGGACCACCGGCACGGTGCCGTAGCGGGAGGCGATCATCTGGGACAGGCCGCAGGGCTCGGATTTGGAGGGCATGAGGAAGAGGTCCGCGCCGGCGTAGAACTTCTTCGAGAGCGCCTTGTTGTATTCCAGCCGGACGCACACCCGGTCGGGATACCGCGCCGCCAGATCCCGGAAGAACTCCTCCAGGGCCGCCTCGCCGGTCCCCAGCAGCACGAAGCGGATGTTCTCCGTGGTGACGATCTCCTCCAGCACGCAGCGCACCAGGTCGAAGCCCTTGTGGGACGCCAGCCGGGACACCATGGCCATGATGGGGGTATCCGGAGCGTGGGCAAAGCCGCAGACATCCTCCAGCTCCGCCTTGTCCGCCGCCTTCCCGGAGAGGTCGTCCTTCGAGAAGTGGGCGGCGATGTCGGGATCGGTTTCGGGATTGTAGTAATCCACGTCGATGCCGTTGACGATGCCGGTGAGCCTTCCCTGCGCGTCCGCCTCCCGGAGGATGTGGTGCATGCCGCTGGAGTAGTACTCCGTCAGGATCTCCCGGGCGTAGGTGCGGCTGACGGTGCCCACCATGTCCGCGCAGACCACGGCGCCCTTCAGGAGGTTGATGACCCCGTTGTATTCCACCACGGAGCGGTCCCACTCCGGCAGCTCGAAGACGTCGGAGAGGATGGAGAAGTCAAACTGCCCCTGGTAGTCGATGTTGTGGATGGTGAACATGGCCCGGATGCCCCGGAACTCGTCCAGATGGGCGTACTTCCGCTTCAGGTAGATCACCGTCAGGGCGGTCTGCCAGTCGTTGGCGTGGAGCACGTCCGGATAGAACCGCACCGCGCTCATGAGCTCCAGCACGCACTTGGAGAAGAAGGCGAACCGCTCCCCGTCGTCGTAGCAGCCGTACAGCGTGCCCCGGTCGAAATAGTACAGGTTGTCGATGAAGTAGTAGGTCACCTCGTCCCGCACGATCCGCCAGATGCCGCAGTACTGACTCCGCCAGGACAGCCGCACGTTCATCTCGCAGACCAGCTCCAGCTCCGAGGCGAACTTGTCCCGGATGGGGGCGTAGAGCGGGATCACCACGCGCACGTCACTGTCCGGGCCCAGTTCGGCCTTCAGCGCCTTCGGCAGGGATCCGGCCACGTCCGCCAGCCCGCCGGTGGAGGCGAAGGGCAGCGCTTCGGAGGCCGCGAAGAGTATTTTCATAAGTGCTCCTCCCGATGATCAGATCATTTTGCCCTTGGAGACGTAGAAGGGCTGGGTTTCGGCGCCGCAGAGCATTCTCTGGTCCCGGATGACGGCGTTCTTGTCGGTGATGACGCAGTTCAGGAAAGCGCCGTCGCCCACGATGGTATCCTGCATGATGATGGAGTTCTTCACCGTGGCGTTGCGGCCGATCTTGGCCCCGCGGAAGATGATGGAGTTCTCCACGCTGCCCTCGATGAAGCAGCCGTCAGCCACCATGGAGTTCTTGATGGAGGAACCCACGGCGTAATAGGTCGGGGCGGAATTGCGGACCTTGGTATAGACCGGGCGGTTCTTCACGCCGAAGAGGTTCTCCCGGACCGCGGAATCGGTGAGCAGCTCCATGGAGTGCCTGTAGTAGTCCGCGAAGGAGGTGATGGCGGCGAAATATCCGTCGTACCGGTAGACGCGGAAGTCCTTGTAGC
>CACWLT010000296.1:0-1841 GCA_902761695.1 uncultured Ruminococcus sp.
ACAACAAGCGCTTTGAGTGCGGGAGGATCCATGAGCTGGCGGAGATCTTCCCGGACCTGGCGGATCACCTGCTGGCGATCGAGGGGAACATCGTCGACCAGCTGGAGCCGTTCCAGAAGGGCTGGTATTACAAAAAAGAGATCGGGGGCAGCTTCTCGATCAAGAGCGTGCTGCCGGCGATCTGTCCGGACGATCCGGAACTGGACTACCACGGCTTGGACGGCGTGCACAACGGCACGGAGGCGATGAGCGTCTATCCGGAGATCCGGTACATGCCCCCGGAGGAGCAGGAGAAGGCGAGAAAGAACCTGCTGGCCTACTGCAGGCTGGACACCCTGGCCATGGTCAAGGTCTGGGAGGAACTGAAACGGGCGGCTGAGTGAATTACACTGAGCTCTGGAATCGACGGGTTTCGGGACACGGGAGCGTTGATTTTCCTCACTTTTTGGCTCTGGGTTTTTACAGGGATGAATGTAATCGGACCGTCCCTTTGTCTTCCTTTGTCTTTTTTATTTACGGATGCCGGCGAGCTTCAACAGATCCCGGTCATCTGCGGAGGGAAAATGCTTCCGGATGTGGCTGCAGATGCGTTTCCAGGAGTCTTCCGGCTTCTCGTGAAGGCTGTTTACCGCGTCGTATCCCCATTTGGTTTCGGGGGTCATGATCTCCGCCACGTGCCATCCGTAGGATTCCCCGCGCCGGTTCCGCTTCTGCCGGAAATCGCTCACGATCAGGAAGGATTTCATCTGCAGGTCGGTGACGGCGCCCTCAAAGCCCTTCTCCAGGGCGGCGCGTTTCCGGAGGTCACAGGATAAAAGGGCCGTGCCCTCCGCGTCCTCGTTCAGCCCGAGAACGTCCATGATCCGCTTGCAGCGGCTGGTCATTTTCCCGTCCTCATACAGCCCTTCATAGTCATACCCGTCCCGCCGGTAGTTCGCAAAGGCCGGGAACCATTCCCGGGAAACGAACCCGGCCTTTTTGTCGAAGAACTTGCCGTAGGCGACCTGTTCATTCGGCGCCAGGACCTGCCGCCATGCCCAGGGATCCCGGGCCGGGTCATCGGTCCACCAGTCCGCGGCGGGCGTATGCTCTTCCACGGAAAAGCCCGGGATATCGTTGGAGAAAAGCGGAAGGAAGCCGACCTCCCGGACCAGCTCCAGAAGGTCGTCCGGTGAGTGCAGGCAGCCCCTGTCGCTCCGCCTGCAGCCCTTCATATACCATACGCCGTTGATCGTTTCCATAATGCCTCCGCAGGATGATCTGTTCCGTTTCTTTCCCTCTGTTTCAGTAGTCCGGGTTTTTCACTTCCACGAACCATTTGCCCAGGCGCGCGTCGCACGGATCGGGGTTATGCTCGAAAAAGAGGTAGCGCTCCCTGCCGCGGATCATGACGGTATAGCGGTCGCCCTGGCCGCCGGCTTTCAGGGCCGGGGCGCTGCAGATATCCTTCACCCGGTCGATGGGGTATTCCTGCCCGTCGGTCCACAGGAGCGAGCGGGGGAAGAGGATGCCGTCGTCGGTGAATTCGACCCGGACGGTGATGTATTGCTTTTTGTACGGGTTCTTCGGCCAGGCCGACCTGGGTGTGTTCATTTGCGGCGCCCCTTTCTTTTTTTGCCATCGTAGCACAAAACAATTGTGCATGCAAGGGGAACAAAAAGAAAAACTGCCGGGGGCGGCGGTTGTTGTTGAAGGCAGTTTGTGCTAAAATAACGGTTACGACAGAGGAGATTCATTTTTGGAACAAAAAGAACCGTCCCCATTGTTCCGTTTTTGGAACAAAAAGAACCGTCCCTATTGTTCCGTTTTCGGAGGGGAGACAGATGGTATGCGAGATCGTG
>CACWLT010000296.1:1889-5663 GCA_902761695.1 uncultured Ruminococcus sp.
CATGAAGTGCGCTGAGGCGGGCCCGAAGGATGTGAAGATCGCCGAGAACCTGATCGAAACGCTGAGGGCGAACCTCGACCGCTGCGTCGGGATGGCGGCGAACATGATCGGGGAGCGGAAGCGGATCATCGCCATCGCCAAGGGGCCGATGATCGTCGCGATGATGAACCCGAAGATCATCGGCGGGTTTGAGGAATACGAGGCGGAGGAAAGCTGCCTGTCGCTGGAGGGAACGCGGAAGGTGAAGCGGTACCGGAGCATCCGGCTGAAATGGCAGGACATGCATATGAAGCAGCACATCGGCCTCCTGGACGGGTTCCAGGCGCAGATCGTGCAGCATGAGGTGGATCACTGCAACGGGATACTGGTGTAAGGCAAAAGGAGCCGCAGACGCGGCTCCTTTGGTTTTTACGGATGATGTTTGCGGCGGTTGACGCGGAGGACCGGACGGCCGGTGCCGGTACGGGGCCGGCTGTTTGAATGCCCGGAAGCCGCATGCCCGGAAGCCGCGCGATGCTGCACCGGGCGGGAAGGCTGGGCCGGTCTGGCGGCCGGAGCCGTCCGCGGGGCGCGGGCGGGGGCGGCTTCGCCGGTTCGGGTCAGCTTCGCGGGGCGGGGCTCGCGGACCTTCGGCGGGGTGGGGGTGGTGACCTCCATGGGCCAGTCGCTCTGCTCCTCATGCAGGCGCCTGCCGATGAGCTTCTCCACCTGGTTGAGCTGCTTCACCTCGTCGATGCAGCAGAAGGAGACGGCTTTGCCGTCCCGGCCGGCGCGGCCCGTGCGGCCGATGCGGTGGATATAGGCCTCGGGCTCCATGGGCATATCGTAATTGAACACATGGGACAGGCCCGCCACGTCGATGCCGCGGGCGGCGATGTCCGTCGCCACCAGGACGCGGCATTCGCCGGTGCGGAAGCGGCTGAGGGCGGTCTGCCGGGCGTTCTGGGACTTGTCCCCGTGGATGCCGGCGGCCTCGATGCCCTGACGCTTCAGGTCGCGGACGATGCGGTCCACGCCGTGTTTGGTGCGGGAGAAGACGAGGGCGCTCTCTACGTCCGGATCCTTCAGGAGATGGGCGAGGAGGTGCTTCTTGTTGACTTTGTCGACGTAGTAGAGGCACTGGTCGATGGCCTCGACGGTCGAGGTGACCGGGTCGACCTTGACGTTCTCGGGGTCGACGAGGAGGTCGAGGGCGAGCTTCTCCACCTCCGGCGGCATGGTCGCGGAGAAGAGGAGGGTCTGGCGCTCCGACGGCAGGGCGCGGACCACCTTGCGCACGTCGTGGATGAAGCCCATGTCGAGCATGCGGTCGGCTTCGTCCAGGACGAAGATCTCGACCCAGTCGAGGCGGACGAGGCCCTGGCCCATGAGGTCCAGCAGGCGGCCGGGGCAGGCGACGACGATGTCCGCGCCGCGGTGGAGGGCTTCCACCTGGCCGCCCTGGCCGACGCCGCCGAAGATGACGGCGGTCTCGAGGCCCAGGCCCTTGCCGTAGAGAAGAAAGTTCTCATAGGTCTGCAGGGCCAGCTCCCGGGTGGGGGAGAGGATGAGGGAGCGGATGACCTTGGCGTTCGCCCGCGGGGCCGTCTCATGGAGGCGCTGCAGGATCGGGAGCGCGAAGGCGGCGGTTTTGCCGGTGCCGGTCTGGGCGCAGCCGAGGACGTCCTTTCCCGAAAGGACCAGGGGGATCGTGACAGACTGGATCGGTGTGGGGATCTCATATCCCGCGGTATGGACGTTTTTCAGAAGTGTTGGTAATAAACCCAGTGATTCAAAATTCATACGTTATTAATTTCCCTTTCCACCTGCTTCGCATAAATGAAGGGACGCGCGCCGAAAGGCACGGGTCCCTTTCAGAAGGCAGGGGTATCTGTTTTTCTGATCAGATCAGCGTCATCAGGTCGGTGTATTCGTAGTTGTGGGCCTTGGCGACGTTCTGGTTGGTGAGCCTGCCGGCGTAGGTGTTGACGCCGGAGCGGATGACTTCGCTCTGCCTGCAGGCTTCCTCGAGGCCGGCTTTGGCGATCTCCAGGCCATACTTCACGGTGGCGTTGGTCAGGGCGATGGTGCTGGTGCGCGGGACGGCGCCGGGCATGTTGCCGACGCAGTAGTGGACCACGCCGCCCTCGGTGTAGACGGGATCGTCATGGGTGGTGACATGGGAGGATTCGCCGCAGCCGCCCTGGTCGATGGCGACGTCCACGAAGACGGCGCCGGGCTTCATCTCGGGCAGGTACTTCTTTTTGAAGAGCTTCGGGGTGGAGCCGCCGGGGATCAGCACGGAGCCGATGACCAGGTCCGCGTCCTTCAGCACGCGCTCGACGTTGGAATCGTTGGAGACGAGGGTCTGGATGTGGGCGCCGAACATGTTGTCCAGCTCCTCCAGGCGCTTCAGGCTGATATCCAGGATGGTGACGTTCGCGCCCATGCCCACGGCGATCTTGCAGGCGTTCATGCCGACGGTGCCGCCGCCGAGGATCACGACGTTGGCCTTCGGGGTGCCGGGCACGCCGGCCAGCAGGATGCCTTCGCCGCCGAACTTCTTCTCCAGGTACTTGGCGCCTTCCTGGATGGAGAGGCGGCCGGCGATCTGGCTCATCGGGGCGAGGAGGGGCAGGGAGCGGTCCTTCTCCTGCAGGGTCTCATACGCGACGGCATGGACCTGGCCGGCAAGGAGGGCGTCCATCTGCTGCTTGTCCGCGGCGAGGTGGAGGTAGGTGTAGAGGATGAGGCCCGGGCGGAAGAGCGGATATTCGCACTCCAGGGGCTCCTTGACCTTGACCATCATATCGACCAGGTGCCAGACGTCGGCAGCGTTGTCGATGAGGGAGGCCCCGGCGTCGACGTACTCGTTGTCGGAGAAGCCGGAGCCGACGCCGGCGTCCTTCTCGATGTAGACGTGGTGGCCGGCGGCGATGTAGGCGCGGACGTTGTCCGGCGTCAGGCCGACGCGGAATTCGTTGTTCTTGATCTCTTTGACACAGCCGATCTTCATCTGGGGGTCCTCCTTAAATATTCAATATCCTTGCGGCTTTGAGGATGGCGACCTGGGTCTTGGCGTCGGAGATCCTGCCGGCCATGACGTCGTCCGCCAGATCCTTCAGGGGGACGGTATAGACGTCGAGGAACTCGTCGGCGTCGAGATGGCGCTCACCCTTGTGCAGGCCGCGGGCCAGGTACATGGTGATGTACTCGTCGGAGTAGGCGGGGGCGGGATGGAAATCGCCGATCTCCGTCCACTCGTCGGCGGTGTAGCCGGTCTCCTCCATCAGCTCGCGCTGAGCGGCGGAGAGGCGGTCCTCGTCGGGGGCGTCGAGCTTGCCGGCGGGGATCTCGAGGATCACCCGATCCAGCGGATAGCGGTACTGGCGCTCGACGACGACCTCGTTGTTCTCCGTCACGGGGATGACGCAGACCGCGCCGATGTGGCGGATGACTTCGCGGACGGTGGTGTTGCCGTTGGACAGCCCCACCTGATCACGGACGACGTGCAGGATCACGCCGTTGAAGATCTCCTCGGCCTAAAAGATTTCGCGGCTGCGGCCGCGACCAGAGGCTTTCCGTAAGGAAACGCACGCGCACCGCGGCGGGTGTGCCCGCTCACGCACCGCGCGCGTCAGCGCCTCTGGACTCTTCGGCCCGAATGTGTGACAGGTGGGAGGTCAGGCCTTTGGCGCGATGACCGCCTTGATCCGGCGGACGCCGGCGGAGGAGGATTCTTCCTTCTTGATCTTAAAGGAGCCCAGGTCTCCGGTGTTCTTCGCGTGGGGGCCG
>CACWLT010000297.1 GCA_902761695.1 uncultured Ruminococcus sp.
GGCATCACCTTCGAGCAGGGCCACAACAATTATAAGATTTCTGCCGACGTGCTGACCAACGTGGTGACCGCCAACAAGGACATCCCCGAATCCGCCAAGCGCGACCTGGTGGTGGCCCTCATCACCCTGAAGTACACCCAGTCCAACAGTGTCTGCTTCGCCGTGGACGGACAGGCTATCGGTGTGGGCGCCGGACAGCAGTCCCGGATCCACTGCACCAGACTGGCCGGAAACAAGGCCGACATCTGGCATCTGCGCCGCCATCCGAAGGTGCTGGCCCTTCCCTTCCTGCCCACCCTCGGCAGACCGGACCGCGACAACGTCATCGACGTCTATATTTCCGATCAGAACGAGGACGTGCTGGGCGACGACGTCTGGCAGCAGTACTTCACCACCCGCCCCGAGGAGCTGACTAAGGAAGAGAAGAAAGCCTACCTGTCCTCCATCACCGGTGTGGCCCTGGCCTCCGACGCCTTCTTCCCCTTCGGCGACAACATCGAGCGCGCCCGCCGTTCCGGTGTCAGCTATATCGCGGAGCCCGGCGGATCCATCCGTGACGACCAGGTCATCGAAACCTGCGACAAATACGGCATCGCCATGGCCTTCACCGGCATGCGCCTCTTCCATCACTGATACCCGAAATCCTGTATTCCGAAAGGGAGCGTCCCATGAATATCATCGTTATCGGTTCCGGCGGCAGAGAGCACGCCATCATCAAAAAGCTCCGGGAAAATCCGGAAATCGACCGCATCTACGCCCTCCCCGGCAACGCGGGCATGAAGGAGGCGGACTGCGTACCCGTCGGCGCGAAGGACATTCCTGCTGTCGTAGCTTTCGCGCAGTCCCATGACATCGGCTTTGCCGTGGTGGCCCCGGACGATCCGCTGGTGCTGGGCATGGTGGACGCGCTGGAGGAGGCCGGCATTCCCTGCTTCGGTCCCGTGGCCGCCGCCGCCCAGATCGAGGGCTCCAAGGTCTTCGCCAAGAACCTCATGAAGAAGTACGGCATCCCCACAGCGGATTACGCCGTTTTCGACTCCGTTTCCGAAGCCCGCGCCTACTGCCGCACCGCCAAGACCCCCATCGTCATCAAGGCGGACGGTCTGGCGCTGGGCAAGGGCGTGCTGATCTGCCAGACCGTGGAGGAGGCGGACGACGCGCTGCGGGAGATCATGGAGGACCGCATGTTCGGCGACAGCGGCTCCCGGGTGGTCATCGAGGAATTCCTGGAAGGCCCCGAGGTCTCCGTTCTCTCCTTCACCGACGGGAAGACCGTGGTTCCCATGATTTCCTCCATGGACCACAAGCGCGCGGGAGACGGCGACACCGGCCTCAATACCGGGGGCATGGGCACCATCGCGCCAAATCCGTATTATACCCCCGCCGTGGCGGAGCGCTGCATGAAGGAGATCTTCCTGCCCACCATCCGGGCCATGAACGAGGAGGGACGCACCTTCCGGGGCTGCCTCTACTTCGGCCTCATGATCACGAAGGACGGCCCGAAGGTCATCGAATACAACTGCCGCTTCGGCGATCCAGAGACTCAGGTGGTGCTGCCCCTTCTGGATACGGACCTCTTCACCATCATGCAGGCCGTCCGGAACGGAACGCTTGCCGATGTGGATATCCGCTGGAAGGACGCATCCGCCTGCTGCGTGATCCTGGCCTCCGAGGGCTACCCGAAGAAATACGCCACCGGATTCCCCATCACGCTGCCGGAGAACCCGAAGCACAGCGCCCAGATCTATGTCGCCGGCGCGAAATGGGCGGACGGGCAGATCGTCACCTCCGGCGGCCGGGTCCTGGGCGTCACAGCAGTCGCTCCCACCCTGGAGGAAGCCGTGAAGAACGCCTACGAAGCGGCCGGGGATGTGCATTTCGAGAACGCGTACATGAGACACGACATCGGCACAAGAGCGCTGGCCGCCAAAGGAGAATAAAGTGGTTTACAGAGTATATGTGGAAAAGCGTCCGGGCCTGACGGTCGAAGCGGACGCTCTGAAGAACGACCTTGTCTCCTTCCTCGGCATCCGGGGACTGGAGGGCGTCCGGATCCTCAACCGGTACGACGCGGAGGGCCTGGACGAGGAATTGTTCCTCTACGCGAAAAACACCGTCTTTTCCGAACCTCAGGTGGACTTGACCTACGACGCGCTGACGCCTCCCGCAGACAGCCGGGTGTTCGCCGTGGAATACCTCCCCGGGCAGTACGACCAGAGAGCAGATTCCGCCGCCCAGTGCATCCAGATCATCTCCCGGGGCGTCCGTCCCGCCGTTCTTTCCGCCAAGGTCTACATCCTGACGGGCTCCCTGTCCGACGAGGAGTTCGCCGCGGTGAAGAAGTACGTCATCAACCCCGTGGAAGCCCGGGAGGCATCTCTTGAAGAGAAATCCACCCTGGCCCAGCAGTACGACGTGCCCGCGGACGTGGCGGTGCTGGACGGCTTCCGGGACATGGCCGACGCGGACCTCGCGCCCTTTATTGCCAAGTGGGGCCTTGCCATGGACGAGGCGGACCTGGCCTTCACCCGGACCTATTTCCGGGGCGAGGACCGGGATCCCACCCTCACCGAGATCCGCATGATCGACACTTACTGGTCCGACCACTGCCGCCACACCACCTTCCTCACCACCATCGACAGCGTCTCCTTCGAGGATCCGGTGCTGGAGAAGGCGTGGAACCGCTATGCCGAGACCCGACATGCCCTGGGCCGGGACGCGAAGCCCGTGAACCTCATGGACCTGGCCACCGTGGCGGTCCGCGCCCTGAAGAAGGCGGGAAAGCTCCCGCGCCTGGACGAATCCGAGGAGATCAACGCCTGCACGGTGAAAATCGATGCGGAAATCGATGGGAAAGTTGAAAAGTGGCTCCTGCTCTTCAAGAACGAGACCCACAACCATCCCACCGAGATCGAGCCCTTCGGCGGAGCGGCTACCTGCATCGGCGGCGCCATCCGCGACCCCTTGTCCGGACGCAGCTACGTCTACGCGGCCATGCGGGTCACCGGAGCGGGCGATCCCACCCTGCCCGTGGAAAAGACTCTCGAGGGCAAGCTGCCCCAGAAGAAGCTGGTCACCACGGCGGCGGCAGGCTATTCTTCCTACGGCAACCAGATCGGCCTTGCCACCGGTCAGGTCAGCGAGCTGTATCATCCGGGCTACGTGGCCAAGCGCATGGAGATCGGAGCGGTCATCGCGGCGGCTCCCGAGAAAACTGTGCGGCGCGAGCGTCCCATCCCCGGCGATCTGGTGATCCTTCTGGGCGGCAGAACCGGTCGTGACGGCTGCGGCGGGGCCACGGGCTCCTCCAAGTCCCACAACCTCCACTCCCTTGAGAGCTGCGGCGCCGAGGTCCAGAAGGGCAACGCGCCGGAGGAAAGAAAGCTCCAGCGTCTGTTCCGCAATCCCGAGGCTTCCTTGCTCATCAAGCGGTGCAACGACTTCGGCGCGGGCGGCGTGTCCGTGGCCATCGGCGAGCTGGCGGACGG
>CACWLT010000298.1 GCA_902761695.1 uncultured Ruminococcus sp.
GGCCGGTCCGGTTTTCCGGCAGGTCTGCAAGGAGCGGGGATACGACGCCCACAACTGCGGTCCCCTGCCCCTATGCGACCTCACCCTCCGCCGAATATCAAAACTGCCCCACCGCCGTTACCGCCGCCTGGTCCATATGGAACGGGGAGAGGTGGAGGTCCGCTGGGAGGAGGGGGACGACCGCTTCTCCCGCCGCACCTTCGTCTCCCGGGCGGACGGGCTGGTCTACACGGAGATTTCGGCCTCGGCGCCCGGCAGGATCTCCCTCACGGCGGGGCTGGACGTCCACGACCGGGAGCAGAAGGGGGCGGAGCTGATCCGGGATCCCCGCTTCACCGCTGAGACGGACGGATCGGGGGGCCTTGTCACCTTCTCCGCCGACTGCTTCACCACCTATAAGCCTGCCTCCGGACGCTTCGGGGCCTTTCTGCGGGTCGTGCCCTCCGGCGGGAGCATGGAAGCGGAGGGAGACCGGACCATCCGGATCACGGGGGCGGATTCCCTTCTGCTGATCGCCCGAGTCTTCGTTCAGCCGGACAGGGAGATCGACGGAGACCGGTACATGCGGGAGCTTGACGGCGCGCTGCCCTATGAAAAAGCCCTGGCCGCCCACGAGCCCCTGCACCGGAGGCTGTATGACCTGGCCTCCCTGACCCTCACGGACGGGGGAGACGACCGCGCGAACGAGGAGCTGCTGCTCGAGGCCTTTGACGAGGAAATGTCCCCGGAGCTGGCGGAAAAGCTCTGGGCTTACGGGCGGTATCTTCTGGTCTGCGGCACGGACGACGGAGCCGACACGGACGGAAATCCGCCCCTGCCCATGTCGCTGGTGGGGCTGTGGATCTCCGCTTACGAGGGGATGTGGGCCTTCCATATGTTCAACGTCAATTTCGAGATGATCTACTGGAACGCCCTCTCCGGAAACATGCCCTCCCTGCTGCGCGCCGCCCTGGAATACGTGGAGAGCTTCATGGAGGATTTCCGGGAGAACGCCCGATGTCAGTACGGATGCCGGGGAATCTTCATCAACTCCGTCAACACCCCGGAATCCGGGAAGAACGCCTGTCTGGCGGACCACATTCTGAACTGGACCGGGGCCGCCGCCTGGCTGTCCGCCCATTTCCGGGATTACGCCCGGTACACGGGGGATGAGGACTGGCTGATTAACCACGCCCTGCCCTTCATGCGGGAGGCCGCGCTCTTCTACGAGGATTTCCTGTACGAGGACGGGGACGGGCATCTGGTCTTCTCCCCCTCCGTATCCCCGGAAAACGTGCCGCGCAATGTGCTCCGGGATCTGCGTTCGGCCTCCGAGGTGACGAAGAACGCCGTCATGGACATTTCCCTCTGCCGGGAGCTGCTGACGAATCTCTGCGAGGACGCGGAACAATGCGGTCTGTATGAAAAGGATATTCCCCGGTGGCGCGCCATGCTGGAGAAGCTGCCGCCGTACCGGATCAACCCGGACGGTTCTCTTGCGGAATGGGTCGATCCCTTTTACGAGGACGAAAACGAGCACCGCCACCAGAGCCACCTTTACGGCGCGTTCCCGGGACACGAGATCCGGGAGGGCTCCCCCCTCTTCGGCGCGTTCCGGATGGCGGAGGACAAGCGGTGGGACGAGGGGCTCTCCTCCATGTCCTCCTGGGGGCTGGTATATATGGCCGGGGTATACGCCCGTCTCCGGGATGGGAACCGGGCCTTCGCCGCTCTCAGCGAGATGGTCCGCCACTGCTGCATGGCCAATCTCTTCACGGTGCACAACGACTGGCGGCGGATGGGCCCGGCGGGATGCGACGACATGCGGGCGGCTCCCCTCCAGCTGGACGCCGTGACCGGATTCCCGGCGGCGGTCAACGAAATGCTCCTCGATTCGGCCGACGGGACGCTGACCCTCCTGCCCGCTCTGCCGGACCAATGGAAGACCGGGGAGGTCCGGGGGCTTCTCTCTGCGGGCGGCTTCACCGTTTCGATCCGCTGGGACGAGGACGGGGCGGCGGTTTCCCTCGACGGGGACGGGGAGGTCCGGGTCCGCGCGGGCGGCAGCTTCCGCTTCGAGGGTGGAGAAAAGGAGCGGTTTTTCCGGGCGCCCTGTGTTCTGACGCTCTCCCGCTCCGTGGATTGATCATTCTTCTTCCGTGGCGTATGTGAACCGGCTGAATCCGGCGGATCCGCCCGCTTCCAGTCCGGCGCAGCAGAACAGGCCGATCCGCACCCCGGCGAAGTGATCCAGCCGGTAGACCAGCTTGTGCGCCCCGCCGAGAGGGATCCACGCGCCGTCCCGCTCCACGGCAAAGAACACCGTATCCCGCAGCTCCCGGAAGTCGAAGGTCATGCGCAGGCGGACAGTGTTCCGCGGGCGGACAGTGTTCCGCGGGCGGACAGTGTTCCGCGGGCGGACGCGGCCTTCCTCCAGCGGGATCCGGGCCGTCTCGGAGAAGCCCTCGTCCGTCTTTTCCCGGAGGACGGCGAAATACCGGTCCCCCTCCCGGAGCAGCGCGCCCTCGGCGAAGAGGCCCTGCAGCGCGACAAATCCCGCCCGGTCCCCGTTTTTCAGATCCGATCCGTCCACCGTGACCTCCGCCGCGCATCCGGGGGTGAAGGTCCGCCGGGTCAGGGTGTTCCGGGCGTGCTCCGCGTCGGGATCGGTCCGCCCCGTCCGGATCCGCAGCTCCCCACTGCCCCAGGACACCAGGGACAGCTCCGGCTCGTGATTCCATTCCCATTCTCCCGCGAGTGTGGGGGCGGTGAAATCGTCGTCCGCGAAAAGAGGCCTGTATGCGTATCCCGGGCGAAGGTCGGCGGGATGCAGCTCGGCGGGCGGCGGATCAAGGCGGGGCCATCCGTCCTCCCAGCGAACCGGCACCAGCACGGGGATACGCCCCACCGCGCCGTGATCCTGGAACAGCATGGCGTACCAGTCCCCCTCCGGCGTGTCCACGATGCCGCCCTGCGCGACGCCCTGCCGGAAGAAGCCCATGTCGTCCTCCAGCGCGTCGCCGCCCGTCCACTCTCCGTCCAGGGAATCGGCGCGGAAAACGGATTCCGTCCGCATGTGTCCCGCCGGCCAGTGGATCAGAAAGAGATAGTACCGCCCGTCGATTTTATAGAGATGCGCGCCCTCGTACCCCAGCCCCCGCTGACTGTCCCGCAGGATCACCCGGTCAACCCCCCCGGGGAGAGGTTCCGAGAGATCGGGCTTCAGCTCCGTCAGGCGGATTTCCCGGTTGCCGTACACGATGTAGACCCGGCCGTCGTCGAACAGGACGGAGCTGTCGTGATAGAACCCCGCCATGGGACGCCGGGTCCAGGGGCCTTCGACGGACCGCGCCGTATAGTGATAGGTGGTGTGGGTGTCGTTGGCCACGAAGACCGCGTGGAAAAGACCGTCATAATAACGCAGTGACGCCGCCCACATGCCCTGGGAGTACATCCATCCCTCCTCCATGCGCCGGGCGGGGGTGGAATCCAGGG
>CACWLT010000299.1 GCA_902761695.1 uncultured Ruminococcus sp.
TTTCCTCAAAGGCCGGATCCACCAGCGCCATGCAGCAGCCCTTGAAGCCCGCCCCGGAGAACCGACCGCCGTAGATCCCGTCCGTGTGCGTCATGATCTCATAGAGTTTTTTCAGCTCGGGAGAACCGGTCTCCCAGCTGTAAATGGAGGATCTTCCGCTTTCGAACGACAGCCGTCCGTATTCCTCGATGTCGCCTCTTCTCCACGCCTCGGCTCCGGCTTCCACGCGGTCGTATTCCGTGTACCAGTGCTCGGCGCGCTTCGCCCAGGTCTCGGGCAGCTTGTCCTTATACTGCTCGTAGACCTCGCGCGGAACGTCTCTGAGATAGGTCTCGTTGTACTTGCCGTATTCCATGCCAGAGAAGGCTTTGAGGGCATACGCCGCGCTCTTCAGCTCGTCCACGCGCATGTTGAACTTCGATCCGGCAAGCGTCCGCTCGATGCCGGAGAAGAAGATCATGATCTCGTAGGGCTTCATGTTCCGGTTCTGGGGGATCAGCTCATAACTGTCGTCCTTGGTGTCCAGATAGAGCAGGCGGTCCTTCATGGAGTAGACCTCGCAGCTCTGGTCCAGCTTGCCGCAGGAGACGCCCACATAGTTGTTCTCCGCCGCCAGCGCGGTCATGATGATCTCATGGGCCGTCGGATGGAGGCGGTTCACCTTGCAGAGTGCGGCGAGGAAGGAGATGATCACCGCCGCGGAGGAGGACAGCCCGCCGATGGGAAGCGTCCCCTCAATGACGCCGGACAGCCCGACCTGAAGAGGGAACCGCTTCGCCAGCTCGATGGTCGCGCCGCGCAGATAATCCGCCCAGTCGTTCTGCTTCACCTCGGGCGTGGAGGAGATGTGCCACTGGGCGCGCTTGTCGAACTGCAGGGACACCAGCTCAATTACGCCGTTGTGCTTCGGACTGTACGCGATGTGGATCCCCTTGTCGATGGCCAGCCCGGTGATCTTGCCGAGGTTGTGGTCGACGTGGGCACCGAGCGGGCAGATCCGGTATGGGCAGAACGCAAGTTGGTCAGGCTCGCGGTTGTAGATTTGTTGGAATCTTTCTTCACAGTGCATGTTCATTTACCTCATTCAATCAGTCTCTGCGGAACAGGTCCCTTGTGTAAACCTTGTCCTCCGCGTCGTCCAGAACGGAGTCGTATCTGTTGGCGATGATGCAGCCGCACATCTTCTTGAATTTCTTGATGTTGTTGACCACCTTGCTCCCGAAGAAGGTGGATCCGTCCTCCAGCGTCGGCTCGTAAATCACCACCGTCGCGCCCTTCGCCTTGATCCGCTTCATGACGCCCTGAATGGACGACTGGCGGAAGTTGTCGGAGTTCGCCTTCATGGTCAGCCGGTAGACGCCCACCACGGTCTCCTTCTGCTTTGCTTCCTGCGACGAATCATAGTCGGCGGAAGCGGTGTAGGTCCCGGCGATCTCCATGACGCGGTCCGCGATGAAATCCTTCCGGGTGCGGTTCGACTCCACGATGGCCTGAATCAGGTTTTCCGGCACGTCCTGATAGTTGGCCAGAAGCTGTTTCGTGTCCTTCGGGAGACAGTAGCCGCCGTATCCGAAGGAGGGGTTGTTGTAGTAGTCCCCCACCCGCGGATCGAGGCAGACGCCCTTGATGATCGGCGCGGTGTCAAGCCCCTTGACCTCCGCATAGGTGTCGAGCTCGTTGAAGTAGGACACCCGGAGCGCGAGATAGGTGTTGACAAACAGCTTGGTGGCCTCCGCCTCGGTGAAGCCCATGAAGAGGGTTTCCACGGGATTTTTGATGGCGCCTTCCCGGAGCAGTCCGGCAAAAACGCGTGCGGCGTCTGCGGTCCCTTCGTCGCAGCCGACGATGATGCGGGAGGGATAGAGGTTGTCGTAGAGCGCTTTCGATTCCCGCAGAAATTCCGGGCTGAACAGAATGTTGTCCATCCCGAATTCCTTCCGGATATGCGCGGTGTACCCCACCGGAACGGTGGACTTGATCACGACGGTGGGGAGCTTTTCCCGTCCTACCGTGGCCGCGCTGATCATGGAAAGCACGCTCTCCACGGCGGAGCAGTCGAAGAAGTTCTGCTTCGGATCGTAGTTCGTCGGCGCGGCGATGATGATGAAATCGGCGTCGGCATAAGCGGAGGCTCCGTCCGTGGTGGCGGTGAGATGCAGGACCCGTTCTCCCCTCTGCGCCTCGGCGAGGTATTTTTCAATGTATTCGTCCTGGATCGGGGAGATGAAACGGTTGAGCTTTTCCACCTTCTCCGGCAGGATGTCCACGACTGTAACCGGATTGTGCCCTGCCAGCAGGACGGCCAGCGAAAGACCGACATAACCCATACCGGCCACGGCGATCCGCCTCTGCTCAGTATCACCCGTGTCTGTGGGAGATTCCGGCGTTATCCGTACCGTCTCCTCCGCAAACAGGTCCGTCACTTCAAATCCCAGCGTATCCGCCAGCGCCTGGATCTGATCGACGGACGGCGTGAAATCCCCGTTCTCCAGGCGGGACAGCAGACCCCGGTGAATGCCGGTCGCCTGGGACAACTGCAGCTGGGTCAGCTTCAGTTTTTTCCGCCTTTCGATCACGGTTTCCACAAGAAGGGGGAGTGAGAATCTTTTCGGCATTGTATTCTTCCTCAAACGCGTCATTTTCAGTGACACGAATAAACATGATTCAAATTCAAATCGCAAATAATCATAGCATAAAAAGATCCATCTGTCAAGCTGTCCGGGATGAATTTCAGTGTCTTTTAAAATGACATTTCAAATAAACCGCAGGCCATAGCCCTCCTGTTTTCCAGAACCTAACCAATTCACAGACGTTCTCAGCTTCACGCAGCGCACCTGAAGGAGATCGACCGGGAAATCGAGGATCTCCGGCAGGTCTGCCCCTTCCGGATACCGTCCCGGGAGTTTCTCTTCCCCGCCCCTTGCATTCCCTCCGCCGTCATGGTATAATAATGATGCTCCCTGAATTTACAAAAAACCGGAGGTTCCCATGCCCCGCTACCTTCTTCTGCCCGTGAACGACGCGAAACCGAAGCAGACATACTTCATCCGCACGCCCGACGGAGCGGTTGTCTCCGATTTCACGGCCTCCTATGATCCCGACTATCCCGCCTTCTACGCCCATATCGACGTGACCCGGTTCGGAGAATGCGCCGTGACGGACGAGGAGGGCCGCCCCCTCCCCACCAGGCCCGCCGACAGACTGCCCTCTCTCCGGGAGATCCCCGGGGGTTCTTATCTCCGTCCCGCCGTCCATTTCACCACCACCCTCGGCTGGACCAACGACCCCAACGGCCTGGTGTACGCGGACGGCGTCTACCACATGTTCAGCCAGCACAACCCCATGAGCACGGACTGGGGCAATATGACCTGGGGCCATGCGACCTCCCCCGACCTGCTCCATTGGACGGAAGAAGACGACGTCCTTTATCCTGACCGTCTCGGGTCGATCTTTTCCGGCAGCGCGGCGG
>CACWLT010000300.1 GCA_902761695.1 uncultured Ruminococcus sp.
TGTAGACGATCTCCAGCTCCGACCCGCCGCAGGGGCATTTCAGCCGGATCATGTCCGCCGTCAGCGTGAAGACCCCCACCATGCTCATGACGGAGGCGCCGCATTCCGGGCAGCGGTAGGCCACCGTCGTTTCCTTCTGATTCAATACCATAGAGATCATACCTCGGATTTTTTATATGGTGACAGTATAGCACAGATCCCGACAAAATGCAAGATAATGTTCGGTTGCTTTTTCCCTGCCGCTGTGATATAATGAACAAAACGATCCGAACGGCGCGGAGGCTGTCATGGCCGTTATTGTCAAAACCATCGAGACCGAAGAAGAGCTGCGCGGAAAAGCGTATGTTCACTGCAAAGCCTGGCATGAAGCTTACACGGGGTTGATCCCCGCCTCCTATCTGGACACCGTAACGCCGGAGAAATGCCTCCGCATCGCTCTCCGATGGCCGGACAACCTGCTGGCGGCCGTGGACGGGGACCGGGTGATCGGATTTGCGGGCTTCGGAGCTTATCGGGACGATTCTCTCCGGGACACGGGCGAGGTTTATGCCCTTTATGTACTCCGGGATTATTACGGAACCGGCGCGGGCAGGCTGCTCATGGAGGAAGCCCTCCGGAGACTGCGCGGGTATTCCGCCGCCGCCCTGTGGGTGCTCCGGGACAACCGCCGCGCCGTCCGGTTCTACGAGAAATGCGGCTTCACACCGGACGGCACGGAGCAGACCGTCGAGCTCGGCGCGCCTCTGTGCGAGATCAGGATGATTCGCCGGTTCTGATATTCCGTGAATTGCGGAGAAAGGAGGATGACCATGCGCTTTGAGCGGGACGCCAACCGCCTTACCATGTCGGTGACGGAGCTGGCGCGGTATGCCTATCAGCGGGAGAATCCCCGGGCCCTGATGGAACGGTACGGATTCCGCCGCCTGACCGACGAGGACGGAATGGAGCCGCTGGACGCGGATTTCTCCCCCGACCGCTCCGATCCGGAAATCGAAGGGAATTCTCCCGTCCGCCGCGGCGAGGTTCTTCACAATGTGCTGGAGACGGACGCGGCCCTCATCGCGGGAGCACAAAGCGAGGTCCCCCTCTCCCGGACCGTCATGTGCGGTGATATGGAGGTGGCGGTCAACGGATACGCGGATAGTATCTCCTACGACGGGCGCATTCATACGGTGGAGGAGATCAAGACGGTAGCCTCCCTCAGCCGGAGCCTGAACCCCTTCTCCGATCCCGCCCATTTTGCCCAAGCCGCCGTATACGCCGCCATGTTCGCCGAGAGCGCGGGGCTGGCCGAGATCCGGATCCGCCTGACCTTCCGGAAGCGTTCCGGCGGGGAGGGCGCCTCCTTCGACGCGGTTTTCCGCCGGGTCATGCTGGACAGGATGTTCGACGCCCTGATGGACCGGGCTATCCCCTTTCTCCGGGTCTATGCGGAGCGGTTCACCGTCTTCGCGGACGAGACCCGGGACATGCCCTTTCCCTATTCCTCCATCCGGGAGGGACAGATGCGGTTCATCCAGTCCGCGTACCGGGCCATGAAGCAGGGACGGAATCTCATGGTGTCCGCCCCCACCGGCATAGGGAAAACCATGTCGGCCCTCTTCCCCGCCATCCGTCTCACCGGAGAGGGAGGCGCGGACAAGATCTTCTATTTTACCGCCAAGAACGTCACCGGTCAGGCCGCTCTGGACGCCGCGAGACGGATCGCGAAATACGCCCCCCATCTCCGCACCGTTATGATCAGCGCGAAGGACGCCGTCTGCCCCATCCGGAAGGAGATGAAGAAGGCCGGCCTTCCCTTTCATATGAACTGCCGGGTCTGTGAGCGGACGGACAGCGTCTCGGACGACTTCGGCCTCACCTCAACCCCGTACCGGGAACGCCAGTTCACCGCCCTTGCCGAACTGCTCTCCTCCGGGGATACGGTCTGTACGGCGGAGGCTCTGATCCGGTGCGCGGACAAGCACAGGGTCTGCCCCTACGAGCTGTCCCTGGATCTTTCCGAGCTGTGCGAGCTGGTGGTCTGCGACTATAACTACGTCCTGGACGACAGCGTGTGCTTCCGGCGGTATTTCCGGAATCCGGAGAACACGGACCGCTTCCTGTTCCTCTTCGACGAGGCCCACAACCTGCCCGACCGGGTGCGCTCCACCTACTCCGCCTCCCTTCCCCGGGATTTTCTCCGGACGCTGCGGGAGGCCGCCGAGCCCTATCTCCCCGATCTTCCGGATCTATCGTCCCGCCTGACGGAGCTCTCCGACGCCCTGGGGGAGACGGCTGCCCTCTGCGACGAGCACGAATACGTCCGCTCAACGCCCGAGGGGGATATCTCCGGCGCGTATCATCAGGGGGATGTGGTTCCGGGAAATCTGATCCGCGCGGCCGCCGTTCTGGCCCGGTTCGTCCGGGATCTGGAGAGGGACGGAGAGGAGGCGGGGGACGCGCTCCGTCCGTTCGGGGAGTCTCTCCGCCAGTTCGTCTTCGCGTCCTCCTTCTATGACGAAAAGTTCCGCTTCTTCGCCCACCGGGAGGGGGAGGAGGTCCTCTGCGAGATCCTGCTGCTGGATCCCTCGGGCATCATGGAGCGTATGCTGTCCCCCGGCCGCTCCTCCGTCCTCTTTTCTGCCACCCTGGCTCCCATGGAGTATTTTCGGAACGTGACGGGCATGAAGGATGCTGCCGTGCTGGAACTGCCCTCTCCCTATGAGCAGGAGAACCTCTGTCTGGTGGCCTGCGACGGCATCAGCACCCGGTACGCGGACCGGAAGCAGACCGCCGACGACTGCGCGGAGATCCTTCTGGAAACCGTCTCCGCCCGGGTCGGCCATTATATCGCCTATTTTCCTTCATATGAGTATATGAAGCGGGTATGCCGCTCGTTCCTGAATCTCTCCCCGGACTGTGCGGTGGTCATGCAGAAGCCCGGGATGGGGCGGCGGGAGCGGGATAAGTTCGTGAACCTCTTCCGGGAGGAGACGGAGCGCTCCGTGGTGGGCTTCTGCGTGCTGGGCGGCATGTTCTCCGAGGGCATCGATCTGTCCGGCGAGAGCCTCATCGGGGTCATCGTCTTCGGCACCGGCATGCCCCAGTTGTCCCCGGAGCGGAACCTCATGTCCATGTACTACGACGAGTGGGACGGCCGGGGATTTGAGTTCGCCTACCTCTGCCCCGGCATGAACAAGGTGCAGCAGGCGGCGGGCAGGGTGATCCGCTCGGAAAACGACCGGGGCGTGGTGGTGCTCTGCGACGACCGCTTCGGGGAGCCCCGCACGAAGGCCCTCTTCCCCCTTCACTGGCGGCATATGAAGTATACGGGGGATCCCCAGTCCCTGCGCTATATCCTGGAGGAGTTCTGGGAGGGCACCTGAAGGGGTCCCGTTCTGAACGGCTGACAAAAAATGAAATCCGGCGG
>CACWLT010000301.1 GCA_902761695.1 uncultured Ruminococcus sp.
ACTGAGAAAGGAGGCGGAGACATGAAAGAAGACCGTGAGGCGGTGCGGGCCTACTACAACCGCACGGCGGAGCAGGAATGGGGGCGGATCGACAACCGGCCGGAATTCCTTCTGACCTGCCGGTTTCTGGACCGGATGATTCAGCCGGGGGAACGGGTGCTGGACATCGGCGGCGGGCCGGGGCGGTATTCCATCCATCTGGCGGAGAGAGGATGCGATGTGACGCTGCTGGATCTGGCGGAGGAAAACGTGCGGCTGGCGGAGGAGAACGCCCGGGAGGCCGGAGTCATGCTGAACGCCGCGGCGGGGGACGCTCTCCTGGCCGGGGAGGTTCTCCGGGAGCAGGGCCTTGATCCGGCGGGAGGCTTCGACGCGGTTCTGCTGATGGGGCCGCTCTACCACCTGCTGGAAGAAGAGGAGCGCATCAAATCCGTGGAAGAGGCCCTCTCCCTTCTGAAGCCGGGGGGTGTGCTCTGCGCGTCCTTCATCCTGAACACGGCGGATCTGCAGTTCCGGATGAAGTACCCGGCGGACGGGCCCATTCTGACGGACAATCCGATTGACCTGGATTTCCGGGCCGCGCTGCTCCGGGGCGAGGGCTGGAGCGGGGACGGATTCACAAGAGCGCATTTCGCGGACGTCTCGGAGATCGAGCCCTTCATGGCCCGCTTCCCGCTGGATCCGATCGTGATCTTCGGGCAGGAGGGGATCATGGGTCCCTGCGAGGAGGCGCTGATGGCGCTGACGCCGGAGGAGATCGGGGAATGGCTCCGGTTCTCGGAAAACCTCGCGGTCCGGCGGGAATACTGGGGATTCGCGGAACACCTGATGTACATCGGGAGAAAGAAGGAATAACATGCTCAATCACAGCGGGATAAAGACCCTGACCACGGCGCGGCTCACCCTCCGTCCCTTCCGGGTGGAGGACGCGGAGGATATGTACAACAACTGGGCCCACGATCCCGAGGTCACAAGATACGTGACCTGGGAGCCACACGAGTCCGTGAACCTGACGCGGGAACTTTTAAAGTCCTGGACGGCGAACTACGACCGGCCGAGCTACTACAACTGGGCCATGGAGCACGACGGCGAGGTCATCGGCAACGTGGAGGTCATGCCCCAGGACAAATGGGAGGCCGCCGAGCTGGGCTACTGCATGAGCCGGAGGTTCTGGAATCAGGGCTTCATGACGGAGGCCGTCTCAGCCATCACGGATTTCCTCTTTGGCGAGGTTGGCTATCACCGGCTGAGAGTGCGCCACGTGCGGGACAATCCGGCGTCGGGGCGGGTGGCGGAGAAGAACGGCTACACCTTCGAGGGCGTCGAGCGGGAGCTGCACATGTCCCACGAGGGGAAGTTCCGGGATATCCTCGGCTGGTCCCTGCTCCGGGAGGAATGGCTCCGGCGGAAGGAGGGCGCGGGGGACAGGATCCGGACGGAGCGGATGATTCTCCGGCCTCCGACCATGGCGGATTTCGACGCGATACACGGATGGGCCGGGAACGCGGACTCCACCAAATACATGTTCTGGGGCCCCAACACCCCGGCGGACACGATATCCTTCATCCAGGGCTGCATGACGGACTGGGCCATGGCGGAACCGAAGCGGCATGAGTTCGTGCTGACCCGGAACGAGGACGGGGCGGTGCTGGGGGCCTGCAATATCTATGTGACCGGGGAGCTGGGCGAGGTCGGCTGGATCCTGCATCCGGACCACCGCCATCAGGGATACGCCATGGAGGCCGGACGGGGACTTTTGCGGTACGGCTTCCGGAAGCTGGAGCTCCACCGGATCCGCGCCCGCTGCGACACCCGGAATCTGCCCTCCTACCGGGTCATGGAGCGGCTGGGCATGCGGCGGGAGGCCGAGTTCAAGTCCGCGCGCTTCACCCACGGGGAATGGCACGACGAATACGAATACGCCGTTCTCCGGGAGGAATGGGAATGCTGATTCTGGTCCGGCTCACGGAGGAAAACCGGCCGCAGCTTAACGACATGATGGCGGAATGGACGGCGTCCGGCGAGCGGATCATCCCGTGGTCGATCCGGAAGAACGACTACCGGAATTTTGATAAATACCTCCGGGAGCTGGATGTGACCGAACCCCGGGACGGTCTGGTTCCGGACGTGACCTGCTTCGCGCTGGACACGGAGCGGGACATCTTCGTGGGGGCGGTCAACATCCGGCTCCGGCTCAGCGAACGGCTACTTTTGGACGGCGGGCACATCGGAGACGGCATCCGGCCCTCGGAGCGCGGAAAAGGATACGGCACGGAGCTGGTCCGGCTGGCGCTCGCGGAATGCGGAAGGCGCGGGATCCGCCGGGTTCTCATGGTCTGCGACAGGGACAACCGGGCCTCCGCAAGAACCATCGAGAAAAACGGGGGCATTCTCGAGAACGAGGTCATGACGGAGGACGGTCCTGTTCTGCGGTACTGGATCGACACGGCGAAGGAGGGACAGAATGAAGCGGGAATCCCTTCCCCTGAGAGAACGGACGGGATACGGCTGATTTCACTGAACGAAAGGCCCGCTCTTCTGGAAAGCGCCGCCGCGTGGTTCCATGCGAAATGGGGGATCCCGGAGGAGGCGTACCGGGAGAGCATGGAGGCGTCCTTATCGGGACAATCCCCCGTTCCCCGCTGGTTTCTGGCGCTGGACGGAGAACGGATCGCCGGAGGGCTGGGGGTTATTGATAACGACTTCCATCCCCGCCGCGATCTGACCCCCAATATCTGCGCGGTATATGTGGACGAGGCGCACCGGGGACGGGGGATCGCGGGGGATCTTCTCGAGCTGGCCTGCCGGTCCATGGCGGCGGAGGGGGTCTTCACCCTGTACCTGCTGACGGACCACACCGGGTTCTACGAGCGGTACGGATGGGACTATCTCTGCCCTGTCGTCCAGGAAGGTGAAATCGAGCCGTCGCGGATGTACGTACACCGGGCAGGCATGGGAAACGAATGAACAAACAGGCGGAAATTCCGGGAGGGTTCCGTCTGTTTTTTGTGGATTTTACCGACAAAAAGCGGCAGAAATGAAACGGCGCATAAAAATTTTTCTTTTTCCGCCCTTTATTTCCGTTATCCGATGTGTTATAATGTAAGGTAGACCAACATCGATTTCACGTCCGAAAGGATTACCCATATGTGCGGTTTTGCAGGCTTCACCGGCATCATAGATAAACGGGAGACGGTCATCCGGAAGATGGCGGACCGGATCATCCACCGGGGTCCCGACTCCGACGGCTACTTTTTCGGCGGGGACGGGGACCATAATTCCGTGACCTTCGGGTTCCGGCGGCTGTCCATCATCGACCTGGCCGGAGGTTCCCAGCCCATGTACAGCGACGACGGCACCGTGGCCATCGTCTTCAACGGCGAGATCTACAACTTC
>CACWLT010000302.1 GCA_902761695.1 uncultured Ruminococcus sp.
CTCCCGCAGCCCAGGTCGAGGATTTCAGCTCCCGGGGTATCGGGCAGAAGCGCGGCGGTGACGGCATACATCTCAGTCGCGCCGTCCACGCAGGCGAACTGGTGCTCCTCGTAGCCGTCCGCCCGGCGGTCGAAGAACTCGCCCATGAGCTCAAGGGTCTTGTTCGGCATGATTTCCTCCGTTTTTGGATAATCTTCCTTATATTGCGGGGACCGCGTCCCGGGACGGTCAGTTCTTCAGGAACTGCATGGGGGCCGGGATCCTGCAGCCGCGCCGGATGAACTTCTCGGAGGAGCGGTCGTTGTGGAGAGCCATGATGGGACCGGAGCCGAAGAGACCGCCGAATTCCAGTTCCTCTCCCGCCTGCCGTCCGATGGCGGGAATCACCCGGACCGCCGTGGTCTTGGAGTTCACCATGCCGATGGCCGCTTCGTCCGCGATGATGGCGGAGATGGTGGAGGCGGGCGTGTCGCCGGGGATGACGATCATGTCCAGCCCCACGGAGCAGACCGCCGTCATGGCCTCCAGCTTCTCGATGGAGAGGTCATGGGACCGCGCCGCCTCGATCATGCCCGCGTCCTCGGAGACCGGGATGAAGGCGCCGGAGAGACCGCCCACATGGGAGGACGCCATGACGCCGCCCTTCTTCACCGCGTCGTTGAGCAGGGCGAGGGCCGCCGTGGTGCCGTGGGCTCCGCAGACCTCGATGCCCATCTCCTCGATGATGTGGGCGACGGAATCTCCCACGGCCGGGGTCGGCGCCAGGGACAGATCCACGATGCCGAAGGGGACGCCCAGCTTCTTCGAGGCCTCCGTTCCCACCAGCTGGCCCATGCGGGTGATCTTGAAGGCGGTCTTCTTGATGACGTCGGACACCTCGGTCAGGTCCCCGTCGGGGCACTTGGCCAGGGCGGAGCGAACCGCGCCGGGGCCGGATACGCCCACGTTGATCTCGCAGTCCGGCTCGCCGACGCCGTGGAACGCGCCCGCCATGAAGGGGTTGTCCTCAGGGGCGTTGCAGAACACCACGATCTTGGCCGCGCCCATGCAGTTCTTGTCCGCCGTGCGCTTCGCCGCCTCGAGGATGGCCTCCCCCATGAGCCCCACGGCGTCCATGTTGATGCCGGCCTTGGTGGAGCCGATGTTGACGGAGGAGCAGACCTGGTCGGTTTCGGCGAGGGCCTCCGGGATGGACCGGATCAGCTCCCGCTCTCCCGCCGCGAAGCCCTTCTGCACCAGCGCGGAATAGCCGCCCACGTAATTGACGCCCACCGCCTTGGCCGCCCGGTCCAGGGTCTTCGCATAGAGGACGGGATCCCCGCCGGACACCGCCGCCAGCATGGAGATCGGCGTGACGGAGAGGCGCTTGTTGATGATCGGGATGCCGTAGGTTCGCTCGATCTCCTCTCCCACGGGCACCAGCCGCTCCGCCAGACGGGTGATTTTCTCATAGATCTTGGAGCAGGAGCGGGCGATATCCGCGTCGGCGCAGGACAGGAGGGAGATGCCCATGGTGATGGTGCGCACGTCCAGGTTCTCCTGGTCGATCATGCGGATGGTTTCGAGAATGTCGGTTGCGTTGAACATGAGGCCCTCCTCAGATGCGGTGCATGGAGTTGAAGATGTCCTCGTGCATGGTGAGGATCTTCATGCCGATGTCGGAGCCCAGCTTGTCCAGGGCGTTCTGCAGGTCCGAGAAGGAATCGTTCAGGCCGGAGATATCCAGCACCATGATCATGGTGAACATTTCGGAGAGGACGGACTGGGTGACGTCGAGGATATTGGCGTTGTGCTCCGCGCAGACGGCGGCGACTTTGGCGAGGATCCCGACGGCATCCCGGCCGATGACGGTGACGACAGCTTTCATAGGGTGAACGCTCCTTACGTTTGCTTCTTTGCTGGTTTTTTCTCCATATTATACCATACCTCCCCCGGGAAAGCAAGACGGAAAAGGGTTTGCGGGCAAAAAAAGACCGCCGGAGGGACGGGATTGTCCGCGGCGGCGGTGAGATTTTGAAGTAAGGATCAGTCTCCGTACATCTTGTTGATCTGCTTCGGGGCGTTCTTGGTGAGGCTCTTCTCGATCTTCTTGTAGGCGGAGGCGATGTTGACGTTGTTGGCGTCCAGCTGCTTGCGGAACAGGTAGGGCAGGTCGGAGAGGGCTCCGGAGAACTCGAAGGCCAGATCGAAGGCGCGGCCCTCCATGATGAGGTCCACCATCTCGGCGGTCTCGGGCTCGCTGGAGTACTTGCCCTTCAGAGCCGTATCGTAGTACACGGGATAGACCTTCTTGTAGCTCTCGGCGCAGAGGGCTTCATAGATGACGGAGGCAAAGTCGATGTCGTTGTACACGGTCAGGGGCAGGCCGAAGGCGGTGAACTTGTCGTCCGCGTTGGTCTGGTACCGCTGCTGGGTTTCGTCCCACTTCGGCCAGGGCAGGATGGAGTAGGCGTCCTCCATGGTGCGCAGGACGTTGTATGCGGTGTAGAAGCGCAGGGGAGCGAAGACCAGCTTGGCGTTGAGGAAGTAGTTCTCCTCGTCGTACTGGTCAGCATACTTGTAGAAGCCGGGGTTGTTGTAGTGGAGCTGGATCATCTTCTCCATGGCGGCCACGGTCTTGTCGGTCATGAAGGTGATCACCAGGCCGTTGTCGGGATCCGCCTGGACCAGGGGCTGGTCAAAGGCCGCGAGCCACACGTCGGTGGGGTTGGTCAGCTGATAGCCGAAGCCGTACTTGTCGCCCTTGTCCTTCTTTCCGTCGCCGTTCACGTCCTGATACATGGGGGTGATGAGCTCCATGAAATAGTCGATGGTCCAGGCGCCCTCCTTCACCTTCTGGTACATGTCGGCGGACAGGTAGCCGTAGTCGCTCAGCAGGGGGATGTTGAAGAAATAGGCGTAGGTGTAGGTCATGGAGGTGATGGCCAGGTCGGAGCAGATGGCGAAGAGCTTACCGTAGATGGTGCAGTTGTCGTTGGCCAGCTGGTTGTGCCAGGGCTTGTCCAGATTGACGTTCGGCACCTCGCGCCAGTTCAGCAGGGATCCGGCGGAGATGGCGGAGGCGGCCAGATAGTTGTAGAAGCCCACCAGCTGATAATCGTCGGACCCGGCGGTCACCAGGGTGTTGACATAGGTCTGGGGATCGGTGTCGGTCTCGCACTCGATCTTGATGTCGAAGCGGTCCTCCAGAAGGACGTTGCGGTTGTAGACGGCGTCGTTGCAGGAGTCGCCGTTTAAATCGTCCACCACGATCTCGTCCCGCTTGATGATCTTGCCGTTATAGCCGTCGGAGGTGGTGAGGACCCGATAGATGCGGCCGCCGAAGGTGGTCTCGGGCAGATCGTCGGAGATGAGCTGACGGCGTTCGTAATCCGTCAGGGAT
>CACWLT010000303.1 GCA_902761695.1 uncultured Ruminococcus sp.
CCCGCTCTGTTTCAGCGAGGATGTGTCGATGACGGAAACGGGTTCAGCCGCCCGTGCTCTTGTACTGCTCAGCAGGATCGAAATGGCGGTGACGCCCAGGCCGAGGACCATGAGAACAGCCATGATCAGCGCCACGAGACGGACGACCATCTTTTTCCTCTCCTCCCGGGAGAGCTTCTTCTTTTCTGAATTATCCCTTGACAATGTAGTAATCTCCCCTCACCATGATGAAGACTGAATCGGATTGCGCGATGATGCCGCGACCGTCCGCACGGGGAATCAGACACATGTGGTTCTTCGTGAGATAGTCGCCGTTGTAGATTTCGTACCCGCCGGTGGTGTCGGCCAGTCCCTGGTTCGCGTCGGGAGCCAGACAGACCGCAGTGCCGGCCCGGAGCATGATCTCGCAGGCGGACGAAGCGTAAAGGATATCGCCGTAGCCGAGCTCAACGACCTCGAAGACGGCGGACGCAGCGGGCACCTCAACCGTCGCGGGTTCCTGCTGTTCGGCCGTTTCACGGTCGATCCGGTATGCCTCCAGCGCCCCCGTGATGGCCTCGATCCGCTTGTCCACCTCCGCCAGAATCTGGTTTTTAAACTGATTGGAGAGGTAACTCAGCGTCACAATGGGATCAACGGAGCTGTCGTAGGACACTGCCGATGCGATCACGCCCCCGCCCACCACAAGAGCGGACAGCAGCGCGACGGCGGCCATTGCTTTTTTCTTCATAACCTTGAAGCCTTTCCGCGTTCCAAATGAACGATATCATGATTATACACGACATCGACGGATTTTGCAAGCCTTATCCCGGAAGAATGCGCAAAATTTACATTCCGTTTGCTTTATTGGAAAGGTTTTCCGCCCCCGGACCATCTTTCGGACGGTGGGAACGGGAGCGGCACGGCGGATTGCCCGCTGACGGGGATGGCATTCACTCCATCCGGAGCTGCTCCGGGACCGCGATGCCCGTGGCAGGAATCTTGTTCTTCCGGCACTTGGCGTAAACCTCCGCGCCGGCCGCTTCACCGCTGAGCACCCCCGTGACGCGGATGCCGTCCTTCATGTTGAAGAGGATCACGCCGGAGGAGGAACGGGTGGTTTTCTCCGGGATCAGGGCCGAGGAGATCAGGATCCCCCGGTCCACGCTGTTGCGGATGAGGATGTCGAAGGAAGTCCCCTCGGGCTCGAACAGCACGGCGGCGATGGGAGAAACGTCGGAATAGGCTCCGGTCAGCTTTCTGCGGTTGGTCTTGGTCTCGTAGGCGGTGGCCGGGATCTTCACGCCCTTGCCGTTCTCAAAGAGGAAGATGAAGTGGTCCCCGGGCCGGTATTCCGTCAGGGCCTTCATCATGACGGGGCGCTCGCCCTCGTCAAAGCCCAGTCTGGCCGCGGCGAAATCCCCCAGAGCGGATGCCTTGACCGCGTCGAAGTCGGCGGTTTTGGCCTTGTAGCACTGGGCCCTGTCCGTGAAGAACAGGAGCTTGGAGGTATTGTCCGTGTCCTCCGCGCTGATCACGTAGACCGGGAAGCTCTCCGGCCCCTCGTCCGCAGGGATGACCGCCTCTTCGTCCACGGTGATGATCTCCGTCTTCCGGGGCTGGCCGTATTTCTTCTTGATGGCGGTCAGCTGCCGGGCGATGAGCTCCTTCACCTTGATGTCGTCCGCGATGATGGCCTCCAGTTCGGCAATCTCCTTCTGCAGGCTCTCGATTTCCTTTATCCGGTCCAGAATGTACTCCCGGTTCAGGTGGCGCAGACGGATCTCCGCGATATACTCCGCCTGGATCTCGTCGATGGAAAAGCCCTCCATCAGGCGCGGCACCACCTCGGATTCCTTCGCGGTTTCCCGGACGATGCGGATGGCCTTGTCGATGTCCAGAAGGATCTTTCCCAGGCCCCGGAGCAGATGGAGCTTTTCCTTCTTCTTGCCGAGATCGAAGGTCAGCTCCCGCCGGACGCAGCCCATCCGGAAGGTGATCCACTCCGTCAGGATGTCCTTTACCCCCAGCTGCTTCGGCGCGCCGTCGATGAGAACCGTGAAATTGCAGCTGAAGGAGTCCTCCAGGGTGGTCTGCTGGAAGAGCTTCTGCATCAGAAGATCCGGATCGGTCCCCCGCTTCACGTCGATGGTGAGCTTGAAGCCGGAGAGGTCGATCTCGTCCCGGATGTCGCTGATTTCCTTGAACTTCCCCTCCTTCAAAAGGTCCGTGATCCGCTTGATGATGACCTCCACGGCGGTGGAATAGGGGATCTCGAGGATCTCGATGAGGCTGTTCGCCTTGTCGAAGCGGTATTTCGCCCGCATTTTGAAGCTGCCCTGCCCCGTCTCGTAGATCTGGCGCATCTGTTCCCGGTCGTAGATCAGGTTGGCCCCGCCGGAAAAATCGGGCGCCCTGATGAGGTCCAGCAGTTTTTCCGTGGTGGTCTTCGGATTCTTCAGCAGCGCGATGGTCCCGTCGCAGACCTCCCCCAGGTTGAAGGAGCAGATCTGGGAAGCCAGACCCACGGCGATGCCCATGTTGGGGGATACCAGCACGTTGGGGAAGGAGGTGGGCAGCAGCACCGGCTCGGTCTGGGTGTTGTCGAAGTTCGGCACCATGTCCACGGCGTTCTTGTCGATCCCGCCGAAGAGCTCACCGGAGAAGGCCTCCAGCTTGACCTCGGGATAACGGGGGGCGGCAAAGGCCATGTCCCGGCTGTAGTGCTTGCCGAAGGAGCCCTTGGAATCGATGAAGGGGTGGAGCAGCGCTTCGTTGTCCCGGGTCAGACGGACCAGCGTCTCGTAAATCGCCATGTCGCCGTGGGGGTTGAGCTGCATGGTCTGCCCGACGACGTTCGAACACTTGGTCCGGGGAGCCGACGGGTTCAGAAGGCCCATTTTGTACATCGTGTAAAGCAGCTTCCGGTGGGAGGGCTTGAAGCCGTCGATCTCCGGAATGGCCCGGGACACGATGACGCTCATGGCGTAAGGCATGTAGTTCTTCTCGATGGTGTCGGTGATCTGCTGATCCCGGATCTCCGCCGTGAACTGTGGAACAACGGGCGCGTCTTTCTTCTTTCTCGGCATGTTTACCTCTGCTTATCGGGTTGCGGCGTGAATGACAAACTCCGCGAAGATGGAATTGGCCCAGGCGAACCAGGCGCGGGTGAAGTGCTCGGGATCGTCCTTGTGGAAGCCCTCGTGCATGAGGCCGCGGTCCGCCGTGGTGGTCTCGAACAGATCCAGCAGATAATTGATCTCTTCGTCATCCGTAGAGGTCAGACCCTGCATGGCCAGGGACACGTGCCAGATATAGTCCTTCGGGGTGTGGGGAGAGCCGATGCCCTTCGCCGCCGATCCCTCGAAATAATAGGGATTGCGTTCGGAGAGGATGAAGCGGCGGGTGTTTTTATAAATCTCGTCCTCGGGAGAGCACCAGCCCAGATAAGGCAGGGACAGAAGGCTCGGCACGTTGGCGTCGTCCATCAGCAGGTAATTCCCCAGGCCGTCCACCTCATAGGCGTAGATCTTTCCGAAATCGGGGACGTCCACCGCAGCGTACTTCTCGATGCCGCCGTCGATTTCGCCCTTCAGCTTCCGGACCCGGGCGGCAAATCCGGCGTCGTGCCAGATCTCGTCCGCCATCTCGGCCATGAAGCCCAGGATCACGGAGGCGAACATCTCGGAGGGGATCAGGTAATGGTAGGTGCAGCTGTCGTCGCTGGGGCGGAAGCCGGACCAGGTCATGCCGGTGTAGGCCACGGAACTTCCCTTGCCGTCGTTGCAGAGGGTGTCCGTCGGCGGGCAGTTGGTGCGGCGGAAGTAGTACTTGGAGTTCTCCGCGTGCCGCTGTTCCCGCTCGAAAGTATCGAGGATGGTGGAACAGGCGGACTTGAAGGTCTTGTCCAGATGGGCGGCGGAACCGGAGGCCTTCCAGAAGTGATAGGCCAGGTTGACGGGATAGCAGAGGGAGTCCACCTCGTACTTCCGCTCCCAGGCCATGGGATTGCGGAACTCCGTGTCATCGTGGAACTGCCACTGGGTGATGTGCTCGCCGGTGCGGTTGAAAGCGTTGGCGTAGGGGTCGTTGAGGACGCAGAGGGCCTGCCGCTTCACCAGACTGCTGACCAGGGCGCGGATCTCCGGGTCCTCCTTCGTCAGGGGGAGATAATGCCGCACCTGGGCGGACGAATCCCGGAGCCACATGGCGGGGATATCGCCGGTGATGACGAACGCGCCGTTCTCGTCGGGCGTCACGGCGGTCTCGATGGTGTTCAGGTACGTGCCCGGGAACATCTCCGCGATCTTCGGGCGGCCCATTTTCACCAGTCTGTCCTGGATATCGGCCACGTAGGCGCTCATTCTTTCGGTAATCAGAGACATGGTTTCCTCCGTATGTTGTCAGGATTCAGTGGTTGTGTGTCCGGCCGCGCCCAGCTTCAAGATGCGGCATCCGGCGGCGCGTATGATCCGGTTGTAGAGAGCCAGGGATTCCCCCTCCGGCTTCGGCAGACGGGCGTATACCCGGTCCAGTCCGGCTTCGTCCGCCCTCCGCAGCAGGGAGAACAGACGGCGGGACGCTTCCCGGATATCCCCGGACGCCCCGGTCAGAAGGAGGGTTCCGCCGTTCACGTACATGGCGTCCTCGTTGGGGATCATGACGCCGTAATGGCCCGAGGCGTTCTGCCGGACATAGGCAAGAAAGTCGTCCCGGTCGGCGTCGATCAGCACCACCTCGGCCTTCGGGTCATAGTGCTTGTACTTCATGCCGGGGGATTATTCCGGAGCGATGCCGTCCGCTAGGGATGGCTCCACCACGGCGGGGGAAATCATCACCTCCCGGCAGACCGTGGCCAGCATTTCCGGGGTGACGGCTCCGGGGCGCAGAACGGTGCAGGCGTCCTCCCCGTCCAGCCGGATCACGGTGGATTCCAGGCCGATGTCGCAGGGACCGGCGTCGATGATCATGTCGATAAAGCCGTCCAGATCCTCCCGGACATGCTCCGCCGTCGTGGGCGAGGGACTGCCCGACCGGTTGGCCGAGGGAGCGGCGATGGGATGGCCGGACACCTCGATCAGCCTGTGCGCCACGGGATGGGAGGGACAGCGCACCGCCACGGTCTCCATGCCCGCCGTCACGGTGGAGGGAATGACGTCCTTCTTTTTCAGAATCACCGTAAGAGGCCCCGGCATGAACCGCTCCGCCAGCCTTTCATAAAGGCGGTTGGGATACGCCGCGTTCTCCGCGTCCGCGGGC
>CACWLT010000304.1 GCA_902761695.1 uncultured Ruminococcus sp.
AAGCGTTTTTCTCATGTCGGATTCCTTCTTTTTTGATTATTTCACCGGGTGTTCCCGATGAGCTGTCTCTTTTGATCCGGCCCTTTTCCTGTACCGGAAGTCTTCCGGCAGAGTTCTGAACCGCAACACGGTGAGTTATCAAACCTTTTAATTTACACCACGGCTAAACGGCCCCGTGTTGTGCATTTTCACACTTTTCGGGAAATTTACCGCCCGCCTTTTTTCCGCGCCGCAGGGGTTGAGTTCCCGCCGGGATTCTGGTATAATGGTTCCCGGAAACAGGCCCTCTCCCCACCGGAGCGGGAGCGCAAACGAAAGGAATCCATCACCATGTCATCTGTCACCATTTCCGAAAGCGGCCGGATTTTCGCATGCGGCAAAGCCTGGCTGACCGATGCGCTGTTTCGTCCCTCCGTGCGGTACGCGGACGGGAGCGAGATCTTTTTCGACGAGGCCGGGAAGATTTCCGCCGCCCTTGTCTCCACGGGGCTCGGGGATTGCCTCCGCACCGTCTATGAGAGTTTCGCCGGGGACCCGGACCTGCGCTTTGAGACGGACATGCTGGCCTGCACGGCGGAGGAGAGGCTGGACTGCACCTTCGTCATTCTGGGGGAAAGCCGGAGGACGGTGGAGGAGATCCGCTGGCCCGCTCCCCTGACGGCGGACGGAGACGGCTGTTACGCGGCGCTTACCACCATGCAGGGGCAGCTGCTCCCCTCGGACTGGCCGAAAGCCATCGGAGAAAACATCCCCTTTGACGGGCAGATGTGCTCCTCCGCCGCCTACATGCCCTGGTGGGGGGAGGTCACGCCGGAGGGAGCGTATCTGGCCGTGGTCCGCTCTCCCTGGGATACCAAATACACCGTTTCTCATCCCGCGGGAGGACCAACCCGGATCTTTGCCCGCCACCTCCCCTCCCTGGGAAAAATGGTCTATCCGCGGACGGTTTCCTTCTATTTCCTTCCGGCGGGGAGCGGGTATGTCGGGCTCTGCGGGCGATACCGTCAGATCGCGGAGGAGGAAGGCCGCGCCGTCACGCTGCGGGAAAAGGCCGCCGGAAACCCGAATGTGGACCGGCTGATAGGGGCCTGCGTCATGACCGCTCCCGGGAAGAACCACACGGAGCCGGAATCCCGGTACTATGACGCGGAATACCCGGAGAACAACGACAGCCTCTTCCCCTTCTCCGTCTGGGAGGACCGGGTGAGGCTGCTTCATGACCGGGGCGTGGATCAGCTCTATCTCCATCAGGACGGATGGGGACAACCCGGCTACGACAACGGGCATCCCGACTACCTGCCTCCCTGTGCGGAGCTGGGCGGATGGGAGGGCATGCGCTCCCTGGCGGACACCCTCCATTCCCTGGGCTTCCTCTTCGGCATCCACGATCAGTACCGGGATTACTACGTCCGCGCGAAAACCTACGACGAGGACAACGCCATCCGGGAGGCGGACGGGCGTATCCCCACCCACGCCATGTGGGCCGGCGGAAAACAGACCTTCCTCTGCGCCAGCCTCGCCCCGGCCTATGTGAAGCGGAATTTCTCCCAGCTTCTTGCGCACGGGATCTCCCTGGACGCGGCGTATCTGGACGTATTCACCTGCAACGAGGCGGACGAATGCGCAAATCCGCGCCACCGCATGACCCGGGAGGAATGCCTCCGGTACCGGGGGGATTGCCTGCGCTATCTCTCCGCCCACGGCATCGTCCCGTCCTCAGAGGAGGTCAACGACTGGGCCATGGACTGCATGGTCTTCTGCCACTGGTCGCCCTATCCCCGGGAATGCGCCGTCCCGGTTCCGCTCTTCAATCTGGTCTATCACGACTGCGCGGTGATCCCCTGGATGATGCAGGAGGGCGCGTGGGGGATCCCCGAGGGCACGTCCGGCTTCCTTCACTGTCTCCTGAACGGCGGCATGGCCTATATGAGCACCTGGGCCGAGGGGGAGGAGCTGGAGGAAAACATCCGTCAGTGGCGAACTGTCCGGGATCTCCAGCGGCGCGTCGCCTGTCAGCGGATGGTCAGCCACGAATTCCTTAACGAATCCCGCACCCGCCAGCGCACGACCTTCTCCGACGGCACCGCGGTCACGGTGGATTTTGAGACCGGGGAATACGGGATCGGGGAAGCGGAATAAAACCCTCCGGCGGAAACCCTCTCCGCAGGGACCGAAAAAACTCCGGAAACCGCTCTTTTCGGGCGGCTCCCGGAGTTTCTTTATATCATTGGGTGTCCGTCCCCTTAAGGTCGTTTTGTCCCGCATTCGGTGCAGAAGCGTCCGCCGTTCTCTTCTCCGCAGCAGGGGCAGACCCATTTCCCGGCAGGGGCAGCCTTCCCGAGGGGGCGCAGAGGAGCCGGCCATGCCGCTTCCTTTTTCTTTTCGTCGTCGATCCGCATCAGGGCGGCAATGATGGGCATCATGGAGGCGGCTATGGTTATCCGGACCATCTCCGGCACCGGACCCACCTCGCCGCTGACGGTTCTCAGGGCATCGTCCCTTCTGTCGGGATCGGACAGCGCGTCCCGATATTTTTCCTCCGCTTCCCGCAGTCTCTCCCGCCAGGCCTCCGCCTCCTGCTGATCCGCCACGGAATACGGCGCCCGCCAGCCGTCCGCAGAAAAGCCGGAGCTCTCCGAAGAAACGGCTTCCTTCCTGTTTTCCTCCATCTTCATCCCATTTTTCCTCCCTGCCCGATTTCTTCTTTTCCTTCCGCATTATACCACGTCAGCCGGAACGCTGTCAACCCGTCCGCCCTGTTTTTCCTTATCGCAGGAAACCATACCGTCTTATGGACTAATCATTCGCCCTTTTGTGACTTTTCCGTTAATGTGGCGGCGGATATATTGCAGTCACTTTAGGATTCTGGTATACTGATTTTGTTTGTACTTCTGAATCAAAATATTCTGCACAACGAAAGGAAGGTAATGCGTCATGAACCACAAGAAGATCAGCCTCCTGCTGGCCGCCCTTCTCGCAGCCTCCGCCCTGACCGGATGTTCCGAAAAAGCGGCGGACAACGGAGGATCTGCGGGGAACACCGCCTCCCCGTCCGGCGCGGCTGCGGGTACGGAGGAGGAAGCCGAAGCGGAGGACGACTTTGTCGGAGACGATCTGCCCGAGAAGGATTTCGGCGGCGAGACGTTCTCCATCCTCACCACCTCCTGGTACAACGCGAAAAAGTACATCTACGCCGACGAAATGGACGGCGAGGTGGTCAACGACGCTCTCTACAAGCAGCGGGCCAAGGTCTCTGACCGTTTCAACGTCAACATTACCTGCAACGACGACAACGATCTCAACCCCG
>CACWLT010000305.1 GCA_902761695.1 uncultured Ruminococcus sp.
CCGCTACGTCTCCGCCCGCTGCGCGGAGCTGATGGGCAGGCCCATCGAAGAGCTGAAGATCATCTCCTGCCACATGGGCAACGGCTCCTCCATCGCCGCCATCGACCATGGCAAGTGCGTGGACACCTCCATGGGCTTCACCCCGCTGGTGGGCCTGCCCATGGGCACCCGCTGCGGCGATCTGGACGCCGGCGTCATCCAGTACCTGATGAACAAGTACGGCTACTCCATCGACGAGATGCTGAACATCCTGAACAAGAAGTCCGGCGTGCTGGGCGTCTCCGGCGTCTCCTCCGACTTCCGGGATCTGGACAAGGCCGCTGCCGAGGGCAACGAACGTGCCCAGCTGGCGCTGGACATGTTCCACTACTGGGTCGCCAAGGTGGCCGGCTCCTATGTGGCCGCCATGAACGGCGTGGACGCCATCGTCTACACCGCCGGCGTGGGCGAGAACAGCAGCGCCACTCGCGCCGCCATCTCCAAGTACTTCGGCTACCTGGGCGTGAAGATCGACGAGGAGGCCAACAAGAAGCGGGGCGAGGACATCGAGATCAGCACCCCCGATTCCAAGGTCAAGGTCTTCGTGATCCCCACCAACGAGGAACTGGTCATCGCCCGCGACACCCGGGACATCATCGCCTGAGTTTCTGCGTACAAAAAGAGGTCAGAGAAGCATTTCTCTGACCTCTTTTTTGTGCGAAAAAATGAAGACGCGTTGCTAATATAGGAGTGAAGACGCTGCGCTAATGAAGAAATGAAGACGCGTTGCTAATGAAGAAATTGTGGTGTCGCTGCGCGACGGATTGAAATTCCCCCTATTCCCCAGTGAGCGCACTGGGGACTTCCCCCCAAGGGGGAAACAAGGCCGCGTCTTGGCTCCCCCTCCGGGGGAGCTGTCGAACGAGCGAAGCGAGCGAGACTGAAGGGGTCTTCATCCCTTCATTCCTTCATTTCTTCATTCCTTCATCCCTACACCCCCGTGGAGCCGAAGCCGCCCCGGCTCTCTTCCTTCAGGTGCTCCACAGTTTCAAACTCGATCTCCGGCTGCTTTTCCAGGATCCGGAACTGGCAGATCCGGTCGTTCTTGTGGATCACCGTGTCCCGCATGGCGAGCACGGGCAGGCGCCACTCGTCCTCCTCGCCGCAGTAGGCATTGTCGATGACGCCGAAGGAATTGGCCACCAGGACGCTGAAGTTTTTGAAGGTGCTGCTGCGGGGGGCCACATGGGCCTCATAGCCCTCGGGCAGGATCATCCCCACCCCCAGGCGCAGGTAACGAAAGTCCCCCGCCTGCATCTGGACGTCCTCCGCGGCGCGCAGGTCAATCCAGTCCCCCTTGGCGATCTTCTCCACCGGCTGGAGTCCCTCCACAAAGTATTTGATCCGGATTTTCACGGTCTTTCCCCCATTTTCTCTGTATTTTCCGCAAAAAGGCGCCCTCTCTTTGACACTTAGGCCGCATTGCCGCTTGACGGCGCAGAAAAAGGCGTGTAAAATTTCTTCAGGAACCAAGCTTATTCTACCATAGATGGGAGGAAGTTTCCATGCCTAAGTTTGAAGATTTCACTTTTGAATCCAGCACCGGCAAAAACCTCCTGCACGCCCGCAAGTGCATCCCTGACGGGGCGCCCCGGGCCGTGGTGCAGATCGAGCACGGCGTGGCGGACCATATCAGCCGTTATGACGATCTGATGAACTATCTGGCGGAAAACGGCATCGTCTGCGTGGGAGACGATCACCTGGGCCACGGCGACTCCATCCGCAGCGAGGAGGACCTGGGCTTTTTCGCCGAGGAGAACGGCTGGGACCATGTCGTCAAGGACGTGGATCTCCTGCGGGACCTGACCCGGCGGGACTATCCGGACCTGCCTTACATCTTCTTCGGCCACAGCATGGGCAGCTTCGTGGTGCGGACCTATCTGATCCTGCACCCGGATCGGTATGACGCCGCCATCCTCAGCGGCACCGGCCACCAGAGCAAGCTCATGGTCTTCGCCGGATACACCGCCGCCAAGCTGATGACCAAATCCAAGGGCCCCCGGGGGGACGGGAAGGCGCTGAACGACATGGCCTTCGGCTCCTACTGCAAGAAGATCCCCGACGCCCGCACCCCCTTCGACTGGCTCAGCCGGGACCCGGAATCTGTTGACAAGTATATCGCGGACCCCCATTGCGGCTTCGTGTGCAAGGTCAGCCTCTACTGGGATATGATGGAGGGCGTGAAGTTCATCACCGACCAGAAGAACATCGACAAGATGAACAAGGAAGCTCCGGTCTACTTCATGTCCGGCGACGCGGACCCGGTGGGCGACTACGGCGTGGGCGTGGAGAAGGCCTGCGAGGCCTTCCGCAAGGCCGGTCTCAAGGACGTGAGCATCAAGCTCTACCCCGGCGGCCGTCACGAGATGCTCAACGAGATCAACCGCGAAGACGTCAAGAAGGACATCCTGGACTGGATCAACGAAAAGCTGAAAAAGATCAGCTGAATATGGACAGCAAAAACTCCCCCGGCCTTGGTTCGGGGGAGTTTTTCCTTTTATTTCCCCTCTACGGTGATGATGACGTATTCCGAGCGGGTCCCGGTTTTGAAGAGGATCTCCCAGCAGGAGATGCCGGAGCTCACGATGAAGTCCGTCCCGTCCCGCCGCTCATAGCCGTAGACCCGGTCCAGCATGCCGAACCACTTGCCCACGTAGGTGATGGGGATCAGCTGGCCGCCGTGGCTGTGGCCGGAGAGCACCAGGTCCGCCCCGGCCGCGGCCTCCTCCTCGTAGGCGTTGGGCTGGTGGTCCAGGACGATGATATACTTGTCCCGGTCCAGGCCAGCCAGCAACTCCGCCATGGACGCGCGCTCTCCCCGGGAGCGGTCCGCCCGCCCCACCACATAGAAGCGGCCGTCCACCAGCTCCGCCTGATCCCGCAGGATGTGAACGCCGTTTTCCCTCAAGGCCGCCTCCAGCTCCCCGGGGCTGAAGTCCCGGCCCCGGAAATAGCCGGCGTCGTGGTTGCCGTAGACGTACCAGACCCCATAGGGCAGCTCCAGCTTCCCCAGCGCCGCACAGGCCCGATCCAGATCCTCCCTGCCGGTGGCGTCGTCCACAAAGTCCCCGGCGATCACCAGCAGATCCGGCTCCTGGGCCTCGATGGTCCGCAGATGCTCCGCAAAGCCCTCCCCGTCGAAGGTGGTGCCCAGGTGCACGTCCGCGATCAGGGCGATCTTCAGCGTGCCCAGCTCTTTCTCCGTTTTCAGGGCGTAGTCCTTCTGCCAGACTCGAGTGCAAAGGAGATAGCCGCTCCCCAGCC
>CACWLT010000306.1 GCA_902761695.1 uncultured Ruminococcus sp.
TCTTTTCGGTAAAAGCCTCCAGTCCGTCGCCGTTTGCGGGATCGATAAGCCAGTCTTTTTTATTCTCCATAATAACCTCCGATCGTACAGTCCGCCGTCAGCCAGGCATCACATCCAGCCAGGGCGAGGCGGCGACAAGAGCGGCTCCGGCCACCGTCAGCAGAAGGGAGAGGATCGTGCCCCGGTTTATCCTTTCCCGGAAGAAGAGCGCCCCGAACAGGGCTGTCAGCACCGTCACCGTGGCGGAGAGCAGCGGAAACTGCACGGATGCGTCCATCATGTTCATGCACCGCAGGGACAGCAGATTGCCCAGGGTGTTCATGACCGAATAGGCCGCCGCCGAGAGCACGAGGATCAGAAACACCCTCCCCGACGTAGGCCGCTCCCGCCCGATGTCCCAGAGCGCCGCCCGCAGAGGCCGCTCTTCGCCCTTCTTCCCGGCAGTCCAGGCCCAGAGCAGTATCAGAAGAACCGCCGCGCCGCACCGGAGAAGGGATCCCGTCATGACGAAGGAATCCTCGCTCACGGCCTTCGGGGAGATCTGATGCATTTTCGAGAAGATGCTGACCAGACCGTTGGTGAGGAAGACCAGCGAGCACAGAACGACATAGCGGAGCCGCCTGTCCTTCTTTTCCTCCCCGTCCTTCTGCATGACGGCGGGAAACAGCGAAACGACCAGAATAAGCATCCCGATCCACTTGAAAGGGCCGGATGGCTCCGAAAGCGAGAACACGCCGTAGAGAAACGGCAGGATCATCCCGCCCGCCAGGCAGAAGATGCCGACCCCCGCCACGGACCCGCAGTTCATGGCGGAGATCGAAGCGACGGAGCAGATCAGCCCCGACGCCGCGTACAGAGCCGCGATGAGAAAGGCCGTTCCGTTCATCTCCCCCGGCAGTCCGGATTTGATCAGCAGAAAGAGCACAGCCACCGCTCCGGAAACGGCGATGTTCCAGAGGCAGACCGCAACGCCCTCCCGCGCCCGCCGCTCGAAGAGCTTCTGAAAGACGAACTGCAGGGAGAAGAACGTACACGCGCCGAATAAAAGCAGATATTCCATGAGACCGGTCACGCGGATAGCCCGCGGTCATATATTCAATCGGCAAATGCGGAATGTCCGTTTGCCGTCCGTCTTATCTCTTCACTCTGGCGTTGCCGCCCCAGACGGACCAGACCTGTTCCTCATCCGCGGGCTGTGCGTAGTCGGTAAGGAAGGTGGTGGCCAGCGCACCGGTCGCCCAGCCGAACTGCACCCACTTCTCCGGCTCCCAGCCCTTCAGCATGGCGTAGAGCAGGCCGCCCACGAAGCCGTCGCCGCCGCCGATCCGGTCCAGAACGTGGATGGGACGGGGCTCCGCCACATACCAATCGTCGCCGCAGAGGGTGATGGCGCCCCAGATGTGCTCGTTGACGTTCACCACCTGCCTGAGGGTCGTGGCGAAGACCTCCGCGTTCGGGAAGGTCTGCTTCACCACGCCGATCATGCCCTTGAAGCTGTCGATCTTGGAGGCCAGATCCTTGCCGCCCGCCTCCGGCCCCTCGATGCCCAGAGCAAGCTGGAAGTCCTCCTCGTTGCCCACGAGAATGTCCGCGATGGAGGCGATCTCGGTGAAGGCCGCCCGCAACTCAGCCTCGCGTCCCTTCCAGAAGGAGGCCCGGTAGTTCAGGTCGAAGGAAACCTTCGTTCCGTATTTCTTCGCCGCCCGGGCAAGCTCCAGGCAGAACGCCGAGGTCTCCGGGGACAGCGCGCCGATGAGCCCGGACAGATGGAGAATCTGCACGCCCTCCTCGCCGAAGATCCGGTCCACGTCGAAATCCTTCACGTTCAGCGTCCGGCCCACCTCGCCGGCCCGGTCGTTGGCCACCCGGGGACCTCTGGAGCCGTAGCCGCTGTCCCCGATGTTGAACTGATGGCGGTATCCCCAGGGACCGCCCTGCTCCACCTCGGCGCCCTCGTACTCGATCCCCCGGGAGCGCAGGTTCCGCTTGATGAAGTCCGCGATAGGGCTGTCCTTTACGAAGGTGGTCAGCACCTTGGTCCGCATGCCCAGATAGGAGGCGATGGAGACTACGTTGGACTCGGCGCTGGTGGCCTGCAGTTTTCTCTGAATTTCATGGCATTCCCCTCCGTTTTTATTTTTATATGTTCTGAATTTTTACGCGTTGTACTGGGTGGAGGCTGTGTCGCCTACCTCGCCGTTATTCCAGTCCGTGTGGAAGAACTGACCTCTCGGGGCGTCCACTCTCTCGTAGGTGTGCGCGCCGAAGTAGTCCCGCTGGGCCTGGAGCAGATTGGCGGGGAGCCGCTCCGTCCGATAGCCGTCGAAATAAGCCAGCGCCGAGGTCATGGCCGGCATGGGAACCCCGGAGAGGATGCCCGCCGCGCAGACCCGCCTCCATCCCGCCTCGGCCCCGGTCAGGGCGTCGCGGAAATAGGGAGCCAGCATGAGATTGGTGATGTCCGGATCCGCGTCGAAGGCCTCCTTGATCTTGCCGAGGAAGACCGAACGGATGATGCACCCGCCCCGCCACATCAGCGCGATGCCGCCGTAGTTCAGGTTCCAGCCGTAGCTCACCGCCGCCTGCCGCATGAGAGAGTATCCCTGGGCATAGGAGACGATCTTTGAGGCATAGAGCGCGTTTTTCAGATCCTCCAGAAACGCTGCCCGGTCGCCTTCGAATTTCACGGAGGGTCCGGTCAGGATCTTCGACGCGGCACAACGCTCCTCCTTCACGGCGGAGAGACACCGGGCGAACACCGCCTCGCCGATCAGGGTCAGCGGAATTCCCTCGTCCAGCGCGGAGATGGCCGTCCATTTGCCGGTTCCCTTCTGTCCCGCCGTGTCGAGGATCTTGTCAAGCAGCGGCGCGCCGTCCTCGTCCTTCCGGGTGAGAATGTCCGCCGTGATGCCGATGAGGTAGGAGTCCAGCACGCCCTCGTTCCAGGCGGCGAAGGTCTCGTGCATCTCCTCCGCCGTCATGCCGAGGTAGTCCCGCATGATCTGGTAGGCCTCGCAGATCAGCTGCATGTCGCCGTATTCAATGCCGTTGTGGACCATCTTCACAAAGTGGCCCGCGCCGCCCTCGCCCACCCAGTCGCAGCAGGGAGAACCGTCGTCCACCTTGGCGCAGATGTCCTGCAGAATGGGCTTCACTCTGGGCCACGCGTCCGGAGAACCGCCGGGCATCATGGACGGGCCGATGAACGCGCCCTCCGCTCCGCCGGACACGCCGGTGCCGATATAGAGCATCCCATGCTCCTCCACCGTCTTGCAGCGCCGGGCCGTATCCGGGAAGTGGGAGTTGCCGCCGTCGATGATGATGTCGCCGGGGGAAAGCAGGGGCAGCAGCTTCTCAATGGTCTCGTCCACAGGGGAGCCCGCCCGGATCATCATCATGACCACCCGGGGCGTTTCCAGCTTCTCCACCAGATCCGCGAAGGAATACGCCGGAATGAAGTTCTTCCCCTTGCCGCGCCCGTTCATGAACTTGTCCACCACGCCGTCCCAGATGTCGTAAACCGCGACGGTGTAGCCGTGCCGTTCCATGTTCATGGAGAGATTCTCCCCCATGACCGCCATGCCGATCATGCCGATATCCGCTTTGTTTTTCATAAAGACCGCCCTTTCTCTGCCTGTATGTCTGCGGGACCGCTCAGCCCCGCGCTCTTTCCTTCATGTTTTTCAGCACCGCATAGGGGATCAGGAGATTGCCCGTGCCCCGTCCGATGGCGATGTGCGGCTTGAAGGAGCCGTGAAAATCCGTGCCCCCGGAGAGCTTCAGCCCGTATTTCGCCGCCAGTCCCCGGTATTCCGTCTCCATCTCCGGCGTATAGTCCGTGTAATAGCCCTCGATGCCGCAGAGCCCTTCCTCCGCCAGCCTCTTCACGAAGGCGTCCAGTACCTCCGGCGTCTTTTTCGTCAGATGGAGATGGGCCAGATAGGCGTCCCCGCCCGCGTCCCGGATGAGCTTCACCGCTTCCGTGTCCGTCAGGGCCTGGGCCTCCGAGTAGCAGGGCCTCCCCACATTGAGCCATTCCGCGAAGGCCGCTTTCGGGGATGAGGAATACCCCTTGTCCGTCATGATCTGCGCGATGTGGGCCCGGCAGAGGATCCCGCCCCCGGCGACGGCCTTCACCTCGTCCAGCGTCACGTCAATGCCGTGATCCGCCAGCATGAGGCAGGTCTCCCCGATGCGCTCGGTCCGCACCCGCCGGATCTCGTCCACCGCGTCCCGGAGAACGGGGGAATCCGGATCGATGAAGTAGCCGAGGATGTGGGTCTCCGTGTCCGACTGCGCCGAGAGCTCGATGGCCGGGACCACCTCGATGCCGATTTCCCGCCCGACCTTCAGCGCTTCCTTCACCCCGTCCGCCGTATCGTGATCGGACAGGGCCACGGCGGAAAGGCCGGCGTCCTTCGCGTGACGGATCAGCTCCGCCGGAGTCATGGAGCCGTCGGACATGGTGGAGTGTGTGTGCAGATCGATCCGTCTGCCGTCTTCCCGTCCGCTCATTCGTCCTTCCTCTTCCAGAGCCCCAGGGCCGGATTGCTCACATAGAAGAACCGCTCTCCGTTTTTCTCGTTCCAGCCGTCCTTCAGCTCCGCGGGATTATAGACAGAGGCGGCTTCCGTGTAAGGTCTCCAGCGGAAATTCACACCCTCCACCTCTTCCTTCGACACCAGCTCCGTGCAGTAGGTGATGGAGAAGCGCCCGTCGGAGGACCCGTGGATCAGATGGGCCGCCACGGAGAGGTTCTTTGCCAGATCCTCGTGTTCCTTCACCAGCTGAAGCACCCGCTCCCGGCCTACATAGCCGTACTTCCGGATGAGCCGGTCGTTTTCGGGATCCTCTCCGAACCTTGTCACGCCGGGGGCCAGCACGATGAGCTCGCCGCCGTCCGCAATGGCCATCCGGGTCCGGTAGACCGCCTTGTTCCCGAGCCACGTGGACTTGAACTCCCGAGGATCCAGATAGACCACTACCTTCTTGAAGGGTTCGTCCACCGTGATGAGGTTCCGCTGCTGGCTGTCCGCCACGGCCGCCTCGAAATTGGAACGGTCCCGTCCGCAGTAGAGCCCGTGGATGTTGGTCCGCTCGCCGGTATTGGTGGTGGTGGTCAGCAGATAGAGGATGGGCAGATCCCGGATGAAATGCTCCTCGGCGTAGTCGAACACCCGGCGCACCGGAGAAAAGTCCCGCCCCATGATGCGCTCCAGCCCGTAGAAGGCCCCCAGCATGTGGGAGGAATTGATCATGGAGGATCCGCCGCAGCCCACGAAGATGTTCTTTGAGTAGTTGGCCATGCCCACCACCTCGTGGGGCACCACC
>CACWLT010000307.1 GCA_902761695.1 uncultured Ruminococcus sp.
CCGAACTCCTCCCGGAGGGTATCCAGGGTGATGTCCGGGCAGTCCTCAACGGTATCGTGGAGGAGACCCGCGGCGATGGTGGGCGGATCGATCATCAGCTCCGTCAGGATGGAAGCGACGAGGCTCGGATGGGTGAAATAAGGCTCACCGGACTTGCGGAACTGGCCTTCGTGCGCCTTCTGGGCAAAATGCCAGGCCTTTTCCACGAGCTTATAGCCGTCGCCGGGATGGTATTTCTGGATGCGGTTGAGCATCTGATCCAGGGGCATCGCTTCGTATGATGTGAAAGCCATGGTGAACCTCCTTTCAGGTTAATTCAGAATTCAGAATTCATAATTCATAATTATTTATGGCGCTTACCTGTGCCTCAATTGAGGTTCTGCCGCGGAAGTCGTTGAGGACGGGGCGGTAGAGCAGGTCGAGCTTCCGGGGGCTTTCGTCCGCGGTATCGCCGGCGCCGAAAGCGATGGCTTCGACGATGGAGAGATCCTCGTCGAGGACGGTGAGCTTCAGGTGGGCGCCGTCCGCGCCGACTTTGCGGATGGTCTGGACTTCCGCTCCCTGCAGGAGGAAGAGCGGTGCGGGATTGCCGCAGCCGGTAGGCTCCAGCCGGGAGAGCCAGTCCATGGACGCTTTCGTCCAGGTGCGGAAGGGAACGACCAGGTCGTATTCCATGGAGGGGAGGAAGGTTTCCTCCGGCGCGGCTTCAGAGATGACTTTCTCCAGGCGTTCGCGGAGGAGGGGGATGTTCTCCGTCTTCACGGTGAGGCCGGCGGCCTGTTCATGGCCGCCGAAGCGCTCGAGCAGGTCTTCGCAGGCGGCCAGCATCCGGTAGATGCTGATCCCGGGGATCGACCGGCAGGATCCGACGGCGGTATCGCCGTGGACGCTGAGGGCGATGGCGGGAAGATGGAAGCGCTCGCAGAGGCGGCCTGCGGTGAGGCCGATGAGCCCGGGGTTCCAGTCCTCCCCGGAAACGAGGATGACGTGGGCGCCGGCAAGGGCTTCCAGAGAAAGCTGGGAAACGGCGCTGGTCGTCATCTCCCGCTCGAAGCGCTGGCGGGTGCGGTTGGCTTCCTCCAGCATGGCGGCGATATTGGCGGCCTTGGCTTCATCCGCCGTCAGGAGCAGATGGACGCCGAGCTTCGCGTCACCCAGACGGCCGGCGGCATTCAGCCGGGGGGCAATCCTGAAAGCGAGGTCATCGGCGGTAAGGGAGAAGTCGGGGGCGGAACAGAGGGACGGTTCCTTTGTTCCACTGCGTGTAACGGCACGAACCGTCCCTGCGGTTCCACGCGGCTCAAGCAAGCCAGCGGTCTTCAGCATGGCTTTCAGGCCGGGGCGGGAAGTATTCCCGATGCGGCGGAGGCCTTCCCGGACGATGATCCGGTTCTCATCCCGCAGGGGAACCACGTCCGCGACCGTGGCGATGGCGGCCAGATCCAGGCGCTTTTCCACGCCGGCCATGCCCTGGAGGGCCTGGCAGATCTTGAGCGCCACGCCGGCGCCGCACAGGTCAGGGCAGGGATAATCTCCCAGCAGCGGGTCCATGACCACGTCCGCTTCAGGGAGGATCTCCGGGGGCTGGTGATGGTCGGTGATGATGACCGTGAGGCCGAGCTCCTTTGCCAGGGCGACCTCCTCCACATTGGAAACGCCGCAGTCCACGGTGATGAGAATTTGCGCCTTCTGCGCGATCTCCCGGACGGCGTCGGCGTTCAGACCGTAGCCTTCGGTATGGCGGGAGGGGATGCGGTAGGCCAGGGAGGCGCCTTCCTCATGGAGGGTCTCCAGGAGGATGGAAGAGGCGCAGACGCCGTCGGCGTCATAGTCTCCGTAAACCAGGATGGTCTTTTTCCCGGCGATGGCGTCCTTCAGCAGGTCCACGGTCTTCTGCATGCCGGGCAGCAGGAAGGGATCGTGGAGGCCGTCCAGGGAGGGGTTCAGGAAAAGGTTTGCTTCTTCTTCCGTTCTGATCCCCCGCGCATACAGGAGGGAGGAGAACCAGCCGGGCATTCCATCAAAGGAGACGGCTTCCGTACTGCGCTGAATGAAGCGGGTATGGGTCACGGAAGTTTCTCCTTTCTGGAACGATAGGGACGGTTCTTTTCGTTCCAAGGTGGAAAAGCGAAGGGAGGGACTGCACGGTCGCAGTCCCTCCCTCATGTGTACAATCAGGCTTTGGCCTTGCGGCTGCGGCGCTTTTCCTCCAGGAACGCCCAGACATAACCGTTGATCATGTTGGCGCTGTAGACACCGGAGAGGATGCCGACGATGATCGGCAGGGCAAACTCGCGGATGGAGGCAACGCCCAGGATGCACAGCGCCACGATGGTGATCAGGGTGGTGACGGTGGTGCAGATGGTGCGGCCCAGGCTCTCCCGGATGGAGATGTTGGTGACCTCTTCGCGGGCGACGGTCGGCATCTTCTTCGCATTCTCACGGATGCGGTCGAAAATGACGATGGTGTTGTTGATGGAATAACCCACGATGGTCAGCGCCGCGGCGATGAACGAGGAGTTCATCTGGATCACGGAGCGGAAGATGACCATGAAGGAGAGCATGATCAGCACGTCATGCAGCAGGCCGAACACGGCGGCAAGGCCGGAGTTCAGGTCGAACCGGATGGCGATGTAGATCAGCATCAGGGCGGCGGCAAGCAGCACGGAGATGACCGCGTTCTTGACCAGGGTGGCGCCGGCCACGGGGCCGACATAGTTCACATCGCCGACGGAAACGGCTTCCGGATAGTCCTTTTTGATCTTCTCTTCGAAATCAGCCTGGACTTTCTGGATGTCGTCCTTGGAGACGTCCTTGATGCGGATGTTGACTTCATTGTCGTTCCGGCCCTGGACGGTGACGGTGCTGGAAGTGATGCCCATGCCGTCGAGCACGGCGCTCACATTCGAGGAGGTGACGGGGGCTTTCATGTCATACTGCATGGAAAGGCCGCCGGCAAAATCGATGCCCAGGTTGATGCCGTGGCCGAAGATGGTCAGCAGCACAGCGACGAGGATGATTGCGCCGGAAATGATCAGGCAGATCCTTGAACGATTCTTGATCTCCATTACGCCTCAACCTCCTTTTCCAGTTTAACTTTCGTATAGAGGGAGGTTTTGGCGGCTCCGGCGTTCACGAAGCGGTTCATGAGGAAGCGGGTGACCATGATCGCGGTGAACATGGACACAACCACGCCCAGCAGCAGGGTCTTGGCGAAGCCCTGGATGGAACCGGTGCCGAAGAACAGCAGCACGATGGCCGCGATGAGGGTGGTGACGTTGGCGTCCAG
>CACWLT010000308.1 GCA_902761695.1 uncultured Ruminococcus sp.
TCGATGTATTCGCTCAGGTCATAATTGAATTTCAGCGTGAGCAGGTCGTTCTCCTTCTCTTTGCCGCAGGAGACGGCGCTCCCGGCCAGCAGGAGAAGGGAAAGACCCAGCGCGATCGTCTTTTTCATGATTCGGATCCTTTGTGGGATTGTGGGTGAGCCGGGGACTGGATTCCGCCGGATGCGATAAACCACTTATTATTATATCATATTACCGCCGGAAATGCAAGAGCTCTGTCAAAATTTCACCGTGCAGCCCCCCGCGCGGGCTTTTTTGCGGCGTTCTGCCGGGCGGCGAGAGCGGCGAAGAGGGAGGCGATTCCATAGGCCGCCAGCGCGCCGAGGACGCCGTAAATCAGGATCCGTCGCATAAGGATTCCGGTGAAATGCGCGGTTCCCGCAGCCCAGATCTCTGCGGACAGAGCGCTGCGCCGTCCCATGTGCTCCGCGAGATCCAGAACGGCGTATCCGGCGGGAAGGAGGACGGCCGGGATTGCGGCAAACACCGCTGCCTTCCGCATGCCCCACTTCTTCCTCTCCCGTGGGCTCTCCGCATGATCCGCCCGTTTCCGCACGCCCCGGCCGATGAGAAACGCGGCGGCGCAGAGGACCAGATCCGTCAGAAGGGTCAGGGGATTGAGCAGCCCGAAGCCCTCCGACAGCCAGGTGGAGCCAAGACCGAAGAGCAGATTGACGACAATGCCCACGCCCGCCGTCCAGAGAACGCTTCCGGCCTTTCTTCCCATGTACGCGAAGCAGGCGACAAAGGCCAAAAGCGCGGCGGAACGGAGGGCGGGCAGGATCTCCGCAGCGACGAGGGTCAGGTCAACCGTCCAGTCTGGCATGGTCACGTCGGAGTTGAACATGTTGTATAAATAGGAGGCAATCCAGCCCAGAAGAGAGAGCAGGGCCGGGATGGCGATGGCCGGGAGCAGCAGGGGGATTCCGCCCCGGGGTGGCTGTCCGGTCCGGGGAAGACGGTGTGCGTCGGACATGGCGGCGTCCTTTCGTCGGGAAATGTGAATAATTCATTATACCTCTTCCGGCCCAGGAAAATCAACGGTCATATTGTGAACGATACGGGAAGGGAAGGGGGCATAATCCGTCCCCGGCCCGCATAGGAATGGGTGACCATGAATTCACGGCGGGAGGGTATATTTGATGGAGAAGCTCAGGGAATTCGGGAGAAAATGCGCGGCGGCAGCGAAGAAGGCCGGGGTCCGGGGAGCCATCGCGGTCTGCGCGGTGCTGATCCTGGGAGGCGCCTGGACGGTGAATTATCTGCTGTCCGACCGGCAGGCTCCCGCGCCGAAGCTGGCCGTGGACCTGACAAAGGACGGCGGGGAAGAGAAGACGGCGGGGGAGAGCGGAAAGAACGGGGACAAAGCCGACGAGGATACCCTCGCATCCGGAGACGCCCGGGACTACTTCGCGTCCATAGCGCTTGAGAGACGGCAGGCGCGGGATGAGGCCATCGAGGTGCTCCGGACCGTGACCGAAAGCGGAACGGCCACCGGGGACGCCAAAGCGGAAGCGGCGGCTGCCATCGAGAAGATCGCGTCCGGCATGGAGCGTGAGGCCGACATCGAATCCCTGATCCGATCCCGGGGATTTGAGCAGTGCGTAGCCGTGATCCGGGACGACGGCTGTTCCGTTATCGTGGAGAGCGACGGCCTCATGCAGGGCGACCTGGCCCAGATTTCCGAAATCGTCTGGGAACAGGCCGGCATCGCCCCCGAAAACCTGAAAATCATCGAACGGGCAAAATAATTTCTGCGGGACGCGTTCTTTCCCGGACGCCGTCCCGCTTTTTCTCTTTTCAAATCCGGGAATCTGTGCTATAATCTGTATATCCCTTTTCCCGTGCCCTGCGGCGCGGAGGACAAATACTCTTTCTTAACGAGGTTATCCCGTGAACGCATGGAACCCCGCCGAAGCCGCCTGGCTGGCGCAGCTTTACCGAACCGTCGGATGTCCCTTCCTCGACGCGGTCCTGTCCGTCGTCACAAGGCTGGGGGACTGGGGCTGGTTCTGGATCCTCGTCGCCGTCGTGCTGCTCTTCTTCCCGAAAACCAGACGCGCGGGCCTAGAGATGGGTCTGGCCCTGATCCTCGGGGGCATCATCTGCAACCTGATCCTGAAGAACGTCACCGCCCGGATCCGCCCCTGCGACTTCGATCCCGCCGTGGTCCTGCTGATCCCACGGGAGACGAATTTCTCCTTCCCCTCGGGCCATGCCGCCGTGTCCTTCGAAGGCGCCGTGACCATCTTCCGCCACAACCGGAAATGGGGGATCGCCGCGCTCGTTCTGGCCGCCGTCATCGCCTTCTCCCGCCTCTATTTCCGGGTCCACTATCCCTCGGATGTGATCGCCGGGACCCTCATCGGCATCGCCAACGCCTTCATCGCCGCCCGCATCATCAAATGGGCGTTCGATAAATGGGGCGGAAAAGAAAAAAATCCCGCGGACGGGACTTGATTTTTGTAAAGGAATCCGCTATAATAGGACAAACGAAAAACAATGAGCGGGGCGGCCTATGTTCTATAACGACAAAAACGAAAAAATCGTGTACGTGGGATCCCCGGACGGCTCCGACGCCTTTTCCTGCCATCTGGCGGGGGTGACCTGCCCGAACCCCGATTACCGCATGGTGCGCACCCCTTCCCGGGAGTACGTGTTTGAATACGTCATGGAGGGCCGGGGCTGGATCGAGACGAAGGAGGGCGTGGAGACCGTTTCCGCCGGGACCTTCTACCTGATCCGCAAGGGGGCGGAGGTGAGCTACGGGGCGGACCCTTCGGCGCCCTACGAAAAGATCTGGCTCAACGCGGACGGCACCCTCGTTTCCCGCATGTGCGACATGTTCGCCGTCGGCCCCACCCTGACCGCGCCCGTCAACGTGCTGGACATCTTTCTGGAAATCCACGACCGCCTGTCCCGGATGGGGGAGGAGGACTCCCCGGAAGTTCACGCCGAGGTGCTCTGCCTCCTGTTCCGCATCCTGACTGCCGCCACGAAGAGTACCTATTTTCCTCCCGCCGTACCGAAAAACACCCTGGACGAGAAGATCCGGGCCTGGCTGGACGCCAACATCTACGCCGATTTCTCCCTGGACGACGTGTCGGCGGCTTTCGGCGTCACCAAGATGCACGTGATCCGGGTCTTTAAGAAGCGCTTCGGCATCACGCCCATGCAGTACGTCATCGAGCGGCGGATCGGGACGGCGAAGAGCCTTCTGACCGGCACCGTCATGCCCATCAAGGAGATCGCGGCCCTTTTGCGCTATTC
>CACWLT010000309.1 GCA_902761695.1 uncultured Ruminococcus sp.
CTCACTCCGACCACTTCTCCCGGGAGACACTGGACCGGCTGGAGGCCTCCGGGGCGGTATTTCACGAGACTGTCTCCGGCGACACGCTGGAACTGGACGGGTACACCGTCCGCGCCTACGCCGCCAATCACAGAACGGCCGAGAATCCCGTGCACTTCACGGTGGAGTCAAAGACGGACGGGCGGCGGTTCTTCTACGGCTGCGACGGCGCGTGGATGTTCTACGATACCTACCGGGCTCTTCTGGACTACGGGCGGCTGGATCTCATGATCTTCGACTGCACCATCGGGGACATCCGGGGCGACTACCGGATCTTCGAGCACAACAACATCGCCATGGTTTCGGAAATGGCGGCGACCTTCAGAAAAATCTGCCCGCGGTTCATGGTGAGCCATCTGGCCCGCACCCTCCATCCCGCCACCCACGCGGAGACGGCGGAGGTTCTGGCGAAGTACGGACTGGAATGCGCCCGGGACAATCTGCGGGTGACGGTATGACAAAAACGGACTTCTGCAATTCTCCAAACGGGAGAAACGGAAGTCCGTTTTATTTCCGGAAGGATGGGGCTTACTGATCGGACTTTTGCTTTGAAGCGGACTGACCGGGCTGCTTCAGCTCGAAGGGCTGCAGAAGGCGCTTGTTGCAGAGGCCGAGCCAGTAGGCAGCTCCCCCCACCAGCAGCGCGGGGATGACGATGACCAGCCGCGTCAAAGACAGGAGATACGGATGATTGGGCGCTACCGTATGGGCATAGCTGACGAATCCGGCATACATGCCTTCCCACAGGAGAACGATGGCCCGCACGATGGAGTTGATCTTTCCCGCCAGTCTGTCCGGGTTGGCAGGATCCATCACAAGGCGGGTGCCGATGTCCAAAAGTCCCAGCAGGATGTTGGGAATATTGGCGCAGACAGTAATGAAGAAGCCCTTGAGAGGGGTGCGCGCCTGCCGCCCGGAATCCACCCGGATCCTGTCCTGCCCGCCCTTTTCCCAAAGGACCGTATAGACGAGGAAGAGATAAAAAACAGTCGCAAAAGCGCTGGCGAACAGGGTCAGCCAGGTCCTCTGGCTCTGGGCCGCGGATGCCGCCAGCACCAGCATGATGCCGAAGAAGGCTGCCCCGAACTGATTCAGGGTCATTTTACCGATATACGCGCCGTTTTCTTTCCAGAAATCCTTCATAAAATTATCATTACGCTCCGGAATATGGGGTTCTGCCATGGAAGGTCCCGCACGGTCCGTAATGAGGGCGGAATGGCGGGGCTTCGCTTATCTTCGTTCTTATTGTATCTGTTTTCGCTGTGAAATACAAGCCGATTCTGTGAAAATTTACACTTTATCCATTCAAAACATAAAGTTTGCTGTATAATAAGAGGGTAAGTTCCAGACAACGAGGTTTCCATGACCGAATCCGAATTCAGAGCTTCCTTTCCGCCCCTGATCCGGGATTTCGCCCGGTACAAGGACGTGGTGCAGGGGTGCTCCAAAAAGACCGTTTCCGAATATCTGCTGGACCTGCGCACCTTCTGCCGGTGGCTCGTCGCGTCCCGGGCCTCCCTTCCCACGGAGGGCGAGGAATTCGAGGCGGCGGACCTGACCGGGCTTGACACGGACTTCTTCGCCAGGGTCAGCACGGGGGAGGTCTACGACTTCCTCTCCTACGTGCGCAACGGCCGGGACAACGAGACCCGCTCCATGGCCCGCAAGCTCTCGGCCATCAAGCAGTTCTACAAGTTCTGCACCTCGCGCCAGCATCTCTTCGAGAACAATCCCGCCGGGGACATCGAAACCCCGAAGCTGAAGAAGAGCCTGCCGAAATACCTTTCGGTGGAGGAGAGCCTGGATCTTCTGAACGCCGTGAACGGAGACGCGGAATCAAAAAACCGGGAGCGGGACTACTGCATCCTGACGCTCTTTCTCAACTGCGGCATCCGGCTTTCCGAGCTGGCGGGCATTTCCCTTCCCGATCTGGACAAGGAGCTGCGATCCATGCGGGTGACGGGCAAGGGGGCCAAAGAGCGCATCGTCTATCTGAACGACGCCTGCCGGGCTGCCATCGCCGCCTATCTGCCGGTCCGGATGCAGACCCCGGCGAAAAAGAAGGGGGAGAGCGCGCTGTTCCTCTCCGGTCAGGGAAACCGCATCTCCGTGAAGACCGTTCAGTGGATGGTGAAGAAATACCTCGGCGAGGCCGGGCTGGAATACAAGAACTACTCCACCCACAAGCTCCGCCACACCGCCGCCACCCTCATGTACCAGTCCGGGGAGGTGGACATCCGCGTGCTGAAGGACATTCTGGGCCACGAGCAGCTGAACACCACGCAGATCTACACCCACGTGTCCAACGAGCACATGGAGCAGGCCATGCAGAACAATCCCCTCTCCGGCGTCAGGCCGAAGAAGGCGGAAAAACTCCCCGACATCAAGGAAGATTCGGAGGACGGGGACTGAACCGCCCCCATTCCGGACACGCAGCGTTTCGCAATCAGACGGGCAGGCTTCGCGCCGCAGTCCCGCGCATATAGAACAGGAGGAAAACCCCGTATGAAGAACTATGTCCTTCATCTCGCCAACGCCGCCTATGACTGGGAGAACACCTCTCCCGTCGGGTGCGGATCCGCCGGTCTCTCCGTATGGGGGGGCGTCGCCGAGGACAGACTGACCCTCAATGAGGAATCCATCTGGGACGGCGGTCCCATGGACACGAAGGTGGACGGATTCGCGGACATGCTGGAACACATCCGCTCCCTGTTCGCCGAGGGCCGGGAATACGACGCGGACTGCTGGGCCGCCGAAAACATGAAGAACTGCTTCAACCGCATCAAGGCCTACGAATACGCGGGGGAGCTTCTGGTAAAGATCCACGGGGACGACGGGGCCGAAAACTACCGCCGGGATCTGGATCTGACGGACGGCGTCTGCACCGTGGCGTATGACAAGGACGGCGTCTCCTACAGGAGGACCTTCTTCGCCTCCTATCCCGCCCGTCTCATCGCGGGACGGTACGAGGCCACGGCCCCCTTCTCCGCGACGATCCGCTACCGCCGGGAAAACGTGAGCCGCCTCACCGTCACCGCCGACTCCATCTCCGCCCTGGCGGTCACGGCGGTCACGGAGAACCGGTTTCTCGTGAAGACCCGGGTTGTCTCGGACGGCGCCTGCTCCGTGTCCGACGCGGGCGTTTTCGTGAAGGACGCCACATGGATCGAGCTCTATACCGTCATCGTCACGGCCTTCAAGTCCTACGATCTGGTGGACGCCGCC
>CACWLT010000310.1 GCA_902761695.1 uncultured Ruminococcus sp.
CCTCCCGTGAGAGAGACTGCGGTGTTCCGAATCTTCGATTAACCGATTCTGGAGGGGTTGATCTTGATGCCGGGGCCCATGGTGGAAGCGATTACGCAGGACTTGATATACTGACCCTTGGCAGCGGCCGGCTTCGCCTTGATGATGGCGCCGAGCAGCGTGTCGAAGTTCTCGCCCAGCTTCTCCGTGCCGAAGGAAGCCTTGCCGATGGGGCAGTGGATGATGTTGGTCTTGTCCAGACGGTACTCGATCTTACCGGCCTTGGCTTCCTGAACGGCCTTGGCCACGTCCATGGTGACGGTGCCGGCCTTCGGGTTCGGCATGAGGCCCTTAGGACCGAGGACACGACCCAGACGGCCGATGGTGCCCATCATGTCGGGGGAAGCGATGACCACGTCGAAGTCGAACCAGTTTTCCTTCTGGATCTTCTCGACCAGATCGGTGTCGCCCACATATTCCGCGCCGGCCGCTCTGGCCTGATCCGCGCGCTCACCCTTGGCGAACACGAGGACGCGGACGGTCTTGCCGGTGCCGTGAGGAAGGACGATGGCGCCGCGGACCTGCTGGTCAGCGTGACGGGAGTCAACGCCCAGACGGACGTGAACCTCGATGGTCTCGTCGAACTTGGCCTTGGAGGTCTTGGTGACCAGGTCCATTGCCTCGGCGGGATCGTACAGGCGGGACTTTTCGATCAGCTTTACGCTGTCAACATATTTCTTGCTCTTGAACATCTTTCCCTACCTCCTCAGTCTGCGACGGTCACACCCATGGAGCGGGCGGTTCCGGCGATCATGCTCATGGCGGCCTCGATGGAGCCGGCGTTGAGGTCCTTCATCTTGGTCTCGGCGATCTGACGGACCTGTTCCTTGGTGATGGAAGCGACCTTGGTCTTGTTGGGAGTCGGGGAAGCGGTTTCAATACCGGCGGCCTTCTTGATCAGAACGGGAGCCGGAGGGGTCTTGGTGATGAAGGTGAAGGAACGGTCGGCGTACACGGTGATGACCACGGGGATGATCAGGCCGATGTCGTTCTTGGTTCTTTCGTTGAATTCCTTCGTGAAGTTCGGGATGGCGACGCCGTACGCGCCGAGGGCGGGACCTACGGGCGGCTGGGGGGTCGCCTTTCCGGCGGGAAGCTGAAGCTTGATATAGCCGATAACTTTCTTTGCCATAGCAGTTTTCCTCCAAAGTGGTATTCAAGCGGGACGTTTCAGAAAAAATTACGTCCCTCCCACTGAATCGGCACATTTTTATAATGCGGGAGCATGCGCCGGGCTCCCTTTCGGCCGGACCGGAGTCAGTCTTTGGCCTTTTCAACCAGCTTGCGGTTGAGGTTTACCGTGATGTCGCGGCCGACAGTGGAAACAACCACCGTGACCTCGTCGGTCTCCTCGTCGATGCGGGTGAGCTTGCCGCTGTAGCCGCGGAAGGTGCCGTCCACGATGTTCACCGTATCGCCCAGCTCGAAAGCGGACGCGGTGACCTTGACGGGCTCCTCCAGGATGTAGGCGGCGGTCTCCTCCTCCGTCAGCGGAACGGGCTTGGAGCCGGGGCCCACGAAGCCGGTGACGCCGCGGATGTTGCGGACCACATGCCAGGTTTCTTCGGTCATGATCATTCTGACGAGAACATAGGAAGGGAAGATCTTGGATTCGACCTCTTTTTCCTTGCCGCCGTCGGATTCCACGACGACTTCCGTCGGGATGCGGATATCGGTGATGCTGTCGCCGAGCCCGCGGTTCTCTATGATTTTTTCGAGATTGGTCTTGACTTTGTTCTCATAGCCGGAATAGGTGTGTACGACATACCATTTCAGGCCTTCGTTCAGATCGTTGATATCGCTCATTGGTCAGAATCCCTCCCTGCGGATGAAATCGGCGTTATCCGGAAGCCCGGGCGCGTCCGACGATGCCCGTCGGGAACAGATCAGTTTCCGGCCAGGTGGGCCACCAGACGGGACAGACCGTTGATCGAAGAACCGAACGCATAGTCAAGAACACCGAGGAAAACGGCGAACACGATGCTGGTGACGATCACGACGATGCTGTTCGACCGGACGGATTCCCAGCTCGCCCAGGTGACCTTCTTGCATTCGGCGCGGACGGTTTTCAGCCAGGCGATGGCTCTCTGGAAGAAGGAGGGCTTGTCGTCCTTTTTCTTCGCGGGCTTTTCCGCGGGGGCCGAACCGGTGGTCACGGCGGTTTTCATTTCATTGTCAGCCATTGTCTAACTCCTTACCGATCACTTCGTCTCTCTGTGGAGAGTATGCTTGCGGCAGAAACGGCAGTACTTCTTCAGCTCGAGTCTGTCGGGATCGTTTTTCTTGTTCTTCTTCGTGTCGTAGTTGCGCTGCTTGCATTCGCTGCAGGCCAGGGTAATCTTCACTCTCATTTCGGCACCTCCTTGTGAATTTAGGCAGAGCGCTTTCCCCGGAAGAGCTCCGGAGCGGATCCGCCCGATCTTGTACCTCCCTCTGAACAGCGGGACGCGGTCCCGGCATGACCGCACCGGGAACGCACTAAAAAAGAACCCTCTGACAGAGGTACGCTTATTATATCACATCCGGACTGTTTTGTAAAGAGAAAGATCCTGTTTTTTTTCACAAATTCCCGTGTTCCCGCCGCCCCTCCCCTTGTCACATGGACGGGACAGGGGCGGATTTCGTCCCTCCCTTGATTTTCCGCGGGAAGTGTGGTACAATATGATCGGAAAAATATGGATGCCATAACCTGCGCCGGCGCGGGCATACTGTCACGGGAGGGCTTGACGATATGGATGAGAAAAAGAAGATCCTTGTGGTGGAGGACGAGAAGAACATCGCTTCCGTTCTCGCCTACAACCTCAAAAAGGAAGGGTACGGCTGCGACATCGCCTACGACGGCGTGAAGGGGCTGGAAATGGCTCTCTCCGGCGGATACGACCTGCTGCTTCTTGACATCATGCTGCCCGGCATGACGGGATTTGAAATCTGCGAGCAGGTCCGCATGCAGAGCCAGGTGCCCATCATCTTCGTCACCGCCCGGGAGGAAGACAAGGACAAGATCCTCGGACTGGAGACCGGGGCGGACGATTACGTGACCAAGCCCTTCTCCTTCAAGGAGCTCATGGCCCGCATCCGCGCCAACATCCGTCGTTCCTCGGGCGAGGTGGTCCGCCGTCCCCAGCCGAAGAGCGGCGTCATCCGGGTGGGGGATCTGGAGATCGACCGGGAGCGCTACTCCGTCTCCAAGGGCGGGGAGCCGGTGGAGCTTTCCAAGA
>CACWLT010000311.1 GCA_902761695.1 uncultured Ruminococcus sp.
GTTCCGTGCACCACTTAAACTTCACGAACAGAGACCGCGCGAGGACATGGGATAAACAGTCACACTCAGTTACAGAGATGAGCATCAAGGATTATGCTCTCCGGCCAAGGGGGACCCTCGGGGGAGGGGCACCGATTTGCTTGCAAATCAGTCGGCCATGAGATGGTGTCCCTCCCCCGCGCCTGTCCCGCGCAGGGACATTATTCCGAAACGCGTAGCGTTTCATTCCTTATATCCCTTTTAGAAGGGAGTTAGTATAAGGTCAGCCTGCAGACTTGCTGACATAAAGCTCCCATTATCTCCTCACACCTCCGCCGTGAGGGTGATCTCCTCATCCGCCGTGACGACGGTCCGGCCGTCGGGGAGGAGGATTTCCTTCTCAGCGTCGGGGGCGGATTTTATCCTCAGGGTGAACAGGCCGTCCTTTGCGGTCCAGCTGACATGCACGGGGCCGCAGCCGGTGTATACCGTTCCGCGGGCGTGATCCCGGCCGTCGGTGCGGGGGGCGATCCGGAGCTTTTTCTCTGCCGCAGAGATTGTCCGCACGCCCAGCACCACCGCCGCAAACTCGTAAATGGCGATGGCTCCCCAGGCATGGCATTCGCTGCGGGGCGCGTCCGGCGTTTCGGGGATGGTGGTGCAGTTCAGATCCAAGAGGCCTCTCAGCCGGTTCATCATGCCCTCCGTCTCCGGATAGAGCCCCACGGCCTCCAGCGCCCGGAACCAGAAGTAGGCGTAGGCGAAGGTGCACTTCGTATCCAGGGAGAGGGCGTTTTCCATGATCCGGCGCGCGCGGCCTTCCGTCTTGTCCGCCATGCCGTTCAGCACGCACCAGACCTGCATGTGCTGGCTGAAATACGCGTGCTTCGTCTCGTCGGCATAGAGGCCGCGCTCTTCGTCCCAGCAGAAGGTTTCGATGGCGCGGGCGCAGTTATCGGCGCGGAGACGGTATTCCGCCGCGGCTCCGGTCCGTCCGCAGAGGTCCGCCAACTCAGCCGCCCGGCCCAGGATCCAGACGTACATGGCGGAGGCGATGGCCTTGTGGCAGTCGTCCCCGGTCTCGGGCTCTCCGGCGGAGCGTCCCCAGGTGGTGGCCCAGTCGATGAAGTCCCAGTACATGGTGCGCTTCAGGAGTCCGGTCTCGTCCACGCAGCCGGCGAACCATTCCAGCACCCCGTCCACGGCCCGGAGATTCTCCCGCACCAGGGACAGATCCCCGAAGCGGCGGTAATGCTCGGACACCATGAAGATGTAATAGAAGGAGAAGGATGGGATGTACTGGGCCTCCACCGTGGGATAGCGGCTGGAGAGCAGTCCGTCCGCCCGCTGGGACAGCCGGAAATCCCGGATCGCCTTCCGGGCCAGGGCGTCGTCGTCCGTCAGCTGGTAGTTGAAGAGCATCTGCAGGGAGGTGTCCATGGCATACTGGAGCTGCTCGTAGTAGGGGCAGTCCTCGTAGCTCTCCTGCATGCAGCGCATGAGGGTGGCCACGGAGATCTTCCAGAGGCGGTTGTCCGTTTCCGAACCGAAGTCGCAGTCGGCGGGATACGCGAGGGGATAGCCGATCTCGGTGAAGCGGAAGCCGGTCAGCCGGACGTCCCCTTCCGTTTCGATCCGGATGATCCGGGCGCAGCGGGGCCAGAAGGGTTCCCAGGTGAACTCTCCCTCCGTGTCGATCTCGTCATACACGCCGCCGAAGGAGAGGGAGCGGTCCAGACGGTCCTTTTTTTCCCCGCCGCTGCCGAAGGACTCCGCGTAGGTCATCCGGACATGGCCTTTGCCTGAGAAGGTGAAGCGCGGGAAGCCGAAGGTCAGCTCGTCCGCGAGGAGAAAACCGTCCCCGCCGTCCGAAAAGGGTACGTCCTTCTGATAGAGCATGGGGATGGGGCGGGGTCTGACGAACATGGGATTGACGATGCCCCAGGGATAGGGCTGCTCCCGGGGAGAATCCACCCGGGCCGCGATTTTTGCCGGTACCCAGACGGGCTCGCCGGGGTGCGCGTCCTCCTCGAAGACCGCCGCCCGGGCATGCCAGGTGTGAAGGGCGAAAGCGGCGGTGGGGGACTCGGCGCACTGCCAGCTGTCGTCGGTGCGGAGCGTTTCCCCGCCGCAGTCCATCTCCAGGGCCAGGAGCAGGTTCCCGGTCCGGCGGACGCCGAAGACGGTGCAGGGCTTGGTCATGTCGCCGTTATCGGCCAGTCCGAGCACCTCGCAGTACAGGTCGTTTTCCCCGGCCCTGAGGAAGGGAGCGGCGTCGAATTCGTCGTAATACTTTTCCTCGCCGGAGGGGCGGCAGGGACCGAAGGCGGCGCGGCGTCCGTTGATGAACAGCTTATACCGGGCCTCGGCGGAGATTTTCACGGGGGCGGAATCCGGGACGGCGTCCAGGGTGAAGGACTTTTTGAAGAGATAGATCCGGTTGTCGGAATAGACGGCGGACGGGTGGGTGATCCATGCGGACTGGAACATGGCGCGATCCTCCTGAATGTTGTTCGGGTTATGACCGTATTATACCACATCTGGCGTTCCATGGCAAGTGCGGATCCGACTTTGCCCGCGCCGTCAGGCTTTTCGGGATGACAGTCTGGCGGCCAGGTGGAGACGGAACTTTTTCCGCTTTTCCAGCGTCTCGACCGTGAAGCCCGCCGCCTCGCAGAAGGCCCGGACTTCCTTCAGGGAATGCGCGCCCACGTCCCCGTGCCCGATCAGATTGGCCAGGGGCATCTCCGTGTGGTTCATGAGCCAGAGTACGGGGGCGGAGGCCGTGTAGTCCCGCAGGATCAGCCGTCCGCCGGGCCGCAGCACCTTCGCCGCGCTGTGGAAGAAGGCCATGGGATCGGGATAGTGGTGAAAGCTGTTGGCGCAGATCAGAACGTCGAAGGAGGCGGGCGGGAAGGGGAGGTTTTCGCTGTCCCCCACCACGAAGCGGGCGTTGGGCAGGTTCTTTGCCGCCGCGGTCTCGATCATCTTCGGGGTGATGTCCACGCCGGTGAAACGCCTGTCGGGGTAAGCCTCCGTCAAAAGCTCGATCATGGGGCCGGTGCCGCAGCCCACGTCCAGCAGATCGGCGAAGGGTTCCTTCTCCAGCTCTTCGAGAATGGGCGGGTAGTCGTCTTTGGTGAATTCCTTTATGGTGAGGTTCTTGTACTGTTGATTTGTGCGCATGGGGTATCCTTTCGCGTGCTTATGATGGTTAGCAATAACTAACCTGATTATAACACGGATCGGGACGCAATGCAAGAGGGAAAGCCGTTTCTTTTTTCTCAACCCCCGGTTGATCCGGACCCGCTTACAAATCCATTGCGCCCGGCTTTTGAATCTGCTATACTATAAGCGGAACGAAGGCTGGGCCCGCTTTCTTTTCTGAAATTCACACAGGAGAATCGGATATGGAACACATTGGACAAAGGATAAAAGATCTGCGCAAGAAAGCCGACCTGACACAGGACCGTCTTGCGGACTACCTCGGCGTGAGCGCACAGGCTGTGAGCAAATGGGAGTGCGGCATCTCGGCGCCGGAGCTCTCCATGATCGTGCCGCTGACGGGGATTTTCGGCGTCACGGCGGACGAGCTGCTGGGGTGCGGAGGCGGTACGGAGGGACAGGAGGCCTGCGAGGAGAGCCTTTCCTTTATCCACGATCCGGAGAACATTGATCCGGCGGTGCTTTATCCGAAATGCCTTCAGGCGCTGGAGGAATATCCCCGGAGCATGTGGGTCCGGTACCATCTGGCCACGGCGGAGGAGGGGCTGGCAGTGCGGGAGAGGGATCCCGGAAAGAGGGAAGCGCGGTACGGCGAGGCGGAGAGGCTCTACCGGTTCGTGCTGGCGGAAACGGCGGACGAGGTGATCCGTTCCTGCGTCCTGAACCGCCTGGCCCTTCTCCTGATGACGCTGGGACGGCAGGAGGAGGCGGAGGCGTTCGCGCGGCAGTGCAGCAACGCGGATTTTCTGCTCCAGTACTGCCTCACGGGGGAAGAACGCGTGATGCACATGCAGGAGCAGGCCCGGATGAAGCTGGTCGACTTTCTGAGCGTTTTCGACCGGTTCAACCGGGAGGGGGAGGATTTGTCCCTTCTCCGGATGCAGGAGAGCATTCTCCGCGCCGTGTTCCCGGACGGGAATTATCTGTATTTTACGAACTGGCTGATCCCCATCCTCAGGCGGGAGGCGGTCCTGCTGGCGCGGGCGGGGGATCTGGACGGAGCCGTGGAGAAGCTGGGGGAATACTGTTCCGCCGAGGAGGAGAGGGCGAGGGTCGGGGAGACGGAGGGGGAAATCCCCTATACCAATCCCCTCTTCAACCGGCTGTCCTGGTCCGGCGGCGCCCCCCTGGTCCTCTCCGACTGCCCTCTGTCCGTCCGGGTATCGTCTTCACTCATGGGAGAGGGCCTCTTTGAAGCGCTCCGGGGGCGGGAGGACTACCTCACCCTGCTGGAGCGGTACATTCCCGGCATCCGGGAGCGCATGAGGGCCTCATCCGCCGTTTCCGCCTCTGACTGAACCTCCCGCCGCCCCGCCCTTCTTCATCTTCACGTACTGGCTGGGAGAGAGGCCAACGGCTTTGCGGAACAGCTTGGAAAAATGGCTGACGGAGCAGAAGCCGCAGCAGCACGCCACCTCGCTCACGTTCATGCCGCTGTGGAGGAGGAGATTTTTGGCCCGGTGGATCCGCGCGTCGATGACGTCCTGCACCGGGGAGACGCCGCAGAGTTCCCGGTAGAGGGCGGAGAAGCGGCTGACGGAATACCCGCTCAGATCCGCCATGCGGCCGAGGCTCCAGTTCTGCCCCGGCCTGCCGTGGACCGCGTTCCGGACGGCCTGGATCCGCTTCACCCAGTCCGGGGCCACGGCGCGGTTGTAGGCTCGGTGCATTTCGATCAGCATCCGGAGCAGGGCACAGTGGATCATGTCCCCGTTTCCCGCCTCCGCCGCCGCGCTTTCCTCGAAAATGGCCTCGACAAAGGGCCCGAGGAAATTGTCCTGCCCGACCGAAAAGGCCCGGTTCAGCGGCAGGGGGTATTTTTCGAGCCAGGCGGTCACCTCGTCGGCGGGACCGAAGCGGATGTAGCTGTTGACGGTGCCCTCCTTCGCGTCCGGGCGGGGACCGTGATAAATCACCCGGTCCGGCTCCGTCAGCAGCAGGTCTCCCGTGTTCCCTTCGAGAATCTCGCCGTCGCATTCGTAGAGGAAGGGCGTACGGAAGCAGCAGAGGGTGTAGATGTCGTAGGCCAGGTGCGGGCACCACTCCCCGGGTTCATGGCGGTAGGAGACGCTCATGTCGTAGTAGATTTTCATCCCTGTTCACCCCGTTCTGCGCGTCGGACAGTCTGTGAGAAGATTATACCGTATTTTTATTCGGTTTTCAAGCGATTTTAGGAATCCGGGGCGGGAAAGACAGGAAAAAAAGACAAAAAGACAGTAAGATAGGGTATTGCAATCCGGGGCGGTTCGGGCCATAATAAAGACATGAATCAATCGGATCCCGCAAGGCCGCCTCATCGCGGGACGGGATCCGGAACGGGAGACTGCCATGAAACTGAAACGCATCCTCGCCTGTCTGCTGATCCCCGCTCTGCTGCTGCCGGTATTCGCGTCCTGCGGAGAATCGGCGGAAAACACCGACCAGGCCGCTCAGTCCTCCCCCGCGCAGGGGACCGCCGAACCCGCCGCGGGAACCCCGGAGGAGGAAGCTCCGGCGGAGGACCCGGACGCCCATCTCTACGCCGACCTGCCCTCAGCGAACTATGAGGGCCGAACCTTTGTGATCCTTTCCCCCGCCCACACGGAATACGACTGGGTCGGCGAGGTGGACGGCGACGTGATCTCCGAGGCCGTCTACAAGCGGAATCTGGAGGTGGAAAAGGATCTGAACATCACCTTCTCCCCCGTCATGGAGCCCGGCCTCTGGGACGACCGGGACGGCTACACCGGCAAGGTGAAAAACTCCGTCATCGCCGCGGATGACGCCTATCAGCTGGTGTCCGGCTACGGCGCGTACATCACCGCCACGGCCGCGGACGGCGTCTTCGCCAACTGGAATCAGGTGAAGGGCGTCAATTTCGAGAAGCCCTGGTGGAACGGCGACATCGTCACGGAGATGAACGTGGCGGACCACCTGTTCTACGTGACGGGCGATCTGACCATGACCTCCGTGGAATACCTCTTCTCCATCTTCTTCAACAAGGTGCTGATGGAGGACATCGCGCTGGAATCCCCCTACGTTCTGGTGCGGGAGGGCAGATGGACCTTGGACGCTTTGAAGACCTACTCCTCCAACCTGTCCATTGACGCCGACGGCGACGGCAAGATGACC
>CACWLT010000312.1:0-3234 GCA_902761695.1 uncultured Ruminococcus sp.
TTCGATCCCCACCTCTCCGGCCTGGACTGGGCAAGGGGCGTCTATCCCACCCCCTACGGCGACATCGAAGTGGAGATCACGAAAAACGGCGCGAAATGCCAAGCACCGGATGGGATCACGATTGTCAGAGGATAAAGAGGGCTTTTAGTCAGCCAAGACAAAGGCAGGACGCCGGTTTCCGCTTCTGTCTGTTTCATCGGACACTCCTTCCACCGCAAGCGGTCCCCCTTCCTCTGAGAGGGAGGCAGCGAAATGCTCTGCTCTGAGGCTCCCTCCCAGAGGAAGCTGTCAGCTGTGCTGACTGAAGGAGTGTCTGAGCTTCTAAGATAATGCCCCTAATACATCATCATCCCGCTAATCACACCACAAAGGAGTTCCCATGACGCTTCTTGAACGTTTTCTTTCCTATGTGAACATCCCCACCTCCAGCGACGAGAACGCTTCGTCCGTTCCCACCTCGGAGAAGCAGTTCGTCCTGGCCCGCCGCCTCGTCGAGGACATGAAGGCCCTCGGCATCGCGGACGCCCACGTTGATGAAAAGTGCTACGTCTACGGCCATATCCCCGCCACACCCGGGTATGAGGGGAAGACCCGCGTCGGCTTCATCTCCCATATCGACACCTCCCCGGACTTCGCCGACAGCCCCGTGAACGTGCAGATCCACCCGGATTACGACGGGGAGGACGTGACCCTCGGGGACAGCGGACGGGTCATCACCACCGCGAACTTCCCCCATCTGAAGGAGCTTCGGGGCAGAACCCTCCTGACTACCGACGGTATGACCCTTCTCGGCGCGGACGACAAGGCGGGGGTGGCGGAGATTCTCCATGCCGTGAGCCGCATCCTGGGGGAGAACGTTCCCCACGGACCCGTTTCCATCGGCTTCACCCCCGACGAGGAAGTCGGCACCTCCGCGGACAACTTCGATCTGAAAGCCTTCGACGCGCAGTTTGCCTATACGGTGGACGGCTCCCGGGAGGGCGAGGTGGTTTTCGAGAACTTCAACGCCTGCTCCGCTTCCTTCGCGGTGAAGGGCTACAACATCCACCCCGGCGAGGCCAAGAACCGCATGATCAACGCCTCCCTGGTCGCCATGGAGATCAACGCCATGCTGCCCGCCGCCGACATCCCGCGCCTGACGGAGGGCTACGAGGGCTTCTTCCACCTCACCGGCATGAGCGGGGACTGCGAGAAGGCTGAGCTGCACTACATCGTCCGCGACCACTCCGCCGCCATGTTCGACGCGAGAAAGGAGATCCTGCGCCACGTCGAGAAAACGATCAACGAGAAGTACGGCCCGGGGACGGCCTCGCTCACGATCCGGGATTCCTACCGCAATATGGAGGAGATGATCCGGCCCGTGTTCCGGGTGGTGGAGATCGCCGAGGAAGCGGTGCGGGCGGCAGGACTGGAGCCTCTCCGGGATCCCATCCGGGGCGGTACCGACGGCGCGCGCCTCTCCTTCATGGGCCTGCCCTGTCCCAATCTGGGCACCGGCGGCTACGCGTTCCACGGCCCCTACGAGCACTGCACCGTCGAGGGCATGGAAAAGGCCTCGGAGATCATTCTGAACATCGTAAAGCTCTGGGCGGAGGAATAATCCCCCGGCAGGGAAAACAAAAAGGGAAGGGCGCCACGAAAAAGGCATCCTTCCTGTTTTTGTTCCGGCCTGTTCGCGGCGGATCAGTTCTCCGAAAGCATCTCCCCGGCCTTCTTCTCCCCGTAGACGGCCTCCCAGTCCTTGGCGAAGTCGTCGATGGCGTAGAAGGTCAGCGGATGGTAGATCAGGGTGTCGAAGAGGTCCGGATTGATGGTGACGGCGTCCGCTCCGGTCAGGGAGACCTTGTGCACCTGCTCCGCGTTCTTGAAGGAGGCGGCCAGCACCTTCGTCCCGATGTGGTAGGTCCGGTAGATCTCCACGATCTCCTCCACCACACGGACGCCGTCGGACACGATGTTGTCCAGCCGGTTGATGTAGGGAGCCACGAAATCCGCGCCCGCCCGTGCTGCCAGAAGCGCCTGAGGCTGGGTGAAGATCGCGGTCATGGTGACGCCGATGCCGTGGCTCTTGCAGAGGGTCGCCGCCTTGAGTCCTTCCCGGGTGACGGGGATCTTGATGTAAAAGTTCCCGCCCACGGTTTCGCGGATCTTCTCCGCCTCCTGCAGGATCGCCCCGGCCTCGTCCTCGGTGGTCTGCACGTGGAGCATCTTGTCCGGCCCGATGACGGAGCGGATGGAGGTGATGAGGGCGCGGAAATCGCTCTTCTCCCGGGAGATGATGGTGGGATTGGTGGTCACGCCCGCCACGGGGTAGTATTCGCAGCAGGTGCGGATGGCGTCCAGATCGGCGGTGTCCAGTAAATATAACATAATTCAACATTCCTTTCGTGAATCTTGTGATTATTGTGATATTATTGTAACACAGTTCACACGCCTCGTCAATGGACGGCCTGCCGTTTTTTCGCTCCCGGACGATGCGGTCTTTGTGTACTTTTCCGGGAACGGTTCTGAAAACGAAAAAAGGAGCGCACGGGAAAAGCCCCGCACACTCCGTATGTTTTCGGACCGTCAGCCCCGGATCCCGTTCAGGTACTCATGCACCCGCTCCGTCAGAAGGACGCGCCCCTCCTCCTCCATGCCCTCGGGCAGGAAAACGGACTTCCGCGCGTCGACACCCGCCAGCGTCTCCAGCCACACCAGGGAGGCCAGATACCGCCCCGCGGGGATGGACAGATGGAACCCGTCCCGGCAGAGACTTTCGCCGCCGTTCGGGTAATCGAACCCCGGCACGTTCTCACGGAAAAACTGCACAGTGTCGCCCACGGGAATGAGCCCGGCCCCGATCGATTCCGCCGCCTCGGCATAGGCCGCCTTCAGAAGCTCGTACATCCGCCGCCGGTCGCAGCCGTAGTCCGGGAAATTGGGATGAGTGGAGTCCTTCGCATAGGCCCAGGTCTGGTGCAGGTACAGCCGCACCCCCTTGGGACAGCGTTCCCGGGCATAATCCAGCAGAAAACCCAGATAGGGTTCGTAGGTATCAGGCTTCCCGGAGTACTGGCTCACCTGCTGGAACACCACGACATCCCACGCCTCGTCGGCGAAGGCCCAGGGCAGGCTGGTCTCTTCGCGGGTGGTGAAGCTTCCGTCGGCCGATATTTTCCGGTACGAGTAGGCAGGCTCTCCGCTGACGGCGTTGCCGTAATGGCGTTCCAGGGAGCAGCCGCCGATGTACAG
>CACWLT010000312.1:3253-3676 GCA_902761695.1 uncultured Ruminococcus sp.
CGACGGCGTCCACCCCGAAGCTGTTGGCCACGGAGAGGACCCGCAGGGTGTCCGGCTGAGCCTGCGCCGACACGCCGGCGACGATGGCGAGGGATAACAGGAAGCGTTTCATCGGTTCTGTCAGTATTCTTTGACGACGGAAAGGAGGCGGTCCGGATAGTTGGAGATGACAGCGTCTACGCCCGCATCGATGACGCGGCGCATTTCGGCCGGGTCGTCAACGGTCCAGGTATTCACCTTCAGGCCGGCGGCGTGGGCTTTCTCCACCAGTTCGGGCGTGATGTTCTCGTGCGGGGCGCTGAGCCACTGGGGCGTGAAGTCCAGCTCGGCCATGAAGGCGTCAAAGTCCTTCTGGTAACCCTCGGTCAGGTAAGCGAGGGTATGGCCGGGATACTTCTCGTTGAAGGTCTTGGTGATATTCTC
>CACWLT010000313.1 GCA_902761695.1 uncultured Ruminococcus sp.
CACGGGGGGAAACCGATTTGCTTGCAAATCAGTCGGCCATGAGATGGTTGTCCCCCGCACCGACGCAGTCGTGCTGGCCTCCCGCCCTGAGCAGGGCATTCCGCCGCCCGTTGCGTGACTGTGTCACGCGGCGCAGAGGACATAAGATCCGCAAAGACGAAGTCTTTGCTTCCTACTGTTTGTGATCTCAGATCACATACATATCCCCCGCATCCGTGCGCATCAGGTCAGAGAGGGTGATACCGGAGAAGAAATCCTTCGTCATCTTGTGGAATTTCTCCCACATAGCCAGGGTCCGGCATCCGGCGGCGCGCTCGCAGGGCTTTGCGTTCTCCGCGAGACAGGCCACGGGAGCCAGCTCCTCTTCCGTCAGGAGGAGAATGTCGTAGACCCGGTATTCGTCCGGATCCTTTGTCAGCCGGTAGCCGCCCCCCTTACCCTGCTGTCCCTCGATCAGGTTGTTCTTCGTCAGCACCGGGAGGATCTTCTCCAGGTATTTCAGGGAGATATCCTGCCGCGCGGCCACCTCCTTCATGGGGATAAAGCCGCCGTCCGTATGCTCCGCGATGTCGATCAGCACCCGGAGCGCGTACCGGCCTCTTGTGGAAATCATCATTGGCAAATCCTCCGCTGTCAGATCAGCCCGAAAGCCCCGGAGCATGGCGCTTCGGAGCGGTCGGGTTGTTTTTGTTTTTCCTGCTTTGACGGTTTTTTCCTCCCGCTGTCATTCCGCGAAGAGCGGGGTGGAGAGGTAGCGGTCGCCGGTGTCGGGCAGAAGAGCGACGATGGTCTTGCCGGCGTTCTCCGGGCGCTTCGCCAGCTCAACGGCGGCGTGAACGGCGGCTCCGGAGGAAATGCCCACCAGCACGCCCTCGCTCCGTCCCACCCGGCGTCCGGCCGCGAAGGCATCCTCGTTGGTGACGGTGATGATCTCGTCGTAAACCTTCGTATTCAGAACATCCGGGACGAAGCCCGCGCCGATGCCCTGGATCTTGTGCGGCCCCGGGGTTCCCGCAGAGAGGACGGCGGAGGAGGCGGGCTCCACGGCCACGACCTTCACGGCGGGATTCTTCTCCTTCAGGTATTCGCCCACGCCGGTGACGGTTCCGCCCGTGCCGACGCCGGCCACGAAGATGTCCACTTCCCCGTCGGTATCGTCCCAGATTTCGGGGCCGGTGGTGCGGCGGTGGGCCTCCGGGTTGGCGGGATTCACGAACTGCCCGGGGATGAAGGCGTTCGGGATCTCCTTCGCCAGCTCGTCGGCTTTGGCGATGGCTCCCTTCATGCCCTTCGCGCCTTCGGTCAGCACCAGCTCCGCCCCGTAAGCCTTCATGAGCTGGCGGCGCTCCACGGACATGGTCTCCGGCATGACGATGATGACCCGGTAGCCCTTCGCCGCCGCCACGGCCGCCAGACCGATGCCGGTATTGCCGCTGGTGGGCTCGATGATGACGGAGCCGGGCTTCAGCTTTCCGGCCGCCTCGGCGTCGTCGATCATGGCCTTGGCGATGCGGTCCTTGACGGATCCGGCGGGATTGAAGTACTCCAGCTTGGCGAGGATCTTCGCGCCGAGGTTCTCTTCCTTTTCGATATGGGTCAGCTCCAGGAGGGGGGTCTTCCCGATGAGCTGGTCGGCGGAGGTATATACTTTGGACATGACGGTTCTCCTTTTCGACTAATTTATACTACCTGTCCGGTAGGTTGGTACCATATTACCACGCGTCCCCGGTTTTGTCAAGGGGGTTTCATAAAAAAATCCGCGTGCATGAAAAAAGACAGCCTCCGTCCGATTCAAACGAAGACTGTCCTTTGTATCATGATTTCATTTCCACGCCCGGAAAGCGGGTCCGTTCAGCGGAAGGTGCGGATTTCCTTGAAGGGCCACACGCGGAAGAGCACGATGCCGACCACCCTTTCCACGGAGACGCAGCCCACGGCGGTATTCCGTGAATCCGACGAGGTGGAGCGGTGGTCCCCCATGACAAACCACTGATTCTCCGGCACCTGATAGGGGAATTCGATGTTGCAGTTTCCCAGAGCCTTTTCGCTGATATAGGGCTCGTCCAGCATCACGTCGTTGACGTACACGGTGCCGTCGTCCTCTATGCGGACCCATTCGCCGGGAGCCGCGATGACGCGCTTGACCAGCAGCTTGTTGTCCGCGTAGAAGGCCAGAAGATCCCCCGTGTGGAAGGAGCTCCCCTTTCTCCAGGCCCAGGCCACCACGATATTGCCGTCCTCGATGGTGGGGGTCATGGAGGAGCCGTAGGTCCGCAGAACCGGCATCCACAGGGTGGCCACCAGAACCGCGGCCGCCGCCACCACCACCAGGGAATAAACGGTGGAGCGCAGCACCCGGCGGAAACGCTCCCGATGCTTGATCCGCTTCAGCTCCGATTCCAGAGTCGAGATATCCGGCATCTCCAGCTTCGGCTGTTCATTTTCCGGCGCCGCAGGGGCGCGCTGATCCCTTCTGTTCATAGATCAAAGGTTTCCTCTCCTCAGGATAGTCCGCCGGACCGTTTCGCAGCGGCCTCCAGCATCTGCCGGCATTTCTGGGCGGTGGCGGCCTCCATCTCCCGGCATTTCTTCGCCGTGGACATGAGCAGCTGCTCCGCCTTCTTTTTGCTTTCTTCCTCGCGCTGGGCGCTGATCCGATCCTGGTCCCCGCTGAGCCGTTCGACGTTTTCCAGATAGATCTTCGCCGCCTCCTGCGCTTCCTCGAAAATCTTTGTCAGGCTCAGGGAGGCTTCCGCGATGGACCCCGCCTTCGCAATGCTGATCTGTCTCTTTTCCGCCTCGGACCGCAGCTCGGCCACTTCCTTCTGCAGACGCTCCACAACGCGGCCCTGCTCAACAAGGAGCTCCAGAAGCTCGGTTCGTCTCAGTCTGCGGAGTTCTTTTTCCGTCAAGAAAATCGTCCCTCCCAACCCGGATCCGGTCCGGTCATCATAGTCCGATGATATTATACACCATAACGCCTCCGTTTGCAAGGGCGGCGGCGGGATTTCGGCGGGATTTTTCGCCGGGGGACTGTTCATCGCCTTCCGTTTGTGGTATAATACGGTGGGCTGGCTCTTTCTCACAACGGCTCCGATGCCGAACCGCCGGCCGCCGCACGGCTGAAACAACTCTGCGTTTTCATACTTTTCCATAAATTTCGGGATTATCACGCATGAACAGACAGAAAACAAAGGTCCGGGACGCCGTCTTCG
>CACWLT010000314.1 GCA_902761695.1 uncultured Ruminococcus sp.
TGTGGCCAAGCGCATGGAGGTCGGCGCGGTCATCGCGGCGGCCCCCGCGGCAAACGTCCGGCGTGAGCGTCCCGCCCCCGGCGATCTCGTGATCCTGCTCGGCGGCCGCACCGGCCGCGACGGCATCGGCGGCGCCACCGGCTCCTCCAAGTCCCACACCGTCTCCTCCCTCTCCAGCTGCGGGGCCGAGGTGCAGAAGGGCAACGCCCCCGAGGAGCGCAAGCTCCAGCGCCTGTTCCGCAACCCCGAGGCCAGCAAAATGATCAAGCGCTGCAACGACTTCGGCGCGGGCGGCGTGTCCGTCGCCGTGGGCGAGCTTGCCGACGGGCTGGACATCAACCTCGACGCGGTGCCCAAAAAGTACGAGGGTCTCGACGGCACCGAGCTTGCCATCAGCGAATCCCAGGAGCGCATGGCCGTTGTGGTGGCGAAGGAGGACGCGGACCGGTTCTGCGCTCTGGCCGACGCCGAAAACCTCGAATCCACCGTGGTGGCCGTCGTGACGGAAAATCCCCGCCTCACCATGACCTGGCGCGGAAAGACCATCGTGGATCTCTCCCGGGAATTCCTGTCCTCAAACGGCGCGGAGAAGCACATCGACGTGGCCCCCGCCAATCCGGAGACATGGACAAAGCCCGTGCCGGACTCCTTCGCGGACGGCATGAACGCCCTGGTGTCCGATCTCAACACGGCGTCCCAGAGGGGCTTGTCGGAGCGGTTTGACTCCACCATCGGCGCCGGCTCCGTGCTCATGCCCTTCGGCGGAAAATATCAGACCACCCCCGCCCAGGCCATGGCTCACAAGATCTCCGTCTCCGACCGCAATTCGTCCACCGCCTCCCTCATGGCCTGGGGCTTCAACCCCATGATCGCGGAGAAGAGCCCCTATCACGCCTCCTATCTGGCCGTGGTGGAGTCCGTCTCCCGCCTGATCGCCTCCGGCGCGTCCTTCCGGGAGGTGTACCTCACCTTCCAGGAGTACTTTGAAAAGCCGCTCCGTGATCCCGCCCGCTGGGGCAAGCCGCTGTCCGCCCTGCTCGGCGCGTTTGAGGCCCAGATGGATCTCGGCATCGCGTCCATCGGCGGCAAGGACTCCATGAGCGGCTCCTTCGAGAAGCTGGACGTGCCCCCGACCCTGGTCTCCTTCGCCGTTACCGTGGATCCCGTGAAGAACGTGATCTCCCCCGAGTTCAAGGCGGCCGGTCACAAAATCGCCCTGCTCTCTCCCGAGACGGATGAGCGCGGCCTGCCCACGGCGGATTCCCTGATCCGGAATTTCAACATTGTCCGCGCGGGCATCGACGCCGGCCGGATCCTCTCTGCTTGGACGCCCTCCTATGGCGGCGTGGCGGAAGCGGTCTTCAAGATGGCTCTCGGCAACCGCATCGGCGCGAAGCTGGCGGATTCCGTCTCCCTGTCCGAGCTCTTCGGATACGCCTACGGCTCCTTCGTTCTGGAGCTGGCGGAGGGGGATGTCCCGGAAAACGCCCGCGTTATCGGCGAGACCACGGAGGATTACGCCCTGACCTGCGGCGAGGAGCGTCTGTGCATGACCTGCCTGGAGAAGACCTGGAACGGTGTCCTCGAGGGCGTCTATCCGGTCCACGCTCGTTCCCAGAACGACGCGGAGCCCGTGGAGACCGTCACGGCGAAATCCTATACCAGAGTCCGCACCACCGATCACTTCGCGAAGCCCCGCGTCCTGATTCCCGCCTTCCCCGGCACCAACTGCGAGTATGACACGGCGAAAGCCCTGTCCGCGGCGGGATTTGACGCGAAGATCATGGTGCTGCGCAATCTGACGGCATCCGCCGTGGCTGAATCCGTGGACGCCTTCGCGAGAGAGCTGAAGCAGGCCCAGGCCGTGTTCATTCCCGGCGGATTCTCCGGCGGCGATGAACCCGATGGCAGCGGCAAGTTCATCACGGCCTTCTTCCGCTCCGGCGCCGTCAAGGAAGGCACCAACGAGCTGCTGAAGAACCGGGGCGGCCTCATGTGCGGCATCTGCAACGGCTTCCAGGCCATCGTCAAGCTGGGGCTGGTTCCCTTCGGCGAAATTCTGGATACCGACGAGACCTGCCCGACACTGACCTTCAACAAGATCGGCCGCCACCAGTCCCGCATCGTTCACACCCGCGTTGCCTCCAACAAATCCCCCTGGCTGGCGGGATGCGAGGTCGGCGAGGTATACAACGTGCCGATTTCCCACGGTGAGGGCCGCTTCATCGCCTCCGACGCCATGCTGAAGCAGCTCGTCGACAACGGACAGATCGCCACCCAGTACGTGGATCTGGACGGCCGCGCCACCATGGACATCGACTTCAACCCCAACGGTTCCGTCCTGGCCATCGAGGGCATCACCTCCCCCGACGGACGTGTCCTCGGCAAGATGGGCCACACCGAGCGCTGGAACGAGGGCCTCTATGTCAACGTCCCCGGCAGCTACGACATGAAGCTCTTCGCTTCCGCAGCGGAATATTTCAGATAAACCGGTAACTGACTGCCACCCGGCATACAGAGAAGCGGGATTCACCCCCGCTTTTTCTGTTTTTCAGCGCAAATCCTCCCGCTCTCTGCGGATTCTGGCCTTCCGTACTTGACAAAGCCCCCGGTATCTGCTATACTGACGATAATTATTAAATTATTCACTGAACTATGAAAGGAATTCCCATGAAACGACTGGCCTTTTTCATTCTGCTGGTTCTGACAGCGGTTCTTCTGACAGCCGCCGCCTCCGCCGGTGAAATCATGTATCAGGGAGGCGCGGAGGGCGGTCTTTACCGGACGGGCTACACCGGCGCCATCAACATCGAGCTTCACTTCAAGGAGCCCTTCAATCTGGCCGACGCCGACTACCTCTATCTCCGCTTCTACGTGGAGGACCCCGAGCGGTACGCCAACAACGGACAGATCGAAATCACCTCCTCCGGCAAATGCGACGCCGAGGAATACAACTGGGACGTGGGCTCCTTCGACATGCAGGCCGGATGGAACGAGTGGAAGATCGACCTCTTCGCGGGACAGGAGGCCGGCGGCGCACCGGACATGGAGAAGATCAACTACTTCCGCATCTACTTCTTTACCGAGGGCGACAACCTGATCGCGGTGGACTACGTGGCCTTCGGCGGCGAGAACGAGGACTTCTCCG
>CACWLT010000315.1 GCA_902761695.1 uncultured Ruminococcus sp.
ACAAAACAAATCCGGAGGATACAGATGATACTTGCACTGGAAGAAGCCAAATACAGACTTGAGAATTTCCGGGCCGACATAAAGGAACTGGGAAGCGCGGACGACGCCGGCTTTGTCGCACAGCATGGTGTCGGGGTCGGTCAGGGTGCCGGCATGCTCGCAGAACTTGCAGTATTTTTCGATCCGTTCATCCTGTTTCACTTCTGCTCCTCCTTTTCTTTCTCCGCTCATAAACGTCCATTATCCTATTATACCCCACGCAGGCTGAAAAATCAAGTACTCCCTGTAAACTCTTGCCGGGAATCGCGCCGGGCCAGAAGGAGCAGAAGGCCGGGGACGGAGAGGATCACGGACGGGGAGACAGGCTGTTCCGCCAGAACCGGGGACGCGGCGGTGGGGGAGAAGATAACCGCCCAGACACCAGCGCAGACGCCGAGGACCGCGCACAGCAGGAGCCGGGAGAGCAGATAGGGCCTGAGGGAGAATCCGTCTCCCGGCGAGCCGTCGTCGTTCTGCGCGGCGATCTGCATGAGGACGGAGATCCCTCCGAAGCCCGCCGCCGCTCCGGTCATGACCGCTCCCGGGATCCCGCCCGCAGCCGCGCCGTACCGGACACCGGAGGAGAACTCGAGGAACAGGGTCAGAACCGGTCCGGCGGGGGGAAAGATCCGGCTTCCCACGGCGGCGAGAATCCGAAAAAAGACGATGCACCCCGTCACGGACAGGCAGGAGGAGGCGGCCTCCGTCACGGACCGGCTGAAATCCCGGGAAAAGGAGGACGCGGGCGAGGCAGCAGTTCGCGGGGAAGACGCTCTGCGGGCGGGAATCCTAAGACGGCACAGGCGGGAGAAGAGGGCCATGGTCAGGTTGGCGGCGATCCAGAGAAACCACCCGAAGCGCACGTCCCCCCACATGATCCCCACCGCCCCCGCGAGAAAGGCAGGAGATGGCACGGAGGACGCCGCAGCCAGGATCCCCGCCTCCTCCCGCGTGATCCGCCCGGACCGATACAGCCTGAGAGAACCCTGCGCGCCCACCGGAAATCCCGCCGCGATGCCGGAGAGGAGGACCCCCTCGCAGTCTCCTGGCAGGCAGTACAGGGCGGTGAGCGGTCCCCGGGTCGGCAGCCATCTCCGCCGGAGCATGAGGGAGGCGAGGACGGAATAGGGAAACAGCAGGGGAATCAGGCGGCAGGCGGCGAGGGTCATGGCGTCCAGGGCGGCATCGCTCACCGTCTCCGGAAACAGCAGGAGGCAGAGCATGGCGAGAAATCCGAAGGTCGGGAGGAGCAGGGGGCGGTGTCGATGGGGCATGGCGTCTCCTTTGACCGCCGTTCTCGAATCCGCGGCGGCCGAATATGCTTTTATGGGATTACTCTATGCGAAGGAGGGCATAAGCTTGCCTGAAAAAAGAAGGCGCGGACCGTCAAAGCCCCTCTGGCAGACGGCGGCTGCGGCCATGGGTGCGGAGGGGGATATGCTGGCGCGGATCCCGGTGGTGGTGGTCCGGGGGATGCGGGAGGCGGAGGTCTTCGGCTGCGCGGGGATTTTCGAATACGGCGGGGAGCGGGTGACGCTTTCCCTGGAGGGGAGCCTCTGCACGGTGACGGGGGAGGGGCTGACCCTGGAGGATTTTCAAGACGGGACGCTCTTCGTGCGGGGCGTCATCCGCGAAGTGCGCTTCGGGGAGGGGGACGGGGAATGAACGGGGCGGTTTTCCATGGGATGCGGCGTATCCGGTTTGATTCGGAGCGGCGGGGGGAAGTCTTTGATCAGGCCTTCCGGTACGGGATTCGGGTATGGGGTGAGCGGGAGCGGGACGGGAAAACGGAGATCCGGTGCGGGGCGCGGGATGCCGTGCGGCTGTCAGCCCTTCTGACGGAGCGTGGGGTCCCCTATGAGACGGGGGAGACGGAGGGACTGCCCGCATTGCTCCGGTTCTGCCGCAGAAGGCCCGGGATCGTGCTAGGGTGTCTTCTGAGCGCCATCTGGATGATCTGGTCCGCCGGGCTGGTGTGGGACGTGCGGATCGAGGGGAGCCGGAACGTGGCGGACGAGCGGATCCTTGCCTACCTGGAGGATGAGGGTTTCGGCATCGGTACAAGATTCCGGAAAATCGACTTCGATCAGATGCAGGCGGACATTCTGGCGGCCCAGAACGAGCTGGCCTTCATTTCGGTCTACATGGACGGCACGGTGGCCCGGGTACAGGTCTGGGAGATGATCCCGGGGAGCTCCGGCAAACATCCGGAGGGAGTTTATGCGAATGTTGTGGCGGTTGAGGACGGGGTGATCGAGGAGGTGCGGGTCCGGGAGGGCATGGCGGTGGTGAAGGCCGGGGACGTGATCCGGGCGGGAGAGGCGGCCGTCTCCGGGGCGGTGGCGAAGAAGGACGGCGGCGTGCGGTTTGAATACGCGGAGGGGGAGGTTCTGGCCACTACGGTCCGGACGCTGACGGCGGAGGCCCCCTTCGAACGGGTGGAATACCGGCCCACGGGAGAGGAAAAACGCGCTTTTTTCCTGAAAATCTTCAAAAAATCGGTAAAACTTTTTGAAAACAGTGGATTTGACAGCGGGTATTGTGATACAATAGATACAATTGGGAAGGTATGCCTCTTCGGCAGGATCCCCCTTCCGGTCTGGTGCGGGACGATAATCACGCGGGAAACGGCGCCGCTTACCGTGACCCTGACCCGGGAGGAAGCGGAGGCGGAGGCCCTTGCCGGACTGCGGCGCATGATCCGGGAAGCGGCGAAGGGCGGAGAACTGGCGGGGCGTCAGATCCGGGTGACCTTCACGGAGGACGCCTGCCGGGCCGAAGCGGCGCTGTATGTCACCCGGGACATCGGCAGGACGGTGGAATTCACCGTTTCGGGCGTCCCGGAGAGCTGAAGGGAAAGAACTTTATTTTACTATACGGAGCATCAACCAGGATGACACAAAAGAAGATCAAGACAACCTCCTCCGAGGTGACGGCGCTGCTCTTCGGGAGCTATGACAAGAACGTCCGGCGGCTGGAGGAAGAATTCGGCGTGCGGATTTCCAACACCCAGAACCAGAGCGACGACGGGGACACCATCCTCATCGAGGGGGAGGAAGCCGGAGTGACCATGGCCGCGGACGCCCT
>CACWLT010000316.1 GCA_902761695.1 uncultured Ruminococcus sp.
CGCCGGTTCACCGGGTATGGTCCGCCCGACTGGATGCAGACACGATCCGGAAAGTGCGGACAGAACGATAAATCGGGATTTGTCAGGATGGAAAGATGTTTGACTACGAAAGATATTTCAATCAATACCGCAATGATAATAAACTGGACTTGACGTTATCCTTCAATATGCCAGTGGGATATGAAACCGCTAACAGCACTTTTGATGCTGAGTCAAAAACGATATTCATAAATGCGGATTATCTGAAAGAAGCACCTGATTATGAAAAAGCTTTTTACCTTTTTCATGAATTGAGACATTCTTCACAGGTTCTTTGCCCCGAACGATTCAGCAGTGCGGTCAATCGCAGCATTCAATATGTTATTATGTACGATGGCACATGCTATAAGATCATTAACGGAAAGTATTACGAGTGTAAATTGGAGGGCGGCGAAGAATATTTCACAAACATCTATCTCGGACAGCCGTATGAAGCTGACGCCAATCAATACGCTTATGAACAGGTAAAAAAGATCTGCGGGGATTCGGATGACCTGCGTAAACTGTATGAATTCTGGATCCCCGATCAGCCTGTGCCGGATGACGTCTATGATTTGGTATATGGCTTGATCGACGAAAAAATAAAAATGAAAGACTGAGTGACAGATCCCGGTTTGCCGGGGTGGATCCCAAAAAACAAACCGAACCGTTCCCCCGGGCCTGCGGCGATCCTTCTCGGTTTATTCCCGCGCGTCCTGTCCGCCGTTCGCTTCGAGTGTTTTGATCTCTTCGTCCGTCAACAGTCTCCATTCTCCCCGGGCGAGGGAAGGATCAAGGGGGATCCCGCCGAAGGAGATCCGCTCCAGTTCCAGAATCTCCGATCCCACGGCAAGAAACATCCGCTTGATCTGGTGGTACTTCCCCTCCGTCACGGCGATTTCCCCGTGCTCCGGATCGGCCATGGTCACACGGCAGGGCTTCGAGGTGAAGTCGGACAAGTCCACCCCGGCCTCCAGTTTCACCCGCTGTTCCTCGGTTATGGGCAGGCAGGAAAAGCGGTAGACCTTCTCGCAGTGGTGGCGGGGGGAGAGCAGATTGTGGGCCGTTTCCCCGTCGTTGGTCAGGAGCAGGAGCCCCGTGGTGTCCGCGTCCAGCCGCCCGCAGGGAAAGAGCCCCACCGAACGGTATTCCTCAGGAAGCAGATTCAGCACGGAGCGGGGATCGCCGTCCGTGGTGGAGACGGTGTCCGCGGGCTTGTTCAGCATGATCCAGCGGAATTTCGCGTAGCCGATCGTCCGGCCGTCCGCCGTCACCCGGGCCGCGTTCTCGTCCACCTTCGAGGCGGGATCCCGCACCGACACTCCGTCCACCGTCACCCTGCCGGAGCGGATCAGCTTTACCGCCTCCCTCCGGGTGAAAAGTCCGCTCTCCGACAAATACCTGTCCAGACGCATTCAGGCCTCTCCCATCCACGCCCGGAGCAAGGCCCATCCGATCCCCAGAGCGGTCAGGGCGGCCGCCGTCCCGATGCCGAATCCGATGCCGAAGCTCCGCGTGAATTTCATGAAAAAATGATAGAACCGCATGACGCGCCTCCGATAATCCCGTAATCAGGCTGCGTCAGCTTTTCCCCATTTTAGCACATTTATGCCCGCGATGCAAGGATTTCCGCAAAGGCTTTTCCCGCTCCCCTCCGGCGGGAACAAATTCATATGCCGTTCACATTACGTTATTGATTTTGACGGAGTCTCCGGGTATAATGTATCATAGAAAAAATTGGGGATTCACAAGCTCCCATTCTTTCATACATCACTTCTGAAAGAGGCGTTATCATGACCAACATGACCACCAACAAGAGCATCCTCCAGTGGATCGAAGAAAACGTCGCCCTCTGCCAGCCCGACAAGGTTGTCTGGATCGACGGCTCCGACGAACAGCGGGACGCTCTCCGCGCCGAAGCCTGCTCCACGGGCGAAATGATCAAGCTGAACGACGAAAAGTGCCCCGGCTGCTATCTCCACCGCACCGCCGTCAACGACGTGGCCCGCGTGGAAAGCAGAACCTTCATCTGCACCCGCAAGAAGGAAGACGCCGGCAACATCAACAACTGGATCGATCCCGTCGAGTGCTACGAGAGACTGACCAAGCTGTACCGCGGCTCCATGCAGGGCAGAACGATGTATATCATCCCCTACTCCATGGGCATCGTGGGCTCCGAGTTCGCCAAGTACGGCCTTGAGATCACCGACTCCATCTACGTGGTCCTGAACATGCTGATCATGACCCGCGTGGGCACCAACGTTCTGGAAGCCATCGGCGACAGCGAGGACTGGATCCGCGGCCTGCACTCCAAGGCCCAGCTGGACGAGAACAACCGCTATATCTGCCAGTTCCCCGAGGACAACACCATCTGGTCCGTCAACTCCGGTTACGGCGGAAACGTGCTCCTGGGCAAGAAGTGCTTCGCCCTCCGCATCGCCTCCTGGCTGGGCCGGAAGGAAGGCTGGATGGCCGAGCATATGCTGATCCTGGGCGTGGAATATCCCAACGGCGACATCAAGTACGTGACCGCCGCCTTCCCGTCCGCCTGCGGCAAGACCAACCTGGCCATGATGATCCCGCCGGAAATCTTCCGCAACAAGGGCTACAAGGTCTGGACCGTCGGTGATGACATCGCCTGGCTGAGAATCGGCGAGGACGGCAGACTCTACGCCATGAACCCGGAAAACGGCTTCTTCGGCGTGGCTCCCGGCACCAACAGCAAGTCCAATCCCAACGCGCTGGCCACCTGCCAGGAAGGCGCGATCTTCACCAACGTCTGCCACAACCTGGACGACAACACCGTCTGGTGGGAAGGCCTGGACAACAACCCGCCCCACAACGCCGAGAACTGGCGCGGCGAGATCTGGGACTACACCAAGTACGACAAGGCCGACAAGATCGGTACCTCCGGCGCGCATCCGAACTCCCGCTTCACCGCGAAGGCCACCAACTGCCCGTGCCTGTCCTCCGAGTTCAATAACCCGAAGGGCGTTCCGGTAACCGCCATCATCTTCGGCGGACGCCGGGCGAAGACCGCTCCCCTGGTCTATCAGTCCACCTCCTGGCAGCACGGCACCTTCGTCGGCTCCATCATGGC
>CACWLT010000317.1 GCA_902761695.1 uncultured Ruminococcus sp.
AGCTCCTCCCCGTATTTCTCGAGGTATTGTTTCCGGAATTCCTTGTCCCTCCGTTCCTCCTCCTCGATCCGTCCTTTCATCTCCTCGATATTGTTTTTCATGTCCAGGATCCGTGCGTCTACCAGGTCCCGGCGAATATAGGCGACATGCACGCATGAATCATCCGGCTTGTCCCAGGCCATGCCTACATAGTCGTCGCCAAACTTTTTGCTCTCATACGGAACGACGAAAATAATGTCAGGTGTTTTCATTGATTCCCAGTTGTTTGATTATAGCGAGCTCTCTCGCTGATAGTTTTATATGCGTCGCGGCTGCTCTTCCATGATTAAAAAAGTTTATATTGCATCCGGTCCTCGATCTCTTGCTCGACGAGCTTCAGCATCTTCCTCTGACGGCTCAGCGCGGCACCGTATCCCATGGATCCTTCGTCATCGTCCGACCTGCTGCGGGCAGACTCGATCGCTTTGAGACACCATTCTATTTCTCGCTCAAGCGATTGCTTTGCCCTGAGCAGGCATTCGTGGACGGCATCCTCTTCCTCGCAAAACTCGGCATCCGGATCGAGCCTGCCATAGGCGTTTGCTTCGCATCCGATCGCGAATATATCCGCACACCATACGATTCGCCGATCCTGCCGGCTGTAAGTGTCCCGCCACGTCCGGACGTCGATGTAGCATCTCTGCCCATCAATCCGGCAGCCTTGCGGGGCGATCCTGAACGTGTGGGCGTTGAGGCAGTGGCCGAAGACGTTGAACACAAATCCGTCTACCTCGTAGACCTTCCCGTCCGGTCCAGCATAAGGCTCGGACACATCCTCCGGGTGCCGGTCCATGTAGTCCACCCACTGTGCAAACGTAAATGTCCGACCGTCAGGTGCGACCGCATGTATTCTTTTCCCGCTCATTGCTCTCCTCCTGGTCCGTCTCCCGGCTGCGTGATTTCAGCGGATCTGAGCACCTCGCTGGCATCCACGCAGACCTCGTCATAGGTCAACCCCTTAAGTCTCGCGTAGGCCGACAGGAAGCCGCAAAAACGGGTATTTATTATCATTGCCATGAACGGATCTCCCAGTTCGTGGTCGGTGAATAGCTTTACAGTCATGATTTCGCTGTTTTAAGATCCGCCGACTCCTTGCAGGTCCGGTACTTGAGCGACGTGCATCCGGCTGGCATGATCATCCCGCTCATCAGTGCCGCCCCGACGCTCTGGATGTGGCTCTCTATCCATTCGCGAAGGACGTCGGGGCACCATAGGCGGAAGACATCGCCGTCAGCCTCCCATCTCACGTCGTCCGCCAGCGCCGCCAGCCTCACGCGCTGCGGAGCTCCGGACGCCTCGAGCGCCATGCAAAGATGCCACCATCCGAGCAGATCTCGGTCGCTGAACCGCGGCCGTCGCTCCGGGACCTGGTGCCAGGCGTCGAACGCCTTCAGCCGGGCGTCGTCCGTCATGTCATCCCAGCTGCGGCCGTCGCTGTTGTTGAAGGCAAGGAATTTCTCCATTTCCCGGCCGGGAGCCGGCACGTTCTTGAAGAAGAAAAACGCGGACAAAAGTTTTTCCTCCTGCACCTTCTTTTCAAAAGAAGAAAAAGAAAAAAACATTTCTTTTTTTTCTTTTTTATTAAAAGATTCAAAAGTTATATCGGCGTTATCCGTTTGTTGTAACGGTGTTATAGCATTGTTATAACTATGTTGTGAAGAATCGCCGTCTGACTGTGTTTCCTGCTGGGTTGATGTTTCACGGACGTACCTTGATTTCATCCCGCGTCTGCCGGCTTCCGCCCTCAACTGCTTGGATTTTTCCTTCGCGCCTATCCTTTCCAGCGCAGAATCGCTCCAAAACTGCCGGCCGTCGTTGCTGAACAGGCCGAAGTCCTCAACGACCGCGCGGACTTTTTCCGGCGTCGCCCATCGCAGGGAGAAGGCGATTGCCTCGTAGTCCATGGCCAGGTACCCGCCGTTCTCCCAGAGCATCTCGACGATGCACCAGTACAGGCCGAGTCCTTCGCCCTTCATCTTCATTTGCAGACGGATCAGCTTCGGGTCATTCCGCGCACCGAAGTCATGGCTAAGCGTAGCTGTCTCTTTCATCGTTCGTCCTCCTTCAAAACAGCTACACGGCCGAGCGCTGGTGCCGGCGGATTGCCGCCTCAACTTCTTCCGGCCTGTAATAGCATTTCCGGCCGATCTTGACGGGCACCAGGTACCCGTTGTTGGCCCAGTCCCAAAGCGTCGACGGGTCGACGTGCAGCATCTTGATCAGGTCCTTGCGCGGGATCAGTTCCCGCGCCGCGTCCAGCTCGGACGCTCTCTCCGCATCCCGCCGGCCCTCTGCACGCGACTGGACGATCAGCCGCCTGTTCGCCTCTATGAGGTCGCCCAGCCTGATCGTGATCATCACGTTCGGATTGTGCCTTGATAATTCAAGCAAGTCCATGGTTGTTCCTCCTGTTATAGTTCGTCTATTGTAGGCTCATCGTCCCGGCGTCCTCTCCTCCCGGCCTTCCGGCAGGTTCTCGTCGTCCTGGACGAACGGGCCCTCGTAAATGAATCGTCGAAGTCCGTCACGGCCATCTGGAAGCATACCAATCCCAGAAGGATCATCGCTCCACCCCTGCGCTTGAGCTCCGCCAGATCCAGGTGGAAGTTCTTCTCCAGGAACCAGGATACGAGGGCGTTCGTGCACCGGGAGATGCCGAGCTTCTCGTAGATGTGTTGCGTATGCGCGACGACGGTATTGTAGGAGATATTGTTCGCGGATGCGATCTCCTTCCCGGTCATCCCGGCGACATAGCCGGCGGTGATCGTCGTCTCCATCCTTGTCAGGATGGCGTCCGTTTGCAGGTTGTGTATCTTGTCTTCCATGGCTGTTCTTTTTTGTCAATTCTCTCCCCAGGGTGATTCCACCCCGTAGGAAGCAAACAGCACTTCGAGCCGGTGAGCCTTCTCGATGTCTAACGAGCGCAGGCCGTCCGCGTAGGCAGCGAAGGAAGGCGCAGAGTAGACGCCGAGGATCTCCATGATCCCATTCTTCGCCTCCTTGACATCCTTCGCCCGCAGAAGGCCGAGCCCCTTGCGGAAAGCGCGGGTCGGCGGGTAGTGCGTCTGCATGGTA
>CACWLT010000318.1 GCA_902761695.1 uncultured Ruminococcus sp.
TCCCTGGCGGCCTGCGCGGCGATGCTCAAGGACAAGGTCTACGACAAATTCGCGTAAACGAAATAACAGGACGCCGCGGCATCTGCCGCGGCGTTTTCATACGCAGATACAAGCCGCCCCGGACAGTGCAAGTCCGGGGCGGATCAGTTTCCCGGGGACGTAAACAAGGAAGCAGCCGGATCACAGCAAGGACTGGTAATTCCGCCGTCCATAGAGAATCCTGCGAATTTGCACGGTATCGTGTTCTACGACATAGAAGACCAAATACTTCTCCACGATCAGATACCGGTATCCCTTTGCGGCCAAAGCGAGGTCGCGCGGTCTCGGGAAGCGCTCCGGCATCCGGGCAAGGCTCAGGATTTCCGCTGTGATCTTGTCATAGATTCTCAAAGCGGCCTCCGGCGAAAGCGTGTTGAGATATTCCACGATATCCAGCAGGTCCTGTTTTGCCGCCGGATAAATGATGACCTTACAGGTTCCCATGGACACGCTCCCGCAGCTGTCGGGCGACAAGAGCGAAATCTTCCCCCTCCGCGCCGTCCGCGATCTGCTGTTCCGCCACAGCCAGCTTTCCGTAAAGGTCGATCAGCGCCATCTGACGCTCGTACTCCTCGTGATTCAGAACGACCATATCTCCCGTTCCGTTGCGGGTAATATAGACCGGCTCCCTTGTCCGGCGGCAAAAATCGGAAATTTCATTGGCGCTGTTGCGCAAATCGGATATTGGGCGAATACTCGGCATCGTGCCACCTCCTGTCACCAATAGCATAGCAAAATTTTGAGCAAATATCAACATGTATTTTGCACCGCTCTCCCCCGCATAACCAAACCGGGAGTCCCCCGTGAGACTCCCGGTTTGGAAAGGAAGAAGGAGCTTTCGGATATGGAGCTTTCCCGGCTCTTACGCAAACCGGGGAAGCGGAATGGAGAAAGCTTCTTCTGACGCTGGTACGAGTGTTCATAACGGATTTACTCCCGTAACCCCAAATCGGAGGTTCCCCCGTGAGAACCTCCGATTTGGAAAGGAAGAAGGAGCCAACGAATACGGAGCTTTCGCCGCCCCGGCGGAAGCGGAGTGCAGTTGGCTTCTTCTGACGTGTGTTGGTGATTTCTAAACGATACGCTTATCACCATTACACACGTTTATACACGATTTGGTTCAATTAGTCAATTTTGAAGACAAAATGACACGCAGTGACACAAGTGACACAATGATAAATCAATAAAAGTGTGTTTATTATAAATTCAACTATATTTTATACGCTGCGTTCAACGTATTCTAAAAAAGAGTTATATAGCATAGAAGAGAGAAGTTGTATACGAAAATATTCCTTGATCATTTGATGAACCTCTGTTTATTCCTGTAATCCAGTGTGAGCTGCCGCTTACAGAGTGAAGCATACCACAATTGCGTGCCGTAAACAACAGGGATTTCTTTCGCGCAAAGTTCATGGGCGGAAGGGCGAAAAACGATTGACGGTCCTGCAGCAATATGATATATTTTTTATCAGAAAGAGACATTCATTCTCACACTATACCGGGGCCGGACAGACTGCGCGGGCGGAATAACGGACGGCCGGCAATCAGGGGAGCAACATGACAGAGGAACAGAGGACGCTGCTTTCGTCCTACGAGAAGCTGGCGGAGTTTTTACACGGCTCCATGGGGGAGCACGTCCATACGGCGGTATATGAGGTGAACACGGAAACCGGAGAGGGCAGGGTGGCCGCTGCCTTCGGCCCGCATTTCGGGCGGCGGGAAGGCGGTCCGCTGACGCCGTTTCTCAGGCAGATTGTCAGCAGCCTCGCCGAGAGCAGCGAGGCCGGCATGACTCACGTCGACACCGAAGCCAGCACGGCGGAAGGACGTGTGAAGCTGGACATGTTCGCCATCCGGGACGGCGGCGGCAAAATGATCGGACTGCTCCTCCTGTGCACGGAGATCGAACTGATGTATCAGGTCAGGGACGTGATCAACCGCTATCTGGGTTATGAGACGGACGACACCGGCGCACAGGAGACGCGCCTCAAGGCGACAAAGCAGATGGGCAGGGAGTCGGCGCTGCTGTTCTCGGAATACATGCAGCAGAGGATCCGCGAGGAGATCGACGCCTGCGGGATCCCGGCGGAGCGCATGACCAATGAGGAACGCGCCGCGATTATCCAGAGGCTGGAACAGCTTGAGGTTTTCTATATGAAGGATTCCGTCAAGACCACGGCGGAACTGCTGGGGATCTCCGTACCCACGGTGTACCGGCTGATGAAAAGAAACGGCTCCCATTTCCAGGAGCGCTGAAGAACAGAGCGGGGCGGTGATTCCGGGCTGAAGGCCCGCCTGACGCGTGCCCGTATCATTCGTATCAAGGAGGAGAAGAGCATGAACATCAGAGAACGCACAGAACAGCTGTTCCCGTAGGTACAGGAACTCCGGCGCGAGTTCCACAGACAGCCCGAGCTCAGCTTCAAGGAGTTCCGTACCTCCCGGCGGATTCAGGAGGAACTGGCGAAGATGGACGTTCCGTTTGCCGTAATCCCGGACACCACCAACGTCGTGGCCGAGATCAAAGGCGGACGTCCCGGAAAGACGATCCTGCTGCGTGCGGACATCGATGCGCTGCCCGTGCAGGAGATGACGGACAGTCCCTTCAAATCCGAGGTGGAAGGCGCAATGCACGCCTGCGGGCACGACGGCCACACGGCGTCCCTGCTCGGCGCGGCCCGGATCCTGAAGGAGATGCAGGAAGAACTTCCCGGCACCGTGAAGCTGCTCTTTGAGTCCGGAGAGGAGTTCCGCGGCAGCTTTGAGGTGGTGGAAGCCTCCGGCGCACTGGACGGTGTGGACCACTGCTTCGGCATCCACGTCCTTTCCACGATGCCGGTCGGGAAGGTTTCCGTTGAGGAAGGGCCGCGTATGGCCGGCACGGAACTGTTCACCCTCAAGGTGACGGGCAAGGGGGCGCACGCCTCGGCGCCTGAGGCCGGCATCGACGCGCTGGTCTGCTCCGCGTCCATCATCATGAATCTGCAGACCATCGTCAGCCGCGAGCTGGCCCCGATGGACACGGGCCTTGTCACGATCGGAAAAATGACCGCCGGGCA
>CACWLT010000319.1 GCA_902761695.1 uncultured Ruminococcus sp.
AGAATCAAAGGCTCGTCATCCACCAGCAGAATCCTTTTTGCCACGCCAAACACCCTTTCGTAACCATTTCTTATGGAATTTTATTACATTTTTCCTAAAATTGCAAGCTTTTTGTCACATTTGACCAATTGATTTTTATGCTGAATGGATGCGGGCTTCCCCCGCGGAATAATCCCCTCCCCGCCGGGCTCCTGACGGCCGCTCCGTCCGCCATGCGGCCCGGCCGGTTCCGCGCAAAAAAAGGAGGCCCCGCGGGGCCTCCTTCCCGGATCAGTCTTCTGCCCGGTTTCACTGGGGCTTCTTCTGCGTGATATTCTTCAGCATATCCTTGAGATTATCCGCCGTGGACTCCAGGGCGTTCTTCTGGGTTTCCGTCCCGGTCTTCAGGGTTTCCTCCGCCTCCCGGACGGTCTCCTCCGCGTCGGTCTTCACGGTCTCCAGCGTTTCCTTCGCGGTATCCGCCGCCTCCGTCAGGGCTTCCTCCGCTTCCGTCTTCACGGTCTCCGCCGCCTCCGTCAGGGCCTCCTCCGCGTCGGTCTTCACGGTATCCAGCGTTTCCTTCACGGTCTCCGCCGCTTCCGTCAGGGCGGTCTCCGCTTCAGTCTTCACGGTCTCGGCCGCTTCCGTCAGCGCGGTCTCCGCTTCGGTCATCACGGTTTCGGCGGTTTCCTGCGCGGTCTCCGCGCCGGTGCTTTCGGCGGCCGCCTTCTTCTCCGCGTATTCGTTCTCGACGACCTCCATCATGGTTTTCGCCGTCGCGAAGTAGCTGGCCATCTTAGGATGGTTGGGCCAGAACCGGGTCGGGGAAGCGCCCTTGGAGTTGAAGGGCACGCGGTAGGTCAGGTGGTTGCACACGAACAGCAGCGCGCTGTTCTGTCCGTTCAGATCCTTCTCCTTGGAGATCGCCGTGCCGAACTTCATGTCGCTGGCCGGGTTCTCAAGGAACTGGCTGGTAATCTCCTCCACGCCGGTGAACCAGGCGAGGCACTCATCCTTGGGATAAATCTCAAAGGTCGGATTCTTCGGGTAGGCATAGGTCGTGGTGACGCTGTCCCCCGCAACGGTCACGGTCACGTTGCCCATGTAGTACATATTGGAGGCGACGATCGGCAGCGTCTGGGTGCCGTCCTGGCTCAGATCCACCGGCACCACATGGTACCATTTCTTCGTCAGCGTCGGATAGGTATCCCGCAGGGAAATGCCGATCACGCCCGCGGTGTTGTTGCCGTACCAGATGGGCTCGGGAATCACAACCTTTTTCTTTTTCAGGCTCTCGAGGAAAGCCTTCAGGTCGCCCTTGAAGCGGCCCAGATTCGGATCATCGATCACATTGCCGCTGTCATCCCGCCAGCAGCCGTAGTCCGAATCGTAGAACATGCCGCCGATGTAGCTGTCCTCGGTCCGATACAGATCACCCTTCTCGGTCAGATAGACATCGTATTCCATGCCGCCGTCCTCGTTTTCCTTGGACAGGTGAACATATTTGACCGACCCGTCCCAGTTGTACTGGACGGTTTCCCAGGAGTTGTCGGCCCAGGAGCCTCTGGACTCCGTGTCCTTGATGCCGCTTCCGGTATAGGTCACGGACTGCCAGGCTTTCGAGCTGTCGTCGTACTGGTACGTGCCGTGGCCGATGCTGTTTCCCGCCTCGTCATAGGCCTCCCAGTCGGATTGCGTCGAAGTGTCCTTCTGCTTCTGGGTCAGCTTTCCGTTTTCGTCGTACCGATATGTCGTCACGACGCCGGTTTTCTTGTCCGTTTCACTTTTGTAATAACCGAGCAGGTTGCCCTCATCATCATAAGCCGGCACCGCATCCTTCGGCATGTCCGCCAGCGCGGACACCGCTCCCAGAACCAGTATCACTGCAAGCAGCAGCGAAAACAGCTTCTTCATCATCGAGTCTCCCTCCTTATTATGAGAAAGAGAAATCTCCCTTTCCCCTCCGGTTGTTTCATTCTATACCAGTCCTCGCATCATGGCAAGCCGTCAATTGTAAAAATTAGGTTTCTTTTTTCTTTCCTTTCTCTGTCGCGGGGATGTTTTCCTCCCGCCGAAAAGGCTTGTCTTTGCCCCGCGCTTCTTTTATAATGATCCGGCAGGGTCATTCCCCCTGTCTTTCAGATCAATCCGACGGAGGACTTGAATATGGCTGCTGGCATTACCCCCGAAGGCCTTGTATATTCCGAAGGCTATGCGGAAACCATGAACGGGCTGGTGCTGCCCCGTCTGAGGGAGCGCTGTGTCTTCCTGACCGTCCGCGGCGCGAAGGATAAGCCGATCGCCGCCTTCCGGTATGACGCGGAGGCACCGGCCGGCACGGTGGTTGTCCTCCACGGGTTTACCGAATGTGCCGAAAAGTTCAGCGAGCTGATCCACAGCCTGCTGCAAAACGGCTTCAGCGTCCTGACCTGCGACCAGCGGGGCCACGGCGCCTCCTGGCGGGACGAACGGATTACGGATATTTCCCTGACCCACGTGGACCGGTTTGAGGACTATGTCACCGATCTGAGCGCGCTTTGCGATCAGGTGCTCTCCTCCATGCCGAAGCCCTGGTTCATCTTTGCCCACTCCATGGGCGGCGCGGTCGCCTCCGCCTTCCTGGAGGATCACCCCGGTGTGTTCGAAAAGGCTGCCCTCTGCGCGCCGATGATTGCCCCGCTGCACGCGGGCATGCCGCTTGCGGCCGGAATGGCTCTCTGCGTCGGCGCGAAGCTGCTGGGCCGTGGGCGGGAGCGGCTCCCAATGAGCCGTCCCTGGGCCGGGCCGGAGGAATTTGAAACCTCCTGTGCCACGGGGCGGGAGCGTTTCGACTGGTTTGACGATCTTCGGGTGCGCACGGAGCGCTATCACAATAACGGCCCCACCTTCTCCTGGACGCTGGAGGCCTTCCGGGTGACCCGGCGGCTGCTGGCTCCCGGAAAGCCGGAGAGCGTCTCCGTTCCCGTCCGCATTTATACCGCGGAGGACGATAATCAGGTGGAGCCGGAGGCCCAGGAAAAAATGGCCTCCCGCCTGCCGAAGGGGGAGCGGAAGGTCGTCTCCGGCGCCAAACATGAGATCTACCGTTCCCCGGATGAGGTGCTCTTCCCCTGGTGGC
>CACWLT010000320.1 GCA_902761695.1 uncultured Ruminococcus sp.
TCCGTGGACTGGACGGCGGAATTTCTGCGGGACGGGAAGCGGGTATGAGGCGGGGATTTCCCAACCCCTATTGCAATCGGCGCGGGATTGTGGTATAATGACAAAAATACGCCGATCAAATTCAGACGACAGGAGAACATGGAACCGCCATGGATACGGACTGTACCATACGAACGATCGGACATATTACGGGGATCGCCGCCGGGATTGCCGCGGGCGTGACCGGCGAGGGAGAAGCCCTGGCCGCCGCCGCGGAACCTCCCCCTGCCCATTCCCCGGTGACGGGACTTGTTCTCCTATTCCTTTTGTTTGTCGCGCTGGGAGCGTATTTCGGGGGAGCCGAGAGCGCCTTCTCCGCCATGAATAAGCTGCGCGTCAAATCCAAGGCCGACGACGGGGACCGCCGGGCGAAGAACGCCGTGTATATCGCGTCCAACTTCGACCGCGCCCTCACCACCCTCCTCATCGGCAACAATATCACGCATATCGCCGCCGCTTCCGTGTCCGCCGTTATCGCTGCACGGCTTTTCGGCGCGTCCGACCGGGTGACCCTGATCTGCACCGTCGTGACGACCCTGGTGGTCTTCCTCTTCTCCGAGATGATCCCCAAGGCCTTCGCCAACGACCGGAGCGAGACGGCCTCCCTTTTCGCTGCGCCCTCCCTGCGGTTCCTGATGAAGATCCTCTGGCCTCTCTCGGCCTTCTTCGGGCTTATCTCCTCGGCCTTCACCCGGCTGGCGGAGCGGGTCTTCCCCCGGACGGAGGAGCCCACCATCACCGAGGAGGAGCTCTACGACATCATCGACACCATCGAGGAGGAGGGCGTGGTGGACGAGGAGCAGGGGGATCTGATGAAGTCCGCCATGGAGTTCTCCGGCACCCACGCCGCCGACGTCATGACCATGCGGGGGGATATCGAAGCCGTTGACGCCTCCCTTCCCAACGGGGAGCTGCTCGCCATCCTGCGCGAATCCACCCATTCCCGCCTGCCGGTTTACGACGGGGATCTGGACCACATTATCGGCCTCATCCACATCCGGGCCTTCATCCGGGAGTACCTGAAAAATCCGGAGATCGACATCCGTACCCTGCTGACCTCCGTCTACCGTGTCTCCCCCGACGCCATGATCGACGACCTGCTCTCCGTCATGCGCCAGCACAAGCTCTATCTGGCCATCGTGGCGGACGAAGAAGGAAAGACGCTCGGCCTGGTCACCATCGAGGACTTTCTCGAGGAGCTGGTGGGCGAGATCTGGGACGAGGACGACGTGGTGGACCGGGACTTCATCAAGCTGGGCGGCAACCGCTTCCGGGTGGTCCCCCGGCTGACCGTGGGCGAGCTCTATGCCCGCATGGGGGCGGAATGTCCCTCCCGCGCGACAGCCGACCGGCCCCTGCTCTCCCTGATCCTCGAGCATTTCGGGCGGATCCCGGAGGAGGAGGACAGCTTCCTTTACGACCGGCTGGAAATCACCATCGAGCAGGTGGAGAACGGCCGGGTTCTGTCAGCGGAGGTCCATCTGCTCTCCGACGAGGAGCTGGAGGAGCTGAAGGAAAAGCAGCGGGCGGCGGAAGAAGCACAGCGGGAGCGCGCCGAAGAGGAAGAGGGCTCCCTGCTCAGCCGCCTGATCCGTCCGAAAGCCGAATCCGAGGATTCCCCCGACAAATCCGGGGATGAGGAAAACGGGGAAGGGGGTGAGGACGCGTGAGATACGTGCTGGTCATCATCCTCATGGTGATCCTCTCGGCGTACTTTTCCGCGTCGGAGATCTCCTTCAACGCCTCCAACAAGATCCGGCTGAAAAAGGCTGCGGAAAACGGGAGCCGCTCCGCCGCCCTGGCGTATAAGATCAGCGAGGACTTCACCACCGCCCTCTCCGCCATCCTCATCGGCAACAACCTGGCCAACATCGCCGCCTCCACCGCTGCCACGGTCATCGCCATGAACCTGCTCATGTCCCTCCATACCATGAACAGCGACGGCATGGCCTCCTTCGTGTCCACGGTGGTCATGACGGTCATCATCCTGATTTTCGGGGAGATCGTGCCGAAGATCATCGCGAAAAACAACGCCGACACCGCCGTCCGCTTCTTCGCCTGGCCCACCCGGATTCTCACCTGGATCCTGTATCCTCTGGTTTGGCTGGTGATGCGGCTGATCCGGCTGCTGTCCTCCCTCTGGGGCAAGGACGACGAGGACGCCCCCACCGTCACGGAGGAGGAGCTTTCCTCCATCATCGAGACCGCCGAGGAGGAGGGCGTGGTGGACGAGGAAAAGAGCGAGCTGCTCCAGTCCGCCATCGACTTCCGGGACACCACCGTGGAGGAGATCATGACCCCCCGCATCGATATGACGGCCTTCGACATCGCCGACACGCCGGAGGAGATCGAGGCCCTGGTGAACGAGTCCCGCTATTCCCGGATCCCGGTATACGAGGATTCCATCGACAACATCATCGGCATCCTCTACCTGAACCACTACTACAAGCGCATCACGGACGGGGACGCCGGGAAATCCTTTTCCCTCAGGGATCTGCTCATGAAGCCCTCCTTTATCCACAAGACCATGAAGCTGCCCGCCGCCCTGTCCCTGCTGCGGGAGCGGAAGACCCACATCGCCATCGTCGTGGACGAATTCGGCGGCACCCTGGGGCTGGTCACCATGGAGGACATTCTCGAGGAACTGGTGGGAGACATCTGGGACGAGAGCGACGAGATCGTGGAGGAATGCGTCCGCACCGGCGAGAACACCTACGAGGTGAACGGCGACATGAACATCGACGACTTCTTCGCCGAGATCGAGTTCGAGCCCCGGGACTTCGAGTGCGAATACTCCACGGTGGGCGGCTGGGCCATCGAGATGCTGGAGGCGGACCCCCACGTGGGCGACAGCTTCAGCTACAGGGACATTCCCGCCGAGGACGGGGAGGAGGACGATCCCGAGGAGCCCGCCACCACCCTCACCGTCGTGGTCTCCGCCATGGACGACATGCGCGTCACCAAGCTCACCGTCCTTGTCACAAGACCCGTGTCCGAAGAAGAGGGGGAGGAGGAATAACCCCCGGCCCCAAGAATCGCACCCTCGAAAAAACAAAAAGGTCTGCGCGGCGGTTTTTGATACTCCGGACGAGCCGGGGCTTATTCTATTCAATGAACATCGCATCCCCGAACGAGAAGAAGCGGTACTTCATCTCCACAGCCGTCCTGTAAGCCCGAAGGATCGTCTCCCTCCCGGCCAGGGCGGAGACCAGCATCAGGAGGGTGGATTCCGGCAGGTGGAAGTTGGTGATGAGGGCGTCCACCATCCGGAAGCGGTAGCCGGGGTAGATGAAAATCCCCGTGTCCGTGTCGACGGGATGGAGAATCCCTGCCTCGTCCGCCGCCGATTCCAGCACGCGGCAGGAGGTGGTGCCCACGGCGATGATCCGTCCCCCCGCGGCCCTGCGGCTGTTGATCCGCTCCGCCGCCTCCTCCGTGACCCGGATGTATTCGCTGTGCATCTCGTGGTCGGCGATGCGGTCCTCCTTCACCGGGCGGAAGGTGCCCAGCCCCACGTGGAGCAGCACCGGCACGATGTCGATCCCCTTCTCCCGGATTTTCTCCATCAGCTCCGGGGTGAAGTGGAGCCCCGCCGTGGGAGCCGCCGCCGAGCCCAGATGCTTGGAGTACACGGTCTGATACCGCTCCGGATCCGCCAGCTTTTCCCGGATGTAGGGGGGCAGGGGCATGGTGCCCAGGTGATCCAGCGCGGCGAAGAAGGAATCCGCGTCCTTCGTCACCGTGAATTTCACCACCCGGCAGCCGCCCTCGATGATGTCCAGGATCTCCGCCCGCATGACGCCGTCGCCGAAGTCCAGCACGTCCCCGGGCTTCGCGCGCTTTCCGGGACCCGCCAGCGTCTCCCATACGTCGTTCTCCCGCTGCTTCAGCAGAAGGAGCTCCACCGGGGCCGCGGAATCCGAGGGGACGCGCTCCCCATTTTCACCCATGCGCAGGATCCGGCGGCCCACGATCCGGGCGGGGATCACCCGCGTGTCGTTCACCACCAGCGTGTCGCCGGGGCGGAGATAGTCGACGATGTCCCGGAAGATCCGGTGCTCCAGGGTCCCGTCCTCCCGGTGCAGCACCATGAGGCGGGAGGAATCCCGAGGCTCGGCGGGGGTCTGGGCGATGCGCTCCTCGGGCAGGTCGTAATGAAAATCCGACAGCCGGAGATCGGTGTCGGGCAGCTTGTTGGTGATCATAATCCGCTCCTTCCGCGGGCCTCACTTGACAAACGGGGGAGGCTGTGCTATCATGAGGATAACACGGCGTCCGCGTCCGGCGCATAGACTGGGGTGAGGTCCCGCGGGATGTATTCATGTTATGATACCACATTCCGGCGGGCAAATCAACCTTTTTCCGGTTTTTTATGCCGGATCGGGTGCGCTGCTATGAAGAAAAAACTGCCCTTTGCCGGTCTATGCACCGCCATGGTCACGCCCTTCACCCCGGACGGAGCCCGCGTCGACAAAGAAGCCCTTGTGCGGATGACACAGCGGCAGATCAAATCCGGCGCTGACGCCCTGCTGTTCCTCGGCACCACGGGGGAGGCTCCCACGGTGACGGATGAGGAGCGGGCGGAGAGCGGGGGAACAAAGGCCCATGGCGGCGCAGGCAGCTTTCACCGGGATGGGGTTGACGGCGGAGAACAGCGCGTCGATCAGAGGCAGCATACTACAACAAAACCACCCCGGCGGGCCTGGTCCGTCATTTCGAGACCGTGGCCGGCGCGTCGGAGCTGCCCCTGATCCTCTACAACGTCCCGGGCCGTACGGGGGTGGATATGCCCGTTGAGGTCTGCCGCCGTCTGTCGGAGCATCCCCGGATCGTGGGGATCAAGGAGGCATCGGGGAATATCCATAAGGCGGCGGAGCTTCTGGCCGCGTGTGGGGAGTCTCTGGCCGTCTGGGCGGGAAACGACGCAGAGGCCGTCCCCGTCATGGCCCTGGGCGGATCCGGGGTGATCTCGGTGGCGTCGAACCTCTTTCCCCGGGCGGTCCGCGATCTCTGCCGCCGGATGGAGCGGGGGGATGTCCGGGGAGCCGCCGCCATCCAGCTGACCATGCTGCCTCTGATCGACGCGCTGTTCTCCGCCGTCAACCCCATCCCGGTGAAAGCTGCCTGCGCCGCCATGGGCCTTTGTTCCCCCGCTCTCCGCCCGC
>CACWLT010000321.1 GCA_902761695.1 uncultured Ruminococcus sp.
CCTCATCTGGATGGCCAAGACCGTCTATCCGGAGCTGTTCGCGGATTTCGACATCACCGTGGAAACGAAGAATTATTACAAGGACGTGTTCGGCATCGAGCTGACCGACGAGCAGGCCAACCGGATCTTCAATCCCTCCTCCATGGCCTCCGCGTTCAACTGATAACGACCGTATGAAGAAAAGGGGGACTGACAGATGGGACTGAACGATACGCCGTCCGGGGAGCGGGTTCACATCGGCTTCTACGGCATGCGCAACGCGGGGAAATCCTCGCTGGTCAATGCCGTCACGGGGCAGAAGCTGTCCCTGGTGTCCGACGTGAAAGGAACCACCACGGATCCCGTGAAAAAGGCCATGGAGCTCCTTCCGCTGGGCCCCGTGGTCATCATCGACACCCCCGGCATGGACGACACGGGGGAGCTGGGGGCGGAACGGGTGCGCCGGGCGGAGGACATGCTGTCCGAAACGGACGTGGCCGTGCTGACGGCGGACGCCTCCCTGGGCCTCACCGACGGAGACCGGGACCTGATCCGCCGGTTCGAGGAGAAAAAAATCCCCTTCGTCGCCGCCTGGAACAAGTCCGATCTGCCACACGCCATGCGGAAGCCGGAGGACGAGCGGTTCATCGCCGTCAGCGCCCTGACAGGGGATGGGGTCAGGGAGCTGAAGGAGAGGATCGCCGCCCTGGGACGGGGAACTGCCGAGCGGGAAAAGCGGATCGTGTCCGACCTGCTGAAGCCCGGGGACTGCGCCGTGCTGGTGATCCCCATCGACGCGGCGGCTCCGAAGGGAAGGCTGATCCTGCCCCAGCAGCAGACCATCCGGGACCTGCTGGAGGGGGGATGCGCCGCCCTGTGCTGCCGGGATACGGAGCTTTCCGCAACCCTGGATAAGTTGTCCGCGCCGCCGGCCCTGGTGATCACGGATTCCCAGGCGTTCGGGAGGGTGGCGAAGCTCGTGCCCCGGGACGTGCGCCTGACCTCCTTTTCCATTCTCTTCGCCCGGTACAAGGGGGATCTCGGCGAGCTGGTGAAGGGGGCCGCCGCTCTGTCGTCCATCCGGGACGGGGATCCCGTGCTGATTTCCGAGGGATGCTCCCATCACCGACAGTGCGGGGACATCGGCACGGAGAAGCTGCCCCGCTGGATCCGGGAATTCACGGGGGCTGAGCCGTCCTTCACCTTCACCTCCGGCGGGGAGTTTCCCGAGGACCTTTCCCCCTGGAAACTGGTGGTCCACTGCGGCGGCTGCATGCTGAACGAGCGGGAGATGAAGAGCCGGATCGAGCGGTGCGCGGAGGCAGGGGTTCCCGTGGTCAACTACGGCGTCGCCATCGCCCATATGCACGGGATTCTGCGTCGGTCTCTGGAGCTCTTCCCGGACATGCTCACCCTGCTGGACGGGGAATGAACCGGATAACGGAAAGGAAGCTCTATGGCAAAGAAAATGGACGGCCGGGAACCGGTGGAGAAGAAGCCGAAATCCTTCCTCGGCCGTCTGGCGCTCTATGTACTCATCGCCGGTGTGCTGGTGACGGCCGTCGGCATCGGAGGCGGTTATTTCGCGCAGCGCATTGCGGATCCTCTGCGCCGGGAAGGGATGATGGCATTTTTCACATCCGTCGTCCGCTTCGGCTCCATGGCTCTGACCGGCGGCGCGGCAGTCCTCTTCTTCCTCTGGCTTTGGCGTATCCGTCCGGGGCAGGGGAAATAAACGCGGAAACAAGAAAAGCGGAGTTCTCCTTTGCGGGAGGCTCCGCTGATTTTTTACCCCCTGAACCACTCTTCCATGACACCGAGGTTTACGGAATCAACCCGGCGTCTTTCTTCGTCCGTGACCGCCGTCCCCCGCTCGTACCGGGAACGGAGATCGGCGGCGAGGCTTGCGGCGGCGGTGCGGTCCACGGGCCTCGGCTCCTCCCCGAAGCGGCGGACGAAATTCCCCTCGTAAATCAGCCCCAGGGTTTCATCGTCGGCAAAGAGGGGCAGCAGCTCCCCCCAGTCCACGTCCTCGAACCGGAAGGGAACGGCGGATTCCAGAGCATTGCGCACCAGGTTGTGCGGATAGGAGAAGTTGTGGATCATTCCCTCCTCCGTGTCCGGCGCGGCCCAGTTGTCCGTGTCCGTCCCGAAGAGGATCCTCGTTCGGTGCTTGCGGAAAAAGGCCCGCCATGCGCCGATGGATTTCGAGAAGCCCGCGAACATCTCGCTCCCCGGCGTCAGATCGAAGAGCACCGACGGATGATCGTCGAGAAACCGGTCCGCCCCCTCCGGATCCTCCCCCATGAAATAGAAATGGCACAGGGTCAGGGGCAGGGCCGGGTGCGCCTTCAGGATTTCATCGACCTCCCCCCGAAGAGCCGCAAGGGTCGGATATTCCGGACCGTAATTCGGCGCGTGACCGTTGTCCCACCTCTCCCAGTACGCCGCCGGATCCCCCAGATGCAGGGTCACGGGGAACTGCTCCCGCTCGCAGAAATCCCAAACCGGATGGAGGATGGGATCGGAGAGGGACCTTCCGAACCGCAGGCGCAGATCCGGCTTGCCGAGCAGCACCTTCAGCCCGTCAAAGCCCAGAGACTTCAGCTCCCTCACCTGTCCGAGAAAGCCCTGTGCCGTGTCCCGCCCATCGAAGAAGTGCCACAGTCCTCCCGAGGCGTAGACCCGCCGCGCCGGAGCATCCCGGTTCAGAAGGTCCTTCAGATACAGCGCCTTCAGATTGTTCGCGGGATCGTCGGCGGCGGAACGGACGGAGTGGGGAAGACCTAAAAGCCCGATCCGGCGGCATCCGAAATAGTCCATGTACCCCCGGAGCATCCGGACCTGATCCCCGAGAGGCATGGGATAGGTCATGTGCATGTGGCTGTCGCAGAGGGGGATATCGCGATAGCCTTTTTTCCTTGCGTTCGGGCAGATCATGCTTACCTCGCTTTCTTTTTTTGCAGTCAATGGGGCCGGGAGTGTGGACAAGGAGCCGCCGGTCTGCTATAATGGAGAAAAAACAACCGGAGGGACAAATGAGAAACAATCCCGTGATCCCGGCGGACTATCCCGGCGTGGATATCATCCGTCAGGGCGAC
>CACWLT010000322.1 GCA_902761695.1 uncultured Ruminococcus sp.
CTTTTTTTCGTCGTACTTGGCTCTTTCTTCCGCCGACATGGTGTTGTAGCCCGCGATCAGAAACGCGCCCTTTCCGAGCGCAAACAGAATGCCGAACCCGATCAGCATCAGCGTGATGATTGCTTGCGTGACCATTTCGATCCCTCCCGGTGACGACCGATTGTCCTGCTGCCTTTCCTGCATCCGCCGCACGCTTCGGCTCCCTCCGTGAGGGAGCTGGCCGCGAAGCGGGCTGAGGGAGCTTGAAATTCAGGGGACGAGATGTTTGGGCAGCGTGTCAGCCCAGCATGGGAAGCAGCTCTACGGTGTAGGTGTCCTTCCCCTCGCCGGGAGCCTTCTTCACCGACCACAGCAGCGCGTTCACTTCAAAGGAACCGTCTTCGTCTTTCCGGAAGCGGTAGGGGATCAGACTCACCGCCAGGCAGTACCCGCCGATGACAAAGAGTGTTTTCATTGCTTTTTTCATGTGAATCCCTCATTTCTGTTTTGAATATGATGTGTCTTTCATTATATCGCGTTGAGACGGTTTCTACAAGGCGTGTTTCAAAGATTTCCCGTCCGTGAGAGCGATCTGTCCCGGATGGAAAGAACAGGAAGTTTACATAACAACAGACAGCGGCTGCTTTACGCCTTCCCCTTGAGGGGAAGGTGCCCGAAGGGCGGATGAGGTGTTGGATCGGTCGGAAGCATGCAGGACGGACACCGCATCAGTCTCGCGTTGTTTGACAAGGGGAAGTTTTTTTACAAAAAAGAGAAGCACGGCAATTGTATCAAAATTACCGTGCTAATATGGGAAAGGACACCCCTTTTGATAGAATTTCATGAGGGGTGTTCAAACATTGCCGCAGGGGTGTTCACTCTTGGTAAGGGGTGTTCAAATTATGCAAACCATCATGCCGTATGACGATGGAGCGGGTTTTGCAGCTTGAAAAACAGCTTCATGATGTATGGCCCGCTCTCACCTTTGCATCGTTGACGTTCGCATCATCCTGTGATACAGTAGAAATAGAAGCATCACGAAGGAATTCAGACATCGGGTTCTCCCCGTAGATTCTGATTTCATCCTTCGTGATGTTTTAATTTGCGTACCGCAAAAAAAAGGGATCGCATTTGACCCCGTATCACAAAATTCCTCCTATAATTATCTTGAAAGCCAACGGTTTCAGCGCAAAAAGAAAAGGACAGCCGTTTCTATCAAAACAGTTGTCCTTATTTGCGTCAGGACACCGGTATTCATACAATTCGGCGTTTCTTACATCCAAAAGGGGGGTGGGTGCAAGGTGGGTGCAAATTAAGTTATGTAAACCACATGCCCCCATCTTTTTTGTCGAATACATCCAATTGGACGTTGTGCGCTGGCTCCGGTATTGCTACACTATAGTTGCCCCTTTACTTGGTTTGTTGTATGCACCAAGTATCTATTCGCGCATTACGCGCCTTGTTTCGTTCCACATCGATCATTTTTCGGACCACGTTGTGCTCGTTGATGAAGACGATCCTCCGCTCGTCCATGGCAAAAGCGAACTTGTGTTCCCTGCCCAGGAGGCTGTCCCGGTTAAGGATCTTGAAGGTCCCCGTCAGAGAGCCGAAATTGGTCTCCACCTTGGTGCTGTGGATATCCCGGGTCGTAGGATCGAACTCGATCCGCATGCCCAGGCGTTCCCGCTCGCTCTTCCATTCCTCCGAGTTCATCACGGCGATGATCATCCCGCCGTCCGTCCCGGAACAGTCCTCCGGCGCGCAGGGGATGATCGTATCCTGGATGAGATAGTACTGCATACTCTTTCTCCTTTGTCGATGATAAAAGGATTTGCCCGGTTTTCCGCGTCTTCCGTCAAACACGCAGTTTATCAGATCCCGGGGTTTTTTTCAACGGGAAACAGCCCCTCCGGCCTCCAGCACCGCAAAGGACTGGGGCCCCATGGTCAGTCCATCACCCGCGACCCGGGCCTCATGGATGCTGTAGGCTGTATGCCTGCCTTTCAGTAGCTCCGAGCGCCAGCTCACGGCTTTTGAGGAGGGATTCAGCGCCAGCAGCAGGCCGCCCCGTCTATATACGAACGGAGGGTCCGCCTCCGCCCGGATGACGGCAAATTCCGCGTCCGCCTGGAGATCCTCATACCTACGGCGCAGGGCCGTGAGACTTTTTGTCACGGAAAGGAGCGAAGACGGATCCGCCTCCTGCTCCGCCACGCACGGGGCGTCCGGGCTGTGATCGTACGGCAGATAGAGCTGCTCTTCGGCGGCCTCTGAAAAACCCATGTTCTTCCCGGCGTCCCACTGCATCGGCGTCCGGCTTCCGGTCCGCTGGTAACCGCCTTCCTTTGTCGGGACGTCGAGATAGCGCATGCCGATCTCATCGCCGTAATAGAGGAACGGGACACCCGGCATCGTCAGGAGAAAGGCGTACGCCAGCTTCAGCTCGTCCGGCGACAAGGTCCTTGCCGGACGGGGCGTATCGTGATTGCAGGTGATCATCGAGATATACCCGCGGTCTCTCGTTTCGAGATACTTCGGCAGATAATCCCGCAGGAAACGCCGGATATCGCCGCCGCCGTCTTTCCGGAAATAGCTGTGGTCTCCGCCCTCGGTCTCATAGTCCCGCAGCAGCGTGTTGTAGCCGTTGTGCCAGTGATCCAGATAAAAGTCCATGTGAAAGCCCGCACGGTTGATCGCAAGGCGCGGAGCGGACCACTCGCTGACGAGGGCCGCCTCCGGATACTCCCGGTCCAGCATTTCACGGACGTCTCTCCAGACGGCGGAGGTGGCGCTCCTGCTCTCGTCGTCGTTCTTGACCAGATAGTCCGCCATATCCACGCGGAAGCCGTCGCAGCCGAGATCGAGCCAGAAGCGCATGACGTCCTTCATGCCCTCCCTCGTGGCCAGCGCTTCCGGGGAATCCGGTGCGGACATCCAGGGCTTGTCCCGGCGGAGCCACCCGTAGTTGAGCGAGGGCTGGGAGGCGAAGAAATTCAGCATATAGGCCCCGTCCCTGTCGGTCATGCCGGAGATATACGGTTTCCCCTCGATGCTCTCGAACGCGCTCCCTGTCCAGATATACCTGCCGGAATATTCGTTAGGTCGAGCAGTACGCGGACGCCGCGCCTGTGCGCCTCCGCGAAGAGCCGGCAAAGGTCCTCGTTCGTCCCGTACCGCGGCGCGACCTTTTTGTAATCCCGCACGTCGTATCCCGCGTCTTTGAACGGCGAATCGAAGCACGGGTTGATCCAGAGGGCATTGCACCCGAGGCCGCAGATGTAATCGAGGCGCCGGATGATGCCCGGCAGGTCGCCGACGCCGTCGCCGTTGGAGTCCTGAAAGGACTGCGGGTAGATCTCATAGAAAACGGTGTCTTTCAGCCATTCCGGGGACATGCGGGACCCTCCTTTTTCCGTTACGGTACCGTGAATACGGCGATGCTGTAGGCAGGCAGCGTCACCGTGCCGTCCTGATAAGTGATCTCCTCTTCATTTGTGTTCAGCACGGCCGCCAGCGCAAAGCTGCCGCCCGCCTGCCCGAGGTCCTTTTCCGCGGTCTCCCCGCGCAGGTTCATGACGATCAGCAGATCGCCGTCCGTGCTGCTCCGCCGGAAGAACGCCGCCACATTCTCGTCGCTGACGGACGGCACGTCCTCCGTCACGCCTCTGGCGATGGCGGGGAAGGCGTTCCGGACCCGGAGGACCTGGCGGAACCAGTTCCAGATCGACAGCTCGTCCTCCCTCTGGTCGGCCAGGGAGGGGAACTTCATCTTCACCTCGTCCATGGACGGGGGTCCCGCGCACAGATCCGGGTCGCTCTCATCGTCGCTCCAGTACATGGGGGCGCGCTTGTTCTCGTCCTTGCCGGCTCCCTTCATGCCGATCTCCTCGCCGTAATAGACGAAGGAATTGCCGGTCATGAAGAGACTCATGGCATACGCCATCTTCGTCATCGGGCCGTCGTCCGCGGCATAGTAGCCCGCGCTCCTGCCCATGTCGTGGTTCGTATAGAACGGGGCGTCGACGAAGTCCGGATTGGCCTTTCCGTATGCCTCTTCGGCCAGCAGCATGCCTTTGACGTAGTCGGAGGCCTTGTAGCTGCCTTTGATGATGTTTGCGATGAAGCCCTCGCTGTTGGCGAACGGGAAATCGAAGAGAGAATCGATCCCGCTGGAATAGAGCTCCGCGATCGAGGCGCGGTCGGTCCAGGCCTCGCCGACAAAATAGCAGTCCGGATCGATGCTGCGCCCGGTTTCCGTCACGAACCGCAGGAATTCGGCATTTGCCGCCGGTTCCCCGGTGTAATAGGAAGTGACCCCGAGCCAGAAAGCCATGATATCACGGATCTCGCCTCTCACGGCCTCGCTGTCAAGGTTCAGATCCGGCATTTCCGACCAGAATCTCGCCTCGTAGTACCACTCGGTCCCATCGAGGGGTGCAAAGCCGTCCGCCGGTCCCCGCTGAAAATGATAATAGTCGAGATATTTGCAGGCGGAAGCGTCCGGCTCCCCGCCGGAGGGAAGCGAACGCAGGTAATCCGCCGCCGCCCTGAACCAGGCGTGATTTGACGAGGTATGGTTCAGCACGAGATCCAGATACACGCGCATGCCGCGCTCATGGCACTCCCGCAGGAGGGCCTCGTAATCCTCCATCGTGCCGAACTTCGGATCGATCGCGCAATAGTCATCCACGTCATACTTGTGGTACGTCGACGACGGATGCACCGGCGTGAGCCACAGCGCGTCAAATCCGAGGTCCCCGATGTAATCGAGCTTCGAGCGGATCCCGTTGAGGTCTCCGATCCCGTCTCCGTTCGAATCGCAGAAGGAATAGACGAAGATCTCATAGGTCGTGCGGTATCTGTCGTCTCTTTCGGCCCGCGCGAGGTCTTTGTTGTAATCAATCATCTGAGCAGAAGAGGCAGCGGACTTGCCGCCCGCTGCCTTTTCCGCAGTGCATCCCGATACGCACAGCAACATGCACAGGATGGCACAAATGGTTCTTTGAACGTTTTTCATCCTTTTACCGCTCCAGACATACCTTCCACGTAGAACCTCTGCATGTAGAGGAACAGGATGACGATCGGTATGGAGATCAGCACCGCGCCTGCAGCAAAGCACGTGTACCACTGGTAAATGTACTCCTTCTGCAGCATGTTCCACAGGCCTATGGCGACCGTGAACTGGTCCGCGTTCGCCCTGCACAGGACCTTCGCGAAGATGAAGTCGACCCACGGCGCGATAAACGCCGTCATGACGGTGTAGATGACGATCGGCTTTGCCAGCGGCATGGTGATCCGTCGGAACACCTGCCACTGCGTCGCCCCGTCCATGATCGCCGCCTCGTCGATCGACCTT
>CACWLT010000323.1 GCA_902761695.1 uncultured Ruminococcus sp.
CTCTCCTCGGAAAAAAGAAAGGACCGCCGTCCGCCGCTTAGGCAGAGCATGCGCGGTCCCGATGATTATCCGTATCAGTTCTATCCGGTCCAGAGGCACAAAAGGCAGCGAGCCTGCCGTCTTTCTCCGACAGACCCGCGCCGTGTTTTCGGTATTCCGTTCCGGATCCGTTATCAGTAAAGCTTTGCGCCGGCGGGGATGTGGGGATCCACCATCAGCAGGTTCAGCCGCTCCTCCTCGCCCACCTTGTGGATGGCGGAGAGCAGCATACCGCAGGAGTCGATGCCCATCATGGCCCGGGGCGGCAGATTGGTGATGGCGATCAGGGTCTTTCCGATCAGCTGCTCCGGCTCGTAGAAGGCGTGGATGCCGCTGAGGATCGTGCGGTTTTCGCCGGACCCGTCGTCGAGGGTGAACTTCAAAAGCTTCTTCGACTTCGGCACCGCCTCGCAGGCGAGCACCTTCACCGCCCGGAAGTCGGACTTGGAGAAGGTCTCAAAATCCACGAAATCCTGGAACAGCGGCTCGATGACCACGCCCGTGAAGTCGATCACCTCTTCAGCGGGAACAGAGGGGATCTCCTCGGCGGGAGCGGCTTCCGTCTGCTCAGCGGCTTCGGCCTTCGGCTCGTCGTCCTTCTTATCCAGCCGCTTCATTGTCGGGAACAGCAGAACGTCCCGGATGGCGGCGGAATCCGTCAGCAGCATGCACATGCGGTCGATGCCGTAGCCGATGCCGCCTGTGGGAGGCATGCCGATCTCCATGGCGTTGAGGAAGTCCTCGTCCGTGTGCTGGGCCTCCTCGTCACCCTGCTCCGCCATGGCATCCTGGGCGGCAAAACGGGCTCTCTGGTCGATGGGGTCGTTCAGCTCGGAGTAGGCGTTGGCCATTTCCCAGCCGTTCATGAAGAACTCGAACCGCTCCACATAGTCGGGCTTCTCCGGCTTCCGCTTGGTCAGGGGGGAGATCTCCACCGGGTGGTCCATGATGAAGGTGGGCTGGATCAGGTGCTCCTCCACGAAGGCCTCGAAGAAGAGATTGAGGATGTCGCCCTTCGTGTGGCGCTCCTCATATTCCACCTTGTGCTCCCTCGCCGCCGCCCGGGCTTCCTCCAGATCATGGATCTCGTCCCAGTCCACGCCGGCGTACTGCTTCACGGCGTCCACCATGGTCATGCGGGCGAAGGGCTTGCCGAGGTCCATCTCCACCCCGTTGTAGGTGATGACGTCGGTCCCCAGCACCTCCTTGGCCACAGTGCGGTACATATCCTCCGTCAGGTCCATCATGCCGTGGTAGTCGGTGTAGGCCTGATAGAGCTCCATCAGGGTGAATTCCGGGTTGTGGCGGGTGTCGATGCCCTCATTCCGGAAGACGCGCCCGATCTCGTAGACCCGCTCCAGGCCGCCCACGATCAGCCGCTTCAGATACAGCTCCAGGGAGATCCGCAGCTTGAAGTCCTCGTCCAGGGCGTTGTGATGGGTCTCGAAGGGTCTGGCCGCCGCGCCACCCGCGTTGGAGACGAGAATGGGGGTCTCCACCTCGAGGAAGCCTCTTTCATCAAGGAAGTTCCGGATGGCGCGGATGATCTTGGACCGCTTCACGAACACGTCCCGGGAATCGGGATTGGTGATCAGGTCCACATACCGCTGGCGGTAGCGCTGGTCCACGTTGGTCAGGCCGTGGAACTTCTCCGGCAGAGGCTGCAGGGACTTGGACAGCAGCACGAATTCCGACGCCCGGACGGAGATCTCCCCGGTCTTGGTGCGGAAGACCTCGCCCTTCACGCCCACGATGTCGCCCACGTCGTCCTTCTTGAAGGCCGCGTAGGATTCCTCCCCCAGGGTGTCCCGGGAGGTGTAGACCTGGATGGTGCCGCCCAGATCCTGCACGTGGGCGAAGGAGGCCTTGCCCATGATGCGCTTGGACATAAGCCGTCCCGCGATGGCGACATCCTTGCCTTCCAGCGCGTCAAAGCCGTCCCGGATCTCGTTTGAATGGTGGGTCACGTCATAGCGGCGGATCTGAAAGGGATCCTGTCCCGCGTCCTGCAGCGCCTTCAGCTTTTCCCGGCGCACACGGATCAGGTCGTTAACGTTCTCTTCGGCGGGAGCTGCTCCCGGCCGGACTGTCTCTGCCATATGTTCGGTTCCTTCCTGATTTTTACTTAATTCAGACTGCGTTCTTCGTGCGTTCCACACGGAGGACCTTGAAGCGGAGCACGCCGCCGGGGGTTTCCACCTCCACCACGTCGCCGATGGTCTTGCCGATCATGGCCGCGCCGATGGGGGAACGGTCGGAGATTTTGCCGTTGATGGCGTCCGCTTCGTTGGTGGACACGATGGCGTATTCCACCTCCTCGCCGAACGTTTCGTCGTAGAGCAGGATCGTGGAGCCCAGGTTGACCACGTTCGCGTCCATCTCGCTCTCGTCGATGATGATGGCCTCGCGGATCAGCTCCTCCAGCTCGGAAATGCGCGCCGCAACCTGGCCTTGTTCGTCCTTGGCCGCGTCGTATTCGGAGTTCTCGGAGAGGTCGCCGAGGGAGCGGGCGAAGGCCAGGGCTTTCTTGACCTCCTCCGTCTTCTCGCCTCTCAGGTAGTTCAGCTCGTCGACCAGTTCCTTGTAGCCTTCGACTGTGTACTTGGTAGCAGACTTTTTCTCTTCCATGTTATCCTCTTTCTGTGATGCCCGCCCGGCGCCGCTCAGCCCTCGCTGCCGAGAGCCGCAACCGCCGCCGCGAGCTGATTGTCTTCCTCATCCGTGATTTTATAGGTATTCTTGTCCGCCAGGGCCTCGTCCAGCTCCACCTCCACGTCCGGTATGATGCCGACGCCGTGGTAGTTGTCGGAGAAGGGCGGATTGTACATGCGGTAGGTGATGGAGACCGCACCGCCGAAGGACAGGGGGATGGTGGTCTGCATGCACCCCTTGCCGTAGGTGGTGGTGCCCACGATGACCGCCTTCTGATAGTCCCTGACCGCCGAGGTGAAGAGCTCCGCCGCGGAAGCCGTGGATCCGTTCACCAGCACCGCCATGGGCATATCCAGCTCCGTGGCCTCGGAGTAGTAGGCGTTGCGCGTCCATGATCCGCACGATGGGTCCCTCGGGCAGGATATAGTCCAGGGTGGTGACGATGGAGGAAAGCTCCCCGCCGGGATTGTACCGCAGGTCCACCACCAGCTTTTCGCAGCCCTCGGCCCGCAGGCTCTCCACGGCCTGGACGAACTGCACGGGCGTCGTGGCGTCGAATCCGGTGATCCGGACCACGCCCACGGAGGCGTCCGGACCGTAGATATGGCTCATGACGGTGATTTCCGTCACCCGGGCCCGTGTGATGCGGAAGTCGAGCTCTTCCTTTTCACTTCCCTCGCCCCGCAGGACGGAGAAGATCGCCACGGTCCCCGCTTCGCCGCGCAGCTTGCCGATGGCGGGATAGTAGCCCAGGGTGGGCACGGGCTCCCGCTCCTCTCCCACGGTCCAGATCAGGTCACCGGGGAGAATGCCGGCCTCAAGCGCGGGGGAATCCGGCACCACGTTCAAAACCTCGATGCACTGATATTCGGTGTTGTAAATGACGTTGACGCCGATGCCGACCACCTCGCCGCCCATGTCGTCCATGAAGGCGTCGAAATCCGCGGCGTTGTAGTAGGCGCCGTACGCGTCCTTCGTCCCGGCGATGTAGCCGTCAAGGACGCAGTCCATCAGGAATTCGTCATCGATGTCGTCGATATAGTAGCCGCGGAACAGGGCGTCCACCTCGGAGATACGGGACGTCAGCTTCGTCATGAAGTCAGAGCTCTCCTCCCCCTGAACGTCTCCCGCGTACGCGCTGTCCTGCGCAGCGGTCTGAGCCTGAGCCGATACGGATCCCCGGGCTGAGTTCACGGCGTTCAGCGTCTCGGACAGGTAGCGCCGCTCAAAGGACGTCCGCGAGACGAGGTAGGTGACCTGAAAGGTGGCGAGGCAGCACAGCAGCGTAACGGCCAGGGCAGCCCCGACGGATATTTTCTTGCGCATAGTTTCTGTATCCTCTGTTTCGATAACGCTTACGGGAACACGAGGTAATTCCGGGGATTCACGACCTTGCCGTTTTCCCGGACCTCGAAATGGAGGTGATAGCCCGTGGTGCTTCCGGTCAGACCCACGTTGCCCACCTGCTGTCCGGCCTCCACCCGATCACCCTCGTTCACCAGCCGATTGGACATGTGGGCGTACAGAGTCGCGATCCCGCCGCCGTGGTCGATCAGCACGTAGTTGCCGTAGCTGTAGTGGAACGTGCTCTTCACCACCGTGCCTCCGTTGAAGGCCAGAACGGCGGTTCCTCCGGCGCAGGCCAGATCGATGCCCAGATGGTAGTCCTGGATCCCCCACAGGATGCGGTAGCCCTGCTCGGAGGACACGCGGTAGGTAACGCCGGCTTCCCGCGGCTAGCTCTCGTTGACCTCGCCGTAGTAGGTGTCCTGCTCCTCGTAGAGACGGG
>CACWLT010000324.1 GCA_902761695.1 uncultured Ruminococcus sp.
ATCGTCCAGGGTGCGCTCCAGCCACTGGGCCGAGGCGGTCATGGGGGCGTTCATGGCGTCCGCCATCAGATACCGGCTCAGGGAGCAGATGCGCTCGGACCGCATGGGGTTGCGCTTGTAGGCCATGGCGGAGGATCCGATCTGGGAGGACTCGAAGGGCTCCTCGATCTGCCGGTCGTGCTGGAGCAGGCGGATGTCGTTCGCCATGCGGTACGCGCTCTGGGCGATGGAGGAGAGGACGTTCAGGATCCGGGAATCCAGCTTGCGGGGGTAGGTCTGTCCGGACACGGGGAAGATCTTCTCAAAGCCGAACTCCGCGGCGATCATGCGGTTCATCTCGTCGATTTTGTCCCCGTTGCCGTCGAAGAGCTCCATGAAGGAGGCCTCGGTGCCGGTGGTGCCGCGGCAGCCCAGGAGCTTCAGGGTGGAGAGGACGTGGTCCAGCTCGTCCAGATCGGTCATGAAGTCCTGGATCCAGAGGGCGGCGCGCTTGCCCACGGTGACCAGCTGTGCGGGCTGATAATGGGTATAGCCCAGGGTGGGGGTGGACCGGTACGCCATGGCGAAGTCCGCGAGGGTCTTCACGACGGCCAGCAGCTCGCCCCGGATATGACGGAGAGCGTCCCTGTAGAGGATGATATCGGCGTTGTCGGTGACGTAGCAGGAGGTGGCGCCCAGATGGATGATGCCGGCGGCGGATGGAGCGGCCAGGCCGTAGGCGTACACATGGGCCATGACGTCGTGGCGGACCTCCTTCTCTCTGGCGTCGGCGGCGTCGAAATCGATATTGTCGACGTTGGCCTCAAGCTCCGCGACCTGCGCTTCGGTGACGGGCAGGCCCAGCTTCGACTCGGCCCGGGCCAGGGCGACCCAGAGGCGTCTCCAGGTGCGGATGCGCTCCTCGGCAGAGAAGAGCTTCAGCATATAGTCGGAGGCATAGCGGGACGAAAGGGGGGATTCATAGCGGTCTCTCATTGTTGGGATTCCTCCGGAAAGATGAGGAAGAAACTCTGCGGGTTTCAAATCTCAATTTATCCCGTTGCGCACGGGAGGCGGATTTGCCCTGCTCAGGGCGGGAGGCGGGATGCCCTGCTCAGGGCGGGAGGCGGGATGCCCTGCTCAGGGCGGGAGGCACGGGGGGACACCAGCTCTGGCCGCAGGTTTCCCCCCGTGCGGGGGTTTCCTTGGCCGGAGAGCATAAACTACCCGCTCATATCTTCATCCATACCTGATTGTTCGTCTCACGTCCTCGCGCGGACCACGGTGCGTCAGCTGAAACATGCGATGAACTCCGTCGGGGACGCAGTTCATCGGTTTGCTCTGCCCGATAGGGCGACGCAAACAGCGATCGAAACGCGCATGACAGGGGGCGCGATGGAGTACTGCTGAAAATATTGGTCTGCCGCGCGGTTTGAACTGATGGGCGTTTAATACGGAGCATCTTCTTGGGTTCATCCAGCGGGGCGGTTTGTTGTATAGACCGGGCGGTCCGGGTCAGCGGAGGATGATGCTGTCGCGTTCGGGGCCGACAGAGACGTAGCGGATCGGGACGCCGATTTGCTCCTCCAGGTAGAGGACATAGCTTCTGGCTTCCTCCGGGAGGTCCTCGAAGCGGCGGATACCCGAAATATCGGTCTTCCAGCCGGGCATGGTACGGATGACGGGTTCGGCCTGGTCGAGGAACATGGGCAGGGGGAACTCGTCGGTCTCGTCCCCGCCGACGCGGTATTTCTCGCAGACGGGGATCTCGTCCATATAGGAGAGGACGTCCAGCTTGGTGAGGGCGATGGCGTCGGCGGCCTGCATCCTCGCGCCGTAGCGGGTGGCCACCACGTCCACGGGACCCACGCGGCGGGGTCTGCCGGTTTTCGCGCCGTACTCGCCGCCCGCTTCCCGGAGCTTTTCCGCTTCCTCGCCGAACCACTCGCAGGTGAAGGGGCCCTCGCCGACGCAGGTGGAATAGGCCTTCACAACGCCCACCACATGGTCCAGCTTCACGGAAGGGCATCCCGCGCCGATGGGAGCGTAGGCGGCGATGGTATTGGAGGAAGTGGTATAGGGATAGATGCCCAGGTCCAGGTCACGGAGAGTGCCGAGCTGGGCTTCGAAGAGGATGCGCTTCCCCGCCCGGTTGGCCTCGTCCAGGAGCTTCCCGGTATCGCAGAGGTAGGGCTTGAGCCGCTCGCCCCAGGTTTCGACCCAGGTCATGAGCTGCTCCATGGTACAGGGCTCGGCTCCGTAGACGCCGGTGAGGGTGAGGTTCTTCCACTCCAGGAGGTCCGCGAGGTGGGCCTTCAGCTTATCCGGGCAGAGGAGCTCGCCGGCCATGACGGTTTTCTTGGCGTACTTATCGGCGTAGAAGGGGGCGATGCCCTGTTTGGTGGAGCCGTATTTCTTATCAGCCAGGCGCTTTTCCTCCAGCTCGTCCAGCTGTCTGTGCCAGGGCAGGAGCAGGGAGGCGCGGCAGGAGACCTTCAGGTTATCCGGGGTGACGGACACGCCTCCCTCACGGACGGTATCGATCTCCCGCATGAGGTTCTCCGCGTCGAGGGCCACGCCGTTGCCGAGGATATTCAGGACGTCCGCGCGGAAGATGCCGGACGGGAGCAGGTGGAGGGCGAATTTTCCGTAGCGGTTGATGACGGTATGGCCGGCGTTGCCCCCGCCCTGATACCGCACGACGATATCATAATGATCGGTGAGGAGGTCGACCATGCGGCCCTTGCCCTCATCGCCCCAGTTGACGCCTACGATGGCAGAGTTTGACATAAAGACTCAATCCTCCGGATAAGGTAGGAAACGCTTCGCGTTTCAAAATAATGTCCCTGCGCGGGACGGGCGTCGGGAGGGACACCGGCTCATGGCCGACTGAGTTCACAAAGTGAACTCGAGTGCCCACTCCCGAGGGTCCCCCTGGGCCATATGGCATAAACTTACAGCTCATACCTGCATCGAAAATCGATTGGATATCCCAGGTCCTCGCCTGAAGAATGCTCTGCATTCTTCGGGAGTTGCTCCGCAACTCCGGCGGACTGTGTTGCGTCAGCTGAAACATGCGATGAACTC
>CACWLT010000325.1 GCA_902761695.1 uncultured Ruminococcus sp.
GGACCAGCCGTACCTGTCTTGTCATGGTGTCGACGGACACGACGGTGACGCGGTCCTGTTCGCTGGGCAAGTGTGAAAAGCTCGGGAGCCGTTTCCGATGGAGAAGCGGCTCCCTGTTTGCTTGCCGTATCATGGTGCGCGGGGGGACGGAGATTCGCTCTTTGCTTAGGCCGGCTGCCCTTCCTTTCCTTATTCCGGCTGAATTCTGCTGTTCGGTTCTGTATTCTGCTGTTCCCTGTACAGCTTCACGATGCGGAAGCCGGCGATGACGCAGCAGGTCAGAGAGTACAGCGTGTAAATCAGATACGTGATCTGTTCCGGATGCTCAGCCAGCATGGAGAGATAGAGGAAGGCGGATACCACCCCTCCAGCCGCCATCAGCGCCGCGTATTCCATGTATGCCAGCATGGTGAGGACGGAGGTCAGAATCCCGAGCAGGGTGACCGCGCTGTCGAGGAAGGAGTGCTCTCCGCCGAGGAAGGGAAGGAGCAGTCCGAGTCCGGCGAGCAGTCCCCCGAAGATCAGCGCCGTGAGGATCCTCTGCTTCGCGCTCAGCCTGCGGAAAACCGTCGACTGTCCCCAGGGCTTCCGGCTCCAGCGGATGAACGTGACGATCTGGATGGGGCAGGACACAAGCAGCGCGTAGGCGGCGGAGGCGTACAGGTGATAGTGCGCGTACACCAGCGCGTAGAGAATGGAGTTGAACCCGCCCATCAGGCTGGCGTACCGGATCATGCGGGACTGTAAAAGGGCGATGACCAGGGAGACGTACAGCGGCAGGATCCGGACGGGCGACTGTCGGAACAGGATCCCCGCCGCCGTGATGCCGACGGCCGTGACCGCCATGCCGCAGAGAAGGGGCCTGTTCTCCTTGACAAATTGTCTGTTCATATGTCAGCGGACCTATGCGCGCCGGGAAACAGTCTCTGCGCGTTTTTCAGAAGAATCATTTCTTTTGCTTCGTCCGGCAGGCAGGACAGAGCGATCCGCCCGTACTGGAACGCGCAGGAATACCCGTCCGTCCCGAACAGGATCTTGTCCGCCCCGACCTGCTCCACAGCGTATTCGATCACGCGGTTGAGACTGCTGGCGCTGCCGGAGGTGTCCGTATAGATGTTGCCGTATTTCGCCCGTCCGACGGCTTCGATATGGGCCATGCTGCCCAGGTGGGCGATGATGAGCTTCATCTCCGGAAAGCGGTCTGCCCAGGCCGGCATCCTCCCGATCTTCTGCGGATGCATGAGCAGGACTGCCCGATGCTCCGCCGCAAAGGAAAACAGCGCTTCGGCGTAGTCCTCCACGTCGTATCCGTGATAGGAGGGGTGGATCTTGATCCCCAGACAGCGGGGAGACGCCAGCATCCTCTCGGCCTGACGGAAGGTCTCCGGGCGGCGCGGATCTACCACGACCCACTGCCGGATCCAGTCCTCCTCCCGGGACAGGCGGAACAGGTACTCGTTCTCCTCCGCGATGCACTCCGTGTGCTCCATGACCGAGGCGAAGGTGGAGAATCCGCCCCCGAGAATGCCGAGCTTCCTGTACTGCTCCCCGATCCAGGCCGCGTCCCGCCGGTGCAGGTTGTCCGGAATGCCGCCGTATCCGGAGGGCGTGTCAAAGGGGGAGCCGTGATCGAAATGGGCATGGCAGTCGAAGGCCGGAAGAAGCGGCACCGTCACCCGCACGGCTCAGCCCTCCCCGCCAAGCTCGGCCAGCTGGGTCAGCAGCTTGTCCATCTTCTTGTTCAGGACCTTCTCGTTGGAGGCGAACCAGGTCGTCAGCGAGCCCGAGGAGAGAATCGCCTCCAGACTGAAGAGATCGGCGGACAGAGACTGAAAGTATGCCATGCCGAAATCGCAGAGCGTCCCCTCCCGCGCAAGATCGATCATGGCGGCGGAATCGTCGTCCCGGGACAGCTTGCGCTTAAGCAGGATGTTGTAGTATACGGGCACGACCGAACGGAAGGTCTCGCTGTTGAGGGCCTCCAGAACGATCCCGCTCATGTCCGCGTCCTTCACGACCACGGGAATGGCAGCCATGTCCGGGAAGCATATTTGATACGAATCATATTGGTACACATACACATGTAGGGCGGGGATTCTTAACGCAGCTGTAGGTGCCTTCTCGTATGCCTTAGATACATTCTGCCCATGGATTGACGAGAGAAACTATTCATCTATTTCCGCCACCTTCATCGCCGCTTTCAGTACATCCAAAAGCAAGCTCCTCTCTTCCGGATCCAAGTCAGCCAGTATTTTGAACTGCTTCTCGTAATCTCTCGGACCGTATTCCTCGGTTAGAAGATAATCTGTGCTGACACCCAGCGCATCCGAAAGCTTCACAATTACCGGGGCTGAGGGGAGGCGGAGTCCCTTTTCTATATAGGAAATCTGTTGCTGCTGAAGGCCAGCTGCTCGAGCAAGGTCATGCTGGGTTAACTGGAGCTTATCTCTGCATTCACGGACACGGATACCGAGGGTTCTTGTGGGCATGTGTTTACCTCTGGGATTGTTATTATGGGAATATTATAGTAAAAAGAGGATCGGTTTGTCAAGAGGTATGGGGAAAATACATAATTAAGTTGTAATATACACAAGATAGTTGTTGGAAAAGATACAAGAGTAGAATAAATGTATATGAAAAAACCACCCCGCAGATGGCTTACAGTCTACAGGGTGGCCGAAAGGCGTACACAGTGAGAAATCGACAAATCGCCATGCACGGAGGATATTATACACCCTCGGAGCTGGATTTGTCAATCCAGAGAAGCTCTATACTCCCTCAAATACCGCATGTATTCATTCGCCGTGCTGTTCCCGAAGGCTTTTCTCAGCTCAGCGTAAACAACCCGTCCGTTCGTACTCGTTCTCACAATGAAGAGAATACGGTCTATGGCCTCCACGGGAACATTATTCTCAGCAAGATAGCCGAAGAGATTACATCGCTGCGGGATGCACCCTCGAGGGCCCGGTAACGATCGAGAAGGAAACTTGGCACGGAACGGAAACGGTTCAAGGCCTGCGGTTCAGGATCAACTGACCGCCCACGAAGGAAA
>CACWLT010000326.1 GCA_902761695.1 uncultured Ruminococcus sp.
CGTCGTCGGTACGCGCCGAAACATCGGATCAGGACGGGAAGAGGACAGGATACACAGCTTTCCGGCCTTATCGTCTGCCCCTCTCCGCTCCGCGAGGCTCCGTGCTGCCTGTTCAAAACCGTGATGACACACAGGTCTGAATCAATTTCTTCTTGAAATCCGGTTTTTGATATGATACAATACAAATGGACGGAATTATCCGCACAGGAAATGGAGGCACAGACCATGAAACGCATGCTCTCTTTCGCGTTGACCGTACTTTTTGATTTCCCTCTCCTTGCCTGCGGCTGCAGCCGCGGATGCGTCTCCTTTCACCGACGTAAGCCCTGACGACTATTTCTATTCTCCGGTGCTCTGGGCAGTGGGAGGGGACATCACGCAAGGCGTCGGTGACGGCAAATTCGCCCCCTGCACCACCTGTACCCGCGGTCAGGTGGTCACCTTCCTCTGGCGCGCGATGGGTAAGACGGAGCCCGGCACTCCCAGCCCGGTTTCAGGTCGTTTTCCCGACAATCTCGATCAGCCCGCGTTCGCTCATCTGTCCGGTGAGCAGATACACGCGGGTTTCCTTGCTCCCGAGCATGGCTTCCGCGTTCATCACGATACCCGGCCTCAGGCGTTGTCGTTGTTGCCCTGCTCCCTGTCCGACGTCGAGCGTCCGTAGTACGGGGAGTCGCCGTAAAACCGGTCTTTCAGCGTACAGCCGGACCAGTACCGGCGGAAGTAGTAATAGTCGTCGCAATACCGATTGTAATGATAATCGTAAACCGTCCGCTTCTCAAACAGGCGGAATCCGCTTTTCTCCGCAACCCGCCGGGATGCCGGGTTGTCCACGTCCATGACGACGGTCAGATAATCGACGCCGTGCTCCCGGCAGAAGGTTTCGGCGAAGGCCTCTGCCGCCTCGGAGGCGTATCCCCGCCCGGTGTACGCGCCGATCATCATCCATCCGAGATCGTATTCGTGAAGCAGTTTCTGCCTGCAGAAGGAAAGACAGCCCGCGACCTCTCCGGTTTCCCTCTTCTCAATGGCATAACAGCGCCATGAGTCGATGTCCCCGTCTTCCTCATACCGCCGGAATCTCTTGATCCAGTCGTACATATCCTCCCGGCTGACGTCGACCTCCAGAAAATCCGGGCAGAACTCCACCACCTGCGGATCGGTCTTGATCCTGTACAGCGCGTCGGCGTCCTCCTCCCGGAACGGGCGGACGATCAGCCTTTCCGTTTCAATCCGCATCCCTGTTGCCTCCCATGCGTTTCTCGCGGTCGTATTTCCCGGAAAAAGCCTCGATGTATTTCATGGTGAACGGCTTCAGATTACAGTCTGCATCTACGAGAGACGCCTCCTCCCCGTGGAGCCAGGATACGACGTCGTTCAGGCCCCATGTTGTGAAGACCTCGATCCCGTATTGCCGTGCGACCTCGGGGAATGTGCTGAAGATGGATTCCCGGATCTCTTCCGTGCAGTGACGGCTTACGTCAAATTCCGTGACGTGCACCTCCACGCCCAGATTCGTACAGAACGAGAACATATCCTCCATATAAGCCCGGGTTTCGTCCTCCGATCCCCAGAAATGGCACTGCATTCCGAATCCGTCGATCAGCCGGACCCGGTGTTCCCGCTCATAGGCTTTGACCCGGTCGATCACCGTTTTGAACATGATCTGTTTTTCCCGGTTTCCCTCGTTGTTGTCGTTATAGAACAGTTTGACCCGGTCTCCGAAGACTTCCCTTGCCAGCCGGAATACCTCGATGTAATAATGCTTCCCCAGCAGTTTATACCAGTCGTCGATCCGAACGCCTTCCTCGTCCGCGTCATAGACGGGTTTCCCCTCTTCCCGGAGGGCTGTGATCTCATCCGGATCGGAGGCGATCTCGTTGATCACATCCACGCTGTACGCGTCCGGATACCGCGCCTGCAGGCACTGCAGATAGGCTTTGATAAACTGATATGTCAGTTTTTTCCTGTCTTCCGCGCTTCTGTTTTCCAGATACGCAGTCAGCTGTCCGGGAACATGCCGGTACCAGATGATCGGATGGATCCGGATGCTCAGTCCGTTTTCCTCGGCGAACGCGTATACCCTGTCCGCGTATGAGAAATTGAACAGGCGCGTATTGACTTCGTCATCGATAAACGCCGGCTGATCCTGATGAAAGTAGATTTCCATCTTCATCTCGTTCTCGGGCGTCAGGCTGTCCACATAACGCTCGATAAACTGTGCCGTCTTCCGTACCCGGTGATAGTCCAGCTGGCGGTAGTATTCCGCGTCCGGCGGGTTCTCCGCGGCCAGATACCGGTCCCTCTTTTCCGCGAAATCCGTTTCATTGCCGGATTTGCATATCTTTATCAGATCAACGGTCAGATAGCTGATGCAGCTGCCGAATTTCTTCATAATGACACTCCCATATCGTTCATGACTGCCGGAGCCGTTCAATTAACAGTCTGTCCGTATGGTAAACCATGCCGCAAGGTTTGTCAAGCATTGGAATGAAAATGTAATATAACTGCAATAAACAGGGACCGCCGGCCGCTTTTCCCCCGCCCTGCCGTGTGATATCGGTTCCGGTATGCCAGGCCAGGTAAAAAGCCCCCAAAATCATGACGATCTCAGGGGCCTTTATGCTTTTTCCGTGATTTTCCCCGTGAGCAGGCTCATGAGGGTTCGGTTTGCAGATTTCCTGTCCGATCCGAATGGTCCGGCAGGTCTTTCCGACTGCTCAAAACCGCGATCCCGGACGGGAATCCGGCTTATTCGTACATATCCTCCGCACATACCCGGACACCGTCGTATTCGGAATAGCCGCGGGTGGCGGGAAGACCGCTTTCGTCCGGCGCGAAGGAAAGCATGACGGGATCTCTGAGGGTCTTCTGGGTGAAGGTGACGGTGAAATCCGCCCGCCCTTCGTGTTCTCCCGTGACGGTCAGATCGGCGCGGAAAATATTCTCCCCGGCGTCATACATGGAGCGGGGGCTTTTCGAGGCGATCTCCCCGTCCCGGAAGGTGAGCCCGT
>CACWLT010000327.1:0-2428 GCA_902761695.1 uncultured Ruminococcus sp.
TCCACCTCCACGTCGGCGTCGGAGGTGCTTTCGAACTCGTCGCCCATGTAGGTGACCTCCACGCCGCTGGATTCGAGGGTCTCGTAGAGCTTCTCCACCTGATCCACGTCGTACCCGGAGAGGTCGACGGCCTCCATGATGTCGCTGGAGGAAAGGGAGCCCTGGCTCTTGCCCTTCTCAATAAGGCCCTGCATGTCCATTTTCTTTTCGTTATCCATATGTAATCACTCCTCTGTGTGATAGTCGGATTTTGCGTCCGCGGCTCTCTTCCGGGCGAGGACGGCTTCCAGCGTGTCCTCTTCGGGGGACTGCCTTGAGGCCTCGTCCCGCAGAGCCAGCAGATAGGTATCGTAGGATTTCCCGTCATTCACCGACAGCTCGGACCGCTCGGTCTGCATCCGGGCCGCCCTGGCCACCTCGTCCGGGGTAAATTCCCCGTTGAGCAGGCCGAACTGGAAGGCGGATCCCACGGCGTTGTCCCGCAGGAAGCAGAAGAGGCGTCTTCCGAGGGAGGTGACGAAATCCTCCTCCGACGCGGGGCGGCCGCCGGGGTCCCGGGTGAGATAATCCGGGTGGAGCAGCAGCATGCCCAGCACCGCCTCCTCCAGTCTCGCGGCACGGGGCGCGCGGGCGAAATCGGGGTTGACCCGGTCTCCGGTGCCGGCTGTGATGCGGATGAGCTCTCCGGCGCGCTTTTTTCCGGCCTCCCGGGCGTTTTTCTTCCTTTTGGAGGCCACGTCGGCGGCGAGGCTCTTCGGGTCCACGGAGAAGGCCTTCGCGGCCCGGTCGGTATCGATATCGCGCTCCACGTTGGACCAGATGCCGGCCAGGTAGGAGGAAACCTCCTCAAGCGCGCGGACCCGGTCGGCTGGATCCTCCAGATTATGGCGGGCCTTCACGCCGTCCATCATGAACTCGAACTTCCCGGCGGAGCCCTCGATCAGGGAGCGGAACCGGTCCGGGCCGAACTTTTTGATGAACTCGTCGGGGTCCTTGGCACCGCTCATGCGCAGAACCTTCGGCTCCACCCCGACCTTTTCGAGGATGCCGATGGCCCGGTTGGCGGCCTTCTGTCCGGCCTCGTCGCTGTCGTAGGACAGGATGACCTTCGGGACGTATTTTTTGATGATGCGGGCCTGCTCCTCGGTGAAGGCGGTTCCGAGAGACGCCACCGCCATGCCGAAGCCCGCGTCGTGGAGGGTGATGACGTCCATATACCCCTCGCACAGGATGAAGTAGCCGGCGTCGGTATTCCTTGCGTAGTTCAGGGCGAAGAGGTTCTTGGTCTTGCGGAAGGCGGGGGTATCGGAGGTATTGAGGTACTTGGGCTTGGAGTCGTCCAGCACGCGGCCTCCGAAGGCGATGACGTTGCCCTGCACGTCGATGATGGGGAACATGACCCGGCCCCGGAAGTAGTCGTAATAGCCGCGGTCGTTCTTCCCGGCGAAATATCCGGTCTGGATCTCCTCCTCGCTGAAGCCCAGGTCCTTCAGGTGGCGCAGCATGGAGCCGCCGTCCCTCGGGGAATAGCCCAGGCCGAAGCGTTTCACGGCGGCCATGGAAAGCTTCCTCTCGGTCAGGTACTGCCGTCCGGGTCCGCCGATCCGCTCGTCCCACAGCATCTGCCGGTAGTATTTGGCGGCTTCCAGATTCATCTGGAGAATGCGGGTGCGGCCGGGGCCCTTCGGTCGGAGGTCGCCGTCGTCGAAGTCCGGCAGCGCGATGCCCGCCCGTCTGGCCAGGAATTCCAGGGCGTTGCGGTAGTCGAGGTTTTCCTCCTTCATGACGAAGGTGATCACGTCCCCCGCCGCGCCGCAGCCGAAGCAGTAGTAGCTCTGGGTACCGGGATAGACGGTAAAGGAGGGGGTTTTCTCGCTGTGGAAGGGGCAGAGGCCCTTGAGGTTGACGCCGGTTCGTTTAAGGGTGACGTAGGAGGACACCACGCTCTCGATATCGCAGCGGAATTTGATGTCGTCTATGACGGACGACGGGATCATGGGCGGGTCACCTCCTGATAAGGTAGGAAACCCTTCGGGTTTCCGGAATAAATGCCCTGCTCAGGGCAGGAGGCACGGGGGGACACCATCTCAGGCCGAAGGTTTCCCCCCGTGCGGGGGTTTCCTTGGCCGGAGAGCATAACTTGTCCTCTCACATCTGTATCCTTACGTGATTGTACATCCCATGTCCTCGCCTGAAGAATGCTCTGCATTCTTCGGGAGTTGCTCCGCAACTCCGGCGGACTATGTTCGTTTAGCTGAAACATGCGTGAAATCCCATCTGAAGATGGAATTTCACGGTTTGCTCTGCCCGTGGGGCGACGCAAACAGCGATCGAAGCGCGCATGACAGGGGGCGCGGTGAAGAAAAGACGGAAAAGTCTGTTCAGCTCCGCGGAATGAAGGGATGGGGATTTGATAGCTATGGCGGAA
>CACWLT010000327.1:2493-5497 GCA_902761695.1 uncultured Ruminococcus sp.
TCCTGTGGGGGCGGTTAGGGCGGGGGTCTCCCATTCTTTGGGGATGAAGAGGTCCTTATAGAGGTCCACGGCGTAGCGGTCGGTCATGCCGGAGATATAGTCGCAGACGCAGCGGCCGACGGATTCATTGGCGGTATTGGCGTAATAGAAGGGGGGCATTTTTTCGGGGTTGGCGCAGAAATAGCGGTAGAGCTGTTCAAGGAGGCTTCTGGCCTTGCTCTCCTCCCGTTTGGCCACGGAGTTATGGTAGACGTTCTCGAAGAGGAACTGGCGCAGCTCCTCGGTGGCCTCCCCGATCTCCGGGGTCATGGCGATGTCGTCCCCCTGGCGGCTGGCCTCGATGACGGAGGAGACCATGGTATTGATCCGCTCGGAGTGGCCGCTGCCCAGGATTTCGCGGAAGCGGAGGGGGATATCCTCCAGGGTGATGATCCCGGCGCGGATGGCGTCGTCGATATCGTGGTTGATATAGGCGATGCGGTCGGCGAATTTGATGATGCGTCCCTCGAGGGTTGACGCCTTATTGGAGCCGGAATGGTTGACGATGCCGTCCCGGACCTCCCAGGTCAGGTTCAGGCCCTGTCCGTTCTTTTCCAGAAACTCCACCACCCGGAGGCTCTGGTGGTAATGGGTGAAGGCGGGGTCGAAGCAGTCCTGCATGACGGCCTCGCCGCTGTGGCCGAAGGGGGTATGGCCCAGGTCGTGTCCCAGCGCCGCCGCCTCGCAGAGGTCCTCGTTGAGCAGAAGGGCACGGGCGATGATGCGGGCGATCTGGGTGACCTCCAGAGTATGGGTCAGCCTTGTCCGGTAATGCTCGTCCACGGGAAAGAAGAAGACCTGGGTCTTGTGCATCATCCTGCGGAAGGATTTGCAGTGGAGGATGCGATCCCTGTCCCGCTGGAAGGCCGTCCGGTTGACGCACTCCTCCTCGGGCCGGTCCCGTCCCCGGGTATTTTCGCAGAGAAAGGCGCGGGGGGAGAGGGTCAGACGTTCGCGTTCGTAAAAGATATCCCGCACGGTCCGGGCCGGCTGAGAAGCGGTGTCCGGGAGGGTGGGGATACGGTCGGCGCTGTCCTGATTCGCCATGCTTCGCGCTCCGCTGAAAAAGGATTATATTATATTATAATATACGCAAATAACGGGGCTGTTTCTTTTTTGCGCGGGTCAAAATGCGGAAAAGAAAGAAAAGCCGCACGGAACAGCTTTTCCTGATGAAAATGATAGGACGGGGGATCAGGCGGGGGAGGCGCGCTCCTCGACGCGGTCCAGGGTCACGGAAGCTCTCCCCGCGGTCAACTCGGCCACGGCCCGGCGGAAGTCTTCCTCCCGGGAGGACAGCATAGCGCAGACGGAGGTCACGTCGGATCCGAAGTCGCAGGAATCCTCCACGGCGCCCAGCCTGGGTATGGCGGACTGCAGCTTCTGGTAATCGGAATAGGACAGGCTCACCCGCAGGACGGACCAGGGCTCGAACACCGCCAGCCCCGCCGCCTCCACCGCCTGTCTGGCCGAGGCTCCGTAGGCCCGCACCAGTCCCCCGGCGCCCAGAAGGATCCCGCCGAAATACCGGGTCACCACCACGCAGAGATCCGTGGCGCCCGACAGCTTGACCACGTTCAGAACGGGGACGCCGGCGGTTCCCTGGGGTTCTCCGTCGTCGCTGTACCGGGCGATGGCGCCGCCGTTCAGGAGGTACGCGTAGACGTTATGGGTGGCGTCGTGGAATTCGCGGCGTTTTTCGTCGATGAAGGCCCGGGCCTCCTCCTCCGAGGCGACGGGAGCGGCGTGGCCGATGAACACCGACTTGCGCTCCTCCATCTCCACGGACACGGATTTCGCCAGGGTGACGCGCTTTTTCGGCTCCCCTTCCCCGTCCGGGAGCGTGGCGGTCTGCTTCTTTTTCATGGGGCCTCCGTCATTCCTCGGTGATATACTTTTTCAGTATGGCGTACAGGCGGTCGTCCAGGATGCAGCGGCAGAGGATCCCGTCCTCCCGGTATTCCATCTCCACGTCGTCCGCCTCCTTATAGATCATGCCGGTGACAGCGCCGTCCTCGGGGGGGATCATGAGGGTAACCCGGTGGCGTCCGTGCATGGCCATGGTCTCCAGCTTCTCCACCAGCGCGGAGATACCGGCCCCGGTCTTGGCGGAGACGAACACCACCTCGGTGCCGGAGCGGGAGGCAAGGCTCTTCATCTGCACGAGGGAATCCCGGTCCGCGCAGATATCGCATTTATTGAAGACGTAGAGGGTGGGCTTTCCGGACGCGCCCAGCTGCTCGAGAAGGTCCGATGTGACCTCGGTCTGGCTGATGAACTCCGGGTCGGAGGCGTCGATAACCAGCATGAGCACGTCGGAGAGCACGGCCTCGTCCAGGGTGGAGCGGAAGGCCTTGATGAGGTGGGTGGGCAGGTTGCGGATAAAGCCGACGGTATCGGTCAGCAGCAGCTTGACGCCGGAGGGGGTGGTATACTGACGGGTGGTGGGGTCGAGGGTGGCGAAGAGCTTGTTCTCGGCCAAAATGCCCGCGTCGGTGAGGGTATTGAGCAGGGTGCTCTTTCCGGCGTTGGTATAGCCGACGATGCCCACCTTCGGGATGCCGGAGCGGTCACGCTGGCTGCGCATGACCTGGCGGTTCCGGGCCACCCGGTCCAGTTCCTCCTCAAGGGCGGCGATGCGCTCACGGACACGGCGTCGGTCGATCTCGAGCTTGGTCTCGCCGGGGCCTCTTGCGCCGACGGAGCCTGAGGAGGACGCGCCGCCCTGACGGGAGAGTTCCTTTCCCTTTCCGACGAGGCGGGGGGAGGTATATTTCAGCTGGGCCAGCTCCACCTGCAGGCGTCCCTCAAGGGTCCGGGCATGGTCGGCGAAGATATCCAGAATCAGCATGCTGCGGTCGATGACGGGGATATCGGCCTCGATGGAATCCTCCACGTTCTTGATCTGGGAGGGAGAGAGCGCGCAGTCGAAGACCACGAGGTCGGCCTCGAGGGAGGAGCAGAG
>CACWLT010000328.1 GCA_902761695.1 uncultured Ruminococcus sp.
CTCTCCTGGACGAGCTGGAGCACAGGGCACGGGACGCCGCTCCCCGCCTTCCCCTCTCCGTCCTGTCCCACCGGGATCTGGATCCGAAAAACGTGCTCTGGGAAGGCGCGCTCCCCCGGATCATCGACTGGGAATCCGCCGGGGAAATCAATCCCGCCGTCGAGCTTCTGGAGGTCCTTCTGTACTGGTCGGACGACGGGGCGGGTGGGCTCAGTGAAGCGCACTTCCGCTCCATGCTGGCCGCCTACCGCACCCTCCGTCCGGCGGGGAACGAGGACTGGGACGCGGTGTTCGACGCCTCCTTCCGGGATCCCCTGGACTGGCTGGCCTACAACGTGCGCCGGGCATCGGGCCTTGAGACGGCGGAGAACGGGGACGCCGGGCACGAGCGGATGGTGGGCGCGTCGGAAGTCGCGGGCACGCTGAGGTCCCTCTCCGCGCGGATCCCTCAATTGAAGACCGTCCGGGAATGGATGGGGGTCTGACATGCCCTCGCGCATCCTCCATCTGGCGGTGACGGCCCTGCTCATGGACGCCCTGCCCTTCCGGGATCCCCTCCGCCTCCGCGCCGGATCCGTCCTGCCCGACGCCGAGCTGCTCTCCGGGGATCCGCCCGTGAAGATTGCCCACTTCCCGAAGCTGCTTTCCGGCGGGAAAAGGAAGACCTTCGATCTGACGAGATTCCGCGCGCGATACGCCGGCCGTCTGCTCGATGACGATCTGGTCCTCGGCTATTATCTTCACCTCTGCGGGGACGTGATCCACCGGCAGATGTTCTACAACGAGACCGGCTGGTACCCCGTGGACCGGGAGGCAGTGCGAGCCCTTCACAGGGATTACGCCCTGCTCAATCCAATTATTATCCCCCGGTACGGCCTGCGCGCGGAGGAAGTGATCCCGCCGCCGGACAAGCAGGAGGACATCGCCCGGGATCCGCTGTTCTCGGAAACCGCCTTCGACATACCGGGCTTCTTCCATGCCATGGCCCGTGATTTCGATCCCCCGGCCGCCCTCCCCCGGGACGAGGATTTCACTGTCTTCACCCCTTCTCTCGCGGAGGAATGGATCCGCCGGACCGCGTCAGCCCTGATCCCCGAGGTGCTCTCCCTCCGCCAAACCGGCACCTCCACCCTGGACGAGGACGCCATGAGCTGGGAGAGGAAAAGATAAACGCTTTGCCGCCTCTCTGACCGATTCCGGCCGGAAAGGCGGCATTTCTGTTTCTGAACGACAAATTAAGGATTCATGAGAAATCCCCCGCCCGCCTTGACAGCGGATACTATGCGTCGTATAATACTCTGCGAAAGGAGGCATGGTATGGACGTTCAGATGAAACGGGGGCTCCTCGAGGTCTGCGTGCTGGCGGCGATCCGGGATTCGGATTCCTACGGCTACCGCATCATCAAGGACATGAAGCCCTATGTGGATATTTCGGAATCCACCCTGTATCCCATCCTGCGCCGCCTGGAGGCCGCCGGATACCTCACTGTCCGCACCGAGACCCATAACGGTCGGGTGCGGAAATACTATCATATCCTGCCGCTGGGTGTGGAACGCATCCGTCAGTTCCGGGAGGAATGGCGGGAGCTGACCGCCGTCTACCGGTTCATCACCAGACCGCCGGAGCCCCCCGGAGCCGATCCGGACGAGGCTGCCTCCGCCGGGAAAGGAGAGCGAAACTCATGACCAAAACCGTATTCATGCGAAACCTGTCCGACCGGCTGGTGTCCGTCACCCCGGAGCGGATCTCCCCCTCGGACGCCATGCGCTCCCTGGATTATTACGAAGAAATGATCGACGACCGCGTGGAGGACGGCATGAGCGAGGAAGAAGCCGTCGCCGCCGTGGGCCACCCGGACGACGTGTTCCGCGACATCCTCGCCGCCCTGCCCTCCTCCCCGCAGCCCCGGACGGAGCCCGCGCATTCCTCCGAAGCTCCTTCCCCGGAGAAGAAAAAGAGCTCCCCCTGGCGCACTGCCCTGCTGATTGTCACCTCCCCGGTATGGGGCACCCTGCTCGTCGCGGCGGCCCTTGTCCTCTTCAGCCTGTATATCGTGCTCTTCGCCCTCGTCGTTTCCTTCTGGGGCGTGTTTGCCTCCCTGGCGATAAGCGGCGCGGTGCTGATCGCTTCGTCGGTCCCGTTGTTTATCGGAGAAGGCATGCCCGCCGCCATGGCTTCCCTCGGTATGGGACTGGCCGCCTTGGGTCTGGCCATCCTCTTCTTCTTCCTCTGCACGGCCTTCACCCGCTTCTCCGCCCGCCTGACCGATGTCACCTTCCGCGGCGCGGTTTCCCTGTTTCGCAGAAAGGAGCGCAGATCATGACGAAAAAAAGCTTTCTCATCACCGCCTTTGTGCTGATCCTCGCCGGAGGACTGCTCTTTCTCTTCGCCCTGTCCCGGGTGGGCTTCGACGTGCGGAAATTCGGGAGCAGGGACTATGAAACAGAGGAGATCCCCCTGACGGAGCCCTTCACCTCCATCAAAACCGATCTCATGGACTGCTCCCTCATCTTGAGCGACGATCCCTTTGACCGGACCCATGCCGTTGTCACCTGCTCCGCCGACGCCCCCGTGACCCTGACCGTGGAGCGCGGTGTGCTGACCGTCGAACAGAAGGACACCCGTCCCTGGTACCGGCGCATCGGGTTCTTCGTCTTCGGCGGCGCGTCCGTGGAGCTGTACCTGCACCATGATCTCCGCCCGGATCTGCATGCGGAGTCCATGAGCGGCGATTTCAGCGCGGGGGCGACCATCGGCTTCGGCTCGGCCAAGGTGAAGACCGTCTCCGGGGAGATTGTCTGGAACGGCGCCGCGGCGGACAAGCTCGAGGTCCGGACCACCAGCGGGGATATCTCCCTGTACAAAACCTCCGTCCCGAGGGGAATCACGGCGGACACCACCAGCGGCGACGTGGTCCTGAACGACTGCGGAACCGAAAACACCCTGTTCGTCCACACCACCAGCGGGGATATCCAGCTCAAAAACGTCGCGGCGGAG
>CACWLT010000329.1 GCA_902761695.1 uncultured Ruminococcus sp.
CCTTATCAAAGTGCAGCACGGGGTAACGTGCAACTCATTTTCTCAGGTTCTGCTTTCCCATACCTTATTCAAATTTCCTTTTTAGACTGAGAATAGTATGACACCGGTTCGGACCGGAAAACGGATATACCATAAACAAAGAAACAGCCCCGGGGTGCGGTTCACGCTTCATGAACCATACGCCGGGGCTGTGCTTTTTCGGGGATCGATCAATAGCTGCCCGCTTTCTTGACGGCTTCCATGATGGCCTTCATGTTTTCCAGGGAGACGGCGTTGGGGACGGAGTGGTCGGAGGAGAAGATATATCCGCCGTTTTCCTTCAGGACGGGGACGGTCCGCTCGATTTCGCTGACGATGGCGTCCCGGTCGCTCCACAGCACCGCGTTGATGCCGCCGTGGAGGGTCAGACGGCCGCCGTACTTCTTTTTGAGGGTGATCGGCTCCATGCCGGCCTTTACCTCCAGGGGGTTCAGGCAGTCGATCCCGATCTCCACAAGGTCATCCACCCGGGACATGACGTCGCCGCAGGAATGAAGGTGGGCGTAGATGCCGTGATTATGGGCCCAGTCCACCGCCCGCTTATGGGTGGGACGGAGCAGTTCCCGGTACATCTCGTTCGAGAAGAAGGTGGCGCCCTTATAGCCCATGTCGTCGGGCCAGAAGATGGCGTCGAAGTGATAGCCCGCGTCCCAGATCCGCTCGAAGAGGGCGATGCAGCGGTCCAGATAGGTGTCGAACATGTCCCTGACCCAGTCCGGGTCCTCGTACATGGCGATGAGGATGGTCTCGGTGCCGGACATCCAGGAATGGGTCACATCGAAGCCGAACCAGAAGGACGCCTCGATCCACCGGCCCTCCGCGCGGAACCTGTCGTAGTTGTCCCGCAGCCACTGCCACGGGATCCGGTCGTCGTCCAGAGTCATCCGGGCTTTGGCGTCGGCCCAGGCCTCGGGGTCGGTGACCTTATAGTCGAGAAATTCGGGGGTGGAGTCCAGTTCCTTGAAGTTCTTGAGGGTCACGCCCCAGGGAGTGGTGACGATGCGGTAGCGGTCGGTTTCCTCCAGCACCTTCTGCTCGTAGCGGGGGGTGATATCCACGCCGATGCGCTCCAGCTTGTCGATGCCGAAATAATCCCGCCAGTCCATGTCCGCCGGCATGCCTTCCCGCTGCCAGCGGCGCAGGGTCCCGGCCCAGATATCGTCGATGATGGGGACACGGTCCGCCTCCCGGTGCTCAAACATGCGGCTGAACCGCTCGTAGGTGGTCATCATGACGCGTCCTCCCGGAGATGTGCTTTTTTTGCATTATAACACGGCATCCCCGGTCAAGTCAAGGGCGGGCGGGGAGTGCGGTCCGTTTTTTTCGGCGGAATGACGGGAACGGGGTTGATTCCGGGGCGGGGATCCGGTATAATGGACGGGGACCGGAGGGAGATTCTTCCGGACTTTGACACAGGGAGGCTGTCATGAAGCTGGCGACGACCATCGGAGAGGTTTACGGATACGTGGGAGGGGATCCCGCGGCGGCGGTGCGGATGTACGAGGGGACGGGCTTTCGGCATCTTGACTACAGCTTTTATAAGGTCATGGCGCCCGGGCACCGGTTTATGACGGACGGGTGGCTGAAACAGGCGGAGGAGGCCGGGGAGGCGGCGGCGAAGCTGGGCTTTGACTTTGTGCAGGCTCACTCGCCGGACTACAATCCCTTCGCCGATCCCGGGAACACGGACTATCACGAGCGGGGGATGACGGCGACGCTGCGGTCCATCGAGGCCTGCGGGCGGCTGGGGATCCCGGCCATCGTGGTGCACTCGGGATACGGGAGCGACTACCTCTACCCGGGCGACAGGGATGGGTATTTCAAGGCGAACCGGCCGTTTTACGAGGCGCTGATCCCGGCCATGGAGAAATGGAACGTGAAAGTGTGCATCGAGAACAGCGCGGAGGGCAACATGGGGAACCGGTATTTCTTCATGAGGGCGGAAGAGATGAACGATTTTCTCGCGTACATGAACCATCCGCTGTTCGGCTGCTGCTGGGACGTGGGGCACGGGCACATGCGGGGGAATCCGCCCCGCGACGAGATGGCGGCTCTGGGGAAGAATCTGACGGTCGTCCACATCCACGACAACGACGGGCGGGCCGATCAGCATCTGGCGCCCTTCTTCGGGACCATCGACATGGACAGCGTCATGCGGGGGCTGATCGACGCGGGGTTCGGCGGGTATTTCACCTTCGAGGCGGACAATTTCCTGCCGTCGGGGGCGATTCACGGCTCCGGGGCACTGGCCGCTGTGCCGGTTTCCGTGAAGCGGGAGGCGCTCCGGATGCTCTACGCAATCGGGAAGGGCTGTCTCGAGGCTTACGGGATGTTTGACGAGTAATACAAATTCCAGTCTAAATCATTGATTTAGACTGTCCTGAAAGTCATTCTGACTTTCAGGATCACACAAAACCCTTTTGCAATGGTTTTGTGTGGAATTAGTATAAAACCGTTGGAAGCGAAAAAACACCGCGCTGCGGATTCTGATGTCCGTTGCGCGGTATTTTTACTGAAGCACATTTTGTCCTGTCAGAGCTTCACGGTGACACCCTCGCGGGAGGAGAGGAAGGCGGCGTCGATGACCTTCATGCAGTTTAAAACCTCCTGCGGCTTGACGATGAGTTCTTCGGTGCCGGCGAGGACGCCCGCCAGGTTACGGTAGAGGGAATGCCAGTCTCCGCCGGGGGTCCTTGAGGTGTCAAACTCCTCAAAGCCGTCGATGCGGTGGCGGCTCTGGTCCCGGAGAACCACCTTATAGTCCTTGAATGCCTTGGCTTTTTCCGTGACGGAGGAATCCCCGGTCATGCGGCGGACGTGGACGGCGGGATCGCCCATTTCCTGCATGGACATGGCGCCCCGATCCCCGTAGACGATCCAGCGGGGCAGCGGGATGGGATTATAGGTGGAGACCTCCATCTGGGCGACGAGGCCGCTCTCGAAGGTGAGGATGACCT
>CACWLT010000330.1 GCA_902761695.1 uncultured Ruminococcus sp.
GGGAGACCGTCTCCTTCGAGCTGGGCCGCTTCTTCAACCAGTACCTGTCGGACATCACGGACATCTACTTCCGCGCCGTGACCTCCAACAACCAGGACTGGGCCTCCACCTCTGCGAAGAACCGCAAGGTGCTGGACAAGCAGATTTCGAAGCTGGTGGAGAAAATCATGAAGAACGAGGAACTGGACGGGTAAAGAGCAAGAACGTATGATAAAAACCATCATCCGCGACACATTTTTCCTCTCCCAGCCTTCCCTGCCCGCCGGTCCCGATGACCTTGAGGCGGCGCGGGATCTGTACGACACCCTTGACGCCCATCGGGAGGACTGTGTGGGCATGGCGGCCAACATGATTGGGATCGGGCGGCGGATCATTGCCGTACGGGACGGGGAGGCCATCCTTCTCATGCTCAATCCGGAAATCATCAAGGCGGCGGGACCGTACCGGACCTCCGAAGGCTGTCTTTCCCTGGACGGGCAGCGGGAGACGCTCCGGTACCGCTCCGTGAAGATGAAGTGGCAGGACGAGGCCTTCAAACCGAAGATCCGCACCTTTACTGGGTTCACCGCCCAGATCATCCAGCACGAAATCGACCATCTGCGGGGCGTGCTGATCTGAGACTAAATCCTTTCTCAGTGGTTACGCGGCTTCTTGAAAGAAGCGTGGCAAGAACTTTTATAATCATCCACTTGTGCAGATTTCCTCTCAACGTGCAGCACGGGGTAACATGCAGCTCATCTTTTCTTCTTCTTTATTCACACTTCTTTTTAGCTTGTTTTTTTGACTGAGAATATTATGAGATGTTTTTTTCCGATCAAAAAAATGCCGTTCCTTCTGCACGAATCAGAGGGAACGGCATTTTTTCGTTTCAGCTTTCCAGCTGGCGGCCGAGGAAGGTGGCGGCGGTCTGGATGAGCTTGGCTTCGATTTCCGGCGCGACGGAGGATTTCTCCTCGCTCCGAACGGAGGAAACGCACCCGGCGATATCCCCCTCGGTGATGATGGGCATCAGGCAGGCCACCGGCGCGCCTCCCTCCACCACCGTCAGGACCTCTCCCTCCGAGGGCGTGTAGAACTGACGGTTTTCCACCACCCGTTCGGCCTCTGCGGTCAGCTTGCGGTCGGCATAATCCCGCCGGGGCACGCCCGCGCAGGCAATAACGGCGTCCCGGTCGCAGATCACCACGGAGAGGCCGCAGGTTTTCGACAGGGTCTCCGCGTACTGCTGGGCGAACTGGGCCAGCTCTCCGATGGGGGAATACTTTTTGAAAATGACCTCGCCCTCGCGGTCGGTGTAGATTTCGAGGGGGTCACCTTCCCTGATCCGCATGGTCCGTCTGATTTCCTTGGGGATCACGACTCGTCCGAGATCGTCGATCCGCCGAACAATTCCGGTTGCTTTCATATGCTTCTCCTTTTGCGGCTTGACTGCTGCCGGAGTCAGGGATACCCCGGTTCTCCGACAGAATCCTTTCCTATTGTGCCGCAAACAGGAATGATTATGCATCCGGACCGCTGGTGATTTCTCCCACGGCAAAGCAGGGCGTCACCGGTTCTCCGCCAGCCAGATGGAGACGCGGGACTGGATCTTCGCCGCGCAGTCCTCGGCGGACCCGACGCCGGAATAGAACGCGGAGACCTCCTCAAAGAGGATGTCATAAATCTCCTGCACGCCCTGCTCTTCCGGTGTGACGCCAATTTTGTCGAAGAGGGCGGCGAATTTGTCCCGGTCCGCCCGATCGAAAGTCGAGAGCATGCCGGGGTACATCAGATCGTCCTCCGTGATGGCGTTCTCCATGGGGCGGGAGGTCCAGTTATAGTCGTGCAGGACGTAGTAATCCTCGAACTGCAGGCCGTACCACTCCTCCACCATGCCGTCGAAGGTGGTTTTCAGCGCGGGGATGCCGCCCTGCCACTCGTCGGAGGTGAAGCACCGGCGGAGGAAATCCCAGGCGAGGTCGGGCGCGGGACAGGAGGCGGAGATGATGATGGCGTTGGTCGAGGTGACGCAGGTTCCCGCTCCGTCCCGTTCCACGGCAGCGGGATAGCCGATCAGCATCCAGTCCTTTGTGCTGAAGGCCATCATCAGCCGCCGGAGCTGATTCGCCCCGAGATACCCTGCCGTACTCGCCGCCCGGATCAGGCCGTTCCGCATCGGCTCCGCCAGCGCTTCCGCGTCCATGCCGGCATAGGGGGAGCGCGCGTTGTATTCGTCCTGCGTCGGGAGGGCTTTCGCAAAGTTCAGCCAGCGGATAAACGCGGGACTGTCAAAGGAGCAGGTCCCCGCCTCCCGGTCCACGAAGGCCATGTACCCGTTTCCGTAATCCAGCAGCGGGAGTGCCTGCCAGCGGGTGCGGTACAGGCCCGTCATGAACGTGACGTCCTCCGGAAGCGCGTCGATATAGTCGAGGAGCTCCGAAATCGTCCAGTACCCCTTTTCCGCGTATTCCCCGAGATATGCGGGCGTGGAGACGATGGTCTGGGAGACCTGGAAATTCGGCGTTATGCCCCAGAGCCCTCCTTTTCCGTCGTCGAAGAGCCGCTTCACACAGCCGAAGAGATTCTCGGAAGATACAAAATTGTCCTTCTGCACGTAGGGCATGAGATCGAGGTACAGCCCGTGTTCCACCGCCGCCTTCATCTGCCGCTGGCCCGGAATCCCAACGAGGATATCCGGGGCCGCCGTTCCGGTGACGAGATCCCTCGCGAGCTTTTCGTAGCCGCCCATCGGGTTCTGATCATTGTTGTAGACCGCCCAGTCCTCCGTGACGATCCGCGCCTCGGGGTGCGTCTTGTTGAAGCTGTTCACCGCCGCCGTCATGGAGGTGGTCATATAATCGAAATAGGCCAGCGTCAGCACCTGCTGTTCTCTCAGATCGATGTCCTCGCCGGGGACATAAAGCGAAACGGGCGCGCCCTCATACCGGCTGCCCATGGCGGAAAACTCGCTCAGGTACACAGCATCCGGGGAAACATACAGCGGTGAGGCCTCC
>CACWLT010000331.1 GCA_902761695.1 uncultured Ruminococcus sp.
GCCCCTTTCTGCGGTATAATTGAAATGAGTTTCCAGACTCTTTTCGTGATGGAGTGAAACGATGGAGATCTATCACCCGAAATATGACGAACTGCTGCGGGAGATGCGCAGAGTCCGGCGGGAAAAGAAACGCAACCGCCTGCTCTGGGGGCTTGGGATTTTTCTGGTTCTGAGCCTCGCTGCCGGATGGTTTGTCTTTAACCGGTATTACACGCTGGCCTCCATGCACGGCCCCGCCATGGGCGAGACGCTGCCTGACGGGGCGCTCGTGCTGGTTCGGCGGACACCGGAGGAGGGATACCGCCGGGGTGATATTCTGCTTTATGAACGGGACGAAGGCTGGCAGATGAAAAGGATGCTAGCCGGGCCGGAGGACAGGGTCGTTCTGAGCCCCTACAGCGAAAACCCGATCCGCGTCAACGGCGAGGAGCTGCAGGAGCCCTACACCGTCGGGCGGACGGCGGACGCCGGAGTCAGCACCCGGAGGCTGACGCTGGAGTCAAACGAATATTTTGTGGCGGGAGATCAGCGCAGCCTCTCCGTGGACAGCCGGAACCGGGACTACGGTACGATCGCGAAGGAAAGCATTGTCGGCCGGGCTGATTTTATCCTCTGGCCGATCTATCTGATTGGAGAGGTCAACGGCGGGGAGTACCTGCCGAATTCCGAGGGAAGCAGTGTTCCTTCGGAGGCGCCGGAGGGCACGGAGAGCACGGAAGCGGAAGCTGAGGAAACCGGTACGCCTGAAGAGACTGCAGCTCCTGCGGAAACGGATGCTCCGGCGGACGAAGCTACTGAGGCTCAGAAACCGAAGGAAAGCCCCGCGGCGGAAAAGGGGGCGGGAGAATGAAAAAGTTCATTCTGTGGTTCCTGATCCTCCTGCTGCTGACCGCGGGAGCCGCGTGGCTGCTTTATCCCACAGGGGTCGAGCAGTGGAGCGCGAAAGAAAACGCTGAGCTGATGGGCCGGTATTACAGCCAGGTGCATGGGATGCCCGCGTCCGAGATCTCCGGGATGCTGCAGGCGGCCGGGGAGTACAACGCGGAGCTGGAAACCGAGCCCATCGGAGATGTGTTTACCCGGAAGAACAGCCGGGCGAACAACCGGTATCAGAACCTGCTGAAGGGGCCGGAGGGCATCATCGGGCAGCTGCAGATTCCCCGGATCGGGGTGAAACTGCCGGTGTACCATACCTCCCAGGCCAACAGCCCGGAGAAGAAGCTGATCCTGGACTTCGTTTTTCCCCGCTGGACGGTCATCGAGGAGAAAAACGCGGAGGACATCGCGAAGGACCGGATCCCGGACGATCCGCCCTCCCCCGCTCCCGCCTCCCGGCATGAGGGCGGATCGGAGAAATCCCGTCAGACCTCACCACAGACCCGGCGGAGCAGACGGGCAGCGGCGCTGGTCCTCAGCATCATCGCGGTGTTCGAGGCCTCTGCCAACGGCCTGCTCATGATGATCGCGCTGGACGCGGACGTGTCCTATTCCTCCCGGAAATCCTACCGGCAGATGATCTCCACCTACGAGCCCGCCGTGGCCCTGACGGAGGAGGATCCCACATTTTTCCGGTCGGAGAAGCTGGTGCACCGGAAAAAGAACGACAATTTCGCCCTGGGGATCCGGGGGATGTCCAATTCCACCTCCACCCTGAACGCCCGGGCTGTAGAGCTGCTGGCCCAGTTCGGCTACGCGGCTCAGTCCCACTGGTCCATGTACGCCGGGGCCACCGCCGTCACCGACGCCCTGTTCGGCATCAAATACGTCATGGCGGACGAGACCGACGACAAGCCCGTCATGAACTACATCCACGATCTCTATGACCTGATCGGCTCCACGGACACCCACATTGACGTCTATGAGAATCCCTGGTCCCTGTCCCTGGCCTACGCGGTATCCCCGGAGGTGATGAATCTGGGGCAGTACGCGCTGAAGGACTACGACGAGGAGCTGGAGACCTACACCGACCCCTTCACCTACATGAACAAGCTGCTCTCCGCCATGACCGGCCGGGAAGTGGCGGTCTGGCACAAGGCGGAGCTCATGGGGACGGACAACATCGGCTGCGACACCATCTTCGCCACCGGTCACAAGGGCTTCCGCAAGACGGGCTCCGGCGGGGCCTCGGTGGTCTTTACGGTGGAGATCGATTCCACGGACGCGCTCTACTGCTACTTCCCCTCCAAATGGCCCCGCGAAGCCTCCCTCATGCTGAACGGATCCAAAATCGGCAAGTACTTCGACGGCGAGGACTTCTCCATCCGGGAGCTGGGACGGTTCCAGCCCGGGGAGATCATCAATGCCTCCCTGGTGCTGAAAAAGGACGAGATCTACATCCGCTCCGGCGTGTCCTGCTTCTGGTATTTCGACGAGGAAGCCTTCCGTGACGCGATATCCGACCTGCAGAGCGGCGTCATGACCGTGTATTCCGAGCGGGACGACGAGCTTTACGGCACGGTGACGATCCCGGCGGGACGCGAGCTGCTTTTCACCACCATTCCCATGGACGAGGGCTGGCAGGTGACCGTAGACGGACGTCCCTGGGCCGAAGTATCCGTACTGAAGGATTCACTCATGGCCCTGCGCATCCCCGCCGGAGAACACGAGATCCGGTTCCGCTACCGGCCCGCCTGCGTCCGAAACGGCTGGATTCTGACCGCCGCCGGGGCCCTGCTCTTCACGGCCGGATGCCTGACGGAGGGGCTGATCCCCCTGTACCGCATGAAACGAAAGAGGAAAGAACATGATTGAGACCTTATACGGACAGATCCTTGAAATCAACGCCGCCGCCTCCGCCGTGGTGATCGAATGCGCGGGGGTGGGCTTCCGGGTGACGGTGACCTCCCGGACCCTCTCTTCCCTGCCCGCTCCCGCCTTCGCTCCCGACGGCACCCGTCTGGAATCGGCTCCCGTCCGGATCTGGACCCATCTGGCCCTGCGGGAGGACGCGGCGGATCTCTACGGCTTCGCGGACCGGGACGAGCTGA